>SIAF01000149.1 GCA_009691905.1 Planctomycetaceae bacterium | reverse complement strand
CAACTCGCTGAGCTGCCCGCGAACGTACGTTTCCAATTTGTCCCGCGGCTCGGACCGCCCGAAGCAGTCCTCAAACTCTGAAAGAAACCTCGCCAATTCACCACCCAAACTGCGGATCTGCTGCTCTGTCATCCTTGACTCTCCCCTGAAAAACCGTCGTCCAACGACGCTCACGGCAGAGTCATATCCCAAAACGATTTGTGCGCAAAGTGCGCTGTAGTGTTAAGTGCTGGAAAGCACCGGCGGCGGCGCGCGCCGTGTCAGGGGATCGCCGCGGCCCACGGAAACGATTAACGCGAATGCACTGGCCCAATCGCCCAAGTCAATTGGAACAATTGACTTGGGCGATTGGAACAATTGACTTGCGACTACAGTTCATAGTCCCGCCTTCTCAGGAACTTGCAAATAGGGGGGCGTAGGAGATTTGGTGAAAGTCTCGCCGCAAGTTCCTGCCCGTCAAAGGCTCGCGCCGCGAGCTGCCCTAACTTGAGGCGGAAGCCGCTGTGCCCTGCCGGTGGTGCATGTCCTGCCGGTGGGTGCGCATCGGGCCTCACTCAGACCAAAGCCCGACACGACTGTTGATCCGGCTTCCGGCTCAAGGCGAGACGACGAGCGCAACGCACCTTAAGTAGGTCCCCGTCTGCCGGAGGGGACCTATCGCCAGTGGACGCCGACGAGACGCGCCAGATCCCGCCCGGCAGGCGGGATCTACCCGCGCGTATCCGCGAACCACTTCGACACTGCTTACTGGTCCGAAAGTTGTGCTCGCTCCCCAGTATCAGTGTTATCCGTGGTTCCATTCGTCTTTGTCCGTCGTGCCTGGCGCGCCCACCATTGGGCCAGCAGCGTGGCCGTGACCATGCTGCCGAACGTGAACAGGGCGGGGGGGACCATCGCGGCCGGATAATCGGGGAAGAGTTTGGCTGCCAGCGCCACTCCCAGCCCGGCGTTTTGCATTCCCAGTTCGATCGTCAGCGCGCGGCGGACCCCTTCTGAAAAACCGAGTGCCGCGCCGGAGAAATATCCGACCAGGTAGCCGACGAGGTTGATTCCCGCTAATGCGACGACGACCGGCCAGACCCCCTCGCCCAGCCGGTGCCGGTTCGCTCCCACGACGGACGAGATGATCCACAGAATCGTGACGGGGGCGAGGATCGGGGCCACGCGGTCCATGATCGTTTGGAGTCGCGGCTCGAACCGGCACAGCACACGTCCCAGCAGCACCGGGCCGACCACGATCATCAGCAGTTCGCCCGCCGTGTCCCACACGTCGACCTGCGTCGTCGTCTTGAGGCAAATCGACATGGCGAGGGGGACGACCACGGGCGATACGATCGTCGACACCGTCGTGAGACTGACCGAATAGCTGACGTTGCCGCGAGCGACCATCGTCAGCACGTTCGAGGCCATCGCGCCAGGGACGCAGCCCACGATCATCACGCCGATCAGGTGGGCTTCGTCCAGCCCGCACAAATGGCCGAAGGTGTAGGCCAACAGCGGCGTCGCCGTGTACTGGATGATGGTTCCCGCGAGCACCGAGCGCCAGTCGCGCATCACCTGCCGCAGTTCGTCGCGACGCATCAGGCAGCCGACGGCAAACATCGTGACCGAGATCAAATAAGGCAGCACCGGCTTGCTGGCCACAAACGGGTCACCGACGTCGGGCAGCAGATCGGGCCAGAAAAACGCCAGCCCGCACAACACGGTCAGCCAGACGATCAGGTATCGTTCGAGCATCAAGCACTGAACAACGGGGTCGACAGATACCGTTCGCCCGAATCGGGCAGCACGACGACGATCGTTTTGCCTTTAGCGTCGGGGCGTGCGGCAACCTTCAGCGCCACAGCCATCGCCGCACCGCAACTGATGCCGCAGATGATGCCCTCTTCTTTGGCGAGCCGCCGCGCGATCTCGAACGATTCGTCGTCGGTGACGGTTACGATCTCGTCGATGACCGAGCGATCGAGAATCTCGGGAACGAAACCCGCGCCGATCCCCTGAATCTTGTGCCGTCCGGGGGGTTTGCCCGAGAGGACGGCGCTTTCAGCCGGCTCGACGGCGATGACGTGCAGGGGGTGTTTCTTTTCACCCTTGATGTAGTGCGAGACCCCCGTGATCGTGCCGCCGGTCCCGACTCCCGAGACGAAAATGTCGACTTTGCCCTGCGTGTCGTCCCAGATTTCGGGACCGGTCGTCTTGAAGTGAATCGCCGGGTTGGCGGGGTTCTTGAACTGCTGGGGCATGAAGTATTCGGGATTTTTGGCCAGTTCTTCGGCCCGAGAGATGGCGCCGCGCATTCCCTCGGCCCCCGGCGTCAGAATCAACTCGGCTCCGAAGGCCTTCAGCATCTGCCGCCGCTCAACCGACATCGTCTCGGGCATGGTCAACGTCAGCGCGTAACCTTTGGCGGCGCAAACGAAGGCCAGCGCGATGCCCGTGTTGCCGCTGGTCGGTTCGACGACTTTCATCCCGGGTTTGAGCCTGCCCGATTTCTCGGCGTCCCAGATCATCGCGGCGCCGATGCGGCACTTGACGCTATAGGCCGGGTTGCGCCCCTCGATTTTGGCCAGCACCGTGGCCCCCAGGCCTTTAGTGAGGTGGTTGATACGCACGAGCGGCGTGCGACCGATCGACTCGGCATTGTCACTGAAAATCGGCATCGTCGAGTGCTCCTTCAAATCCAGTCCAAGGTAAGGTCCATTTGCGATCGGGATTATCCAAGAAACTTTTAGAAACGGCAATGCTGGATGGCGACCGAAAGTGAAGTTGAGCAGCCAACAATCAGATCTTGGCCCGATCAGTCGGGAGCGCGCCTTGCTGATTGACAATGCGGTGCGGTAATCTCCGGATTGATAGAAAGCCAAACTTCAGTCACCATGCTTGCGGCCCAGCAGCAGTCAACCGTCGAATGCTGACACTCATCGAAGCTTTGAACTATCGCTGCCTGCGGTACATCCGGCAACCGTTGGGTCCGTTTCACGTCCTCGTCGGGCCGAATGCCAGCGGGAAGACGACGTTTCTCGACGTGGTTGTGTTCCTCGGAAAACTCGTTT
Source organism: Planctomycetaceae bacterium (assembly GCA_009691905.1). GTDB lineage: Bacteria > Planctomycetota > Planctomycetia > Planctomycetales > Planctomycetaceae > SIAF01. The sequence goes on along the minus strand of SIAF01000149.1, from coordinate 11,633 downwards.
CCGATGGGTTGGAAGCCGCGTTGAGCGAGCGCAGTCCGAACTTCGATGACCTGACGTGGGGGCGCGCGGGGGGACGATTCGAGTTGGCGATCGAGGCCAAGATTCCTGACGGTTTAGCACAACTGGTTTCGCCTGTTCACAAATTCACGACGACCCGGTTTGAGGTCGCTCTCAACGTGAATCAAATCACCGGTGAAAATGAAATTGCCGCCGAGACTGTCGTGTTGAAGGAATCGGCGACGACCTTCGAAGGACCCAGGTCGCTGTTTCCCAACTCGGCCCCACCTCCGGGCACGATTGTCGAATCGACGCGACAGAAGGGCACACGAACAATCATCAGGAAGACGCTCGGTGGCAATGACAATTTCTATTCGGAAGTCTACAAAGAATCAGGCAAGGGTTGGGTTCCTTCCTTCAAGCTCGGTCCGCGAAAGTCGGCCTTGGGGAACCTGCCCGAGGACGAATCGAAATTCCCCGTCGCAATCTGGCTCAAGAAGCTGCTGGCAGAAGGGGTGAGCCAGATCATGCTCGACAGTCGGCGAATGCGTCTGGCCAGTCCACCGGGGCAGGTTCGCGCCTTCAATTCCGACGGTTCGAATCTGCCGTGGGTCGTTGAAGACCTGCGACGCAGAAATGAGCCGCGTTATCGCGATTGGATTGCGCATTTGCGAACAGCACTGCCGGACCTGCGGGAAATTGAGACGATCGAACGTGCTGACGACAAGCACCGCTATCTCATGCTGGAGTATGACGGAGGCCTTCGAATCCCTTCATGGACGGCTTCGGATGGAACCCTGCGGCTGTTGGCGCTGACATTGCCGGCGTATCTGCCGGAACTCAGCGGGATCTTTCTCATTGAAGAACCGGAGAACGGAATTCATCCCCGCGCCGTCGAAACGCTGTTTCAGTCGCTCTCCAACGTCTACGATTCTCAAATTCTGCTTGCCACGCACTCGCCGGTCATTCTCAGCATTGTTGAGCCGAAGGACGTCCTGTGCTTTGCCAAGAAAGATGGTGCGACCGATATCGTCCGCGGGAGCGAGCACCCGGCTTTGGAAGAGTGGCGTGGAGAGACCAGCCTCGGGGTTCTGTTCGCGTCGGGAGTTCTCGGATGAGAACGGGAGCGGTGCGAGGGGATCTGGTGATTCTGGCGGCAGACCTCGATACCGAATCTGCCTTGCGAGGGCTTTTGTCCCGTCCGGAAGCACTCGGCATTCGGCCTCTGGCCGCACAGATTTACCGGCATCCGGGTCGTGATCCTGGATGTCGAACCCAAGCGCACGAATATCTTCGCTCGTTTTGCAATCAGTACGACCATGCCCTCGTGGTCTTCGACCGCGAGGGTTGCGGCCGTGAACGAATATCGCGCGTTGAAATTGAGCAGGATATCGAACGATTGCTGTCATCCAACGGCTGGGAATCGAGAGCGGCCGTGGTGGTCATCGATCCCGAACTTGAGAATTGGGTTTGGAGCGACTCACCACACGTCGATGCCGTTTGCGGATGGTCCGGTAAGTCGCCGGCATTACGAAACTGGTTGATTCAACGTGGATTCCTGAATGCCGGGAATACCAAACCCGCCCCGCCGAAACAGGCGTTTCGCGAGGCCCTGCGCGAAGTGCGAAAGCAGCCCTCGGCCTCACTCTTCACCGAGCTTGCGAACCGCGTGAGCTTGGCGCGTTGCTCTGACCCCGCGTTTCAGAAAATGAAGTCCACGTTACAGACGTGGTTTCCAAAGCTGACGCCTTAATCACGTTTCGCCTGGTAAACAGCAAATGCCTTCCACTGTCCGCACGCGTTTCGCCCCAAGCCCGACCGGCTATATGCACATCGGGGGGATGCGCACCGCGTTGTTCAACTGGCTGTGGGCTCGGCACAACAAGGGCCAGTTCATTCTGCGAATCGACGACACCGATCAGGCCCGCAATCAAGAGGCGGCGCTGGGGCCGATTCTCAGGGCCTTTCGCTGGCTCGGGCTCGATTGGGACGAAGGCCCCGATGTGGGGGGGCCGTATGCACCCTACTATCAATCGCAGCGCGGTGAATTGTATCGGGCGGCGGCCGAAAAGCTGGAAGCGACCGGCCAGGCGTATCGCGACTACGCCACCAAGGACGAGATCGACGCCGACCGCAAACAAGCCGAGCGCGAAAAACGCCCGTACATCAATATCCGCCGATCGCTGGAACTGACCGACGCGCAGAAAGCCGCCTTTACTGCGGAAGGGCGTCCGTGGGTCTTGCGGTTCTTGATCCCGCGCGGCCAGAAGGTGGCTCTCGACGATCACATCCGCGGCCACGTCGAATGGGAAACGGCGCTGCTGCCCGACCCGGTGATTCTGCGCGGCGACGGCTCGCCGCTTTACAATTTCGCCACCGTTGTGGACGACGCCCAATTGCAGATCACGCATGTCGTGCGTGCCGAAGAGCATTTGTCCAACACACCGGTGCAAATTCTTTTGCATCAGGCGCTGGGCAACACGCTTCCCGAATTTGCACACGTCCCGTATGTCGCCGCCCCTGGGTCGAAAGAGAAACTCAGCAAGCGCAAGATCGACCAGTACCGCAAAAATCCGCAGTTCAAAAAGATGTTCGAGAAGGCCGACGAGGTCTTTGGGCAACTGGGGCTGACCGGCTCGGCGGCGCTCGACCCGGTGATGGTCGAATACTACGAGCGAGTCGGCTACCTTCCCGCCGCGGTACTGAACGCGCTGGGGCGCATCGGCTGGTCGCTCGATGATTCGACCGAGATCCTGTCGCTGGAGACGATGATCGAGCATTTCACCCTCGATCGAGTCGTCCAGGCGCCGGCCGGGTTCGACCCCGACAAGCTGTACAGCTTTCAGGGACACTGGATGAAGGAACTGCCGCTGGCCGACAAGCTCGATGGCTGCCTGCCCTACCTCGTGCAGGCCAAACTGCTGGCCGAGCCTGTGTCCGAACCGATGCGAAAATTCGTCGAAGCGATTATCGTCGGGCTGGGAGAGCGACTGAAAGTTTTCAGCGATATACTCGCCGCCGACTACTTCTTTCGCGACGATTTTGCCGTCGACGAAAAGAACTTCGACAAACGGGTGCGCAAAGAGGGGGTTCCCGCGCATCTGGCGGCGTTCCGCCGGCGGTTACAGTCGGTCGAGCCGTTCACCGTCCCCGCCATCGAATCGGCACTTCAGGCCTATTGCCAGGAGACGGGCGAGCAAACCGGCACGCTGATCCACGCGCTGCGGCTCGCCACGACCGGTCAGCCGGTGGGACCGGGGGTCTACGATTGCCTGGTGCTGCTGGGACGGGAGAAATCGCTGGCTCGAATCGAGACGGCGCTGGCGCGCTGCCGAACTTAGTGAATGCGACCCGATCGACGGTTTCGCGACGCGCTCGTTTCCCGTAAGCGTTGTTGGTGATCGCGAGGCAAAATTGGCGATGCCGCCTCAGTTCGTCTGCCACCGGATCGCCGCCGGCGTTATTTCACCGGCCGCAGAGTCAGCGGGTAGCGGTACAGGTCACCCGCATTGGCTTTGACGGCGGCGACGATCGGCATCACGACGGCATAGATGGCCAGCGCGATGCCGGCGGGAATCACGGCAAACAATGCGATACCGAACGTCAGCAGGGCCAGGACTCCGCCGACAACGGTCAGGACGATTCCGGCGATCAGAATCGAAATCTGAAAGTTGAGGGCCTCTTTCGCCTGATCGTCGACGAACGGCGCCTGGTCCTTCTTCATGAGCCAGATGACCAGTGGCGCCAGAAATCCCGCCGACGACGCCGAAACTGTCGTCGCCAGCAGCCCGCCCAGATGGGCGAACAACGCCCACTGTCGCTCGTCAGCGCTCACGGTGCTGCCGAGAACGGCCGGATCTCCCGGATCGCTCATGCCGATTCTCTACTTCCTGATGGACCTGCAAAGGAAACCGTGCGGCGCCGCATGCAATGCGAGCCTTCAGGGGGTCTAACACCCCCCGCTCGCCTGCTCGTCATGACGCTTATCTGTTGAACAAAAACGCAGGGCTGTTCATCAAAGCCCACATCAGGTCTTGAGCCGCTTCGGGTTTGCCCTCGACGGCGACGAAATAACCCTCTGACGTCGTCAATTCGTCGTGCGTCGGATAGCGACCCAGAACCGACAGGTAGATGTCTTCGATCAGCGTCTTGTCGCTGGTTTTCGCGGCCAAAAGCCGCGCGATCAACCCCTGCGGATGAATGATCGCCTCAGAAACCGTAGGGCCGTTCACCAGATTCAACGTTTGCGCCAGACTGACGTCGGCGGCCCGCTCGCATTCACAGGGAATTTCGCGCGGCGGGCGGCCGAACATATCGAGAAACCCGATCTGGATGTTGGGGTCGGGCAACTGGGTCGCGCGGAAGCCGGCCGGGACACCCGGCAGCGTTACCGGGCTGTCGGAAGCGACCATAATTGCGTCGAACAATTGCTCGGCCGTCAGGCGGCGCGGCATGAAGTGCGAGTAGTTCTCGCCGTCGTCTTCGTTCCACTTGTTGCTCTGGAAGCTGCGCTGGTACGTCTGCGACAGCACAATCGTTTTGAGCAGATGCTTGAGGTCCATGTTGTGGGCGATGAAGTCGTCGGTCAGCGCCTTGAGCAGCACGGGATTCGACGGGGGGTTGCTCGATCGGATATCGTCAACCGGGTCGATGATTCCGCGGCCCATCAGGTAACTCCAATAGCGGTTGACGATGCTGGTGGCGAAGTACTGGTTGTCTTTCGACGTCAGCCACTGAGAAAGCTGCTGCCGCAGGTCGCCTTGGGCGTCGATGACGCCGGCATGATCGAACGGGAACTTGGCGGCAACGGCGACGTTGCTGCGCGGGTTGACCACGGGAATCGCGCCGCGCATCGGGAAAATGACTTCTTCGTCGGGGGTCGTGCCGGGCTTGCGGCCGACGGCGGCGAAGTACGCCGAAAGCTGGTAATACTGCCCCTGCGTCCAGCGTTCGAACGGGTGGTCGTGGCACTTGTTGCAACTGAACCGCGTCCCCAGAAAGACCTGCGTCAGGTTTTCCATGACCGCCGTTGGTTCGCGCGAGACTCGGTAATAGTTCGCGGCCGGATTCTGAAACGTGCTGCCATTGGCCGTCAGCAGTTCGGCGACGAATTGATCGTAGGGTTTGTTGGCGGCAATGGCCGAGCGAATCCAGTTGCGGTAGCCCCAGACCCCCTTTTCGGTCACGAATTTGCGGTTCGCCAGCAGCAGATCGCTCCATTTAACCGTCCAGTGGTCGATGTATTCGGCCCCTTCCAGCAATTCGTCGATCTTGGCAGTGCGCTTGATGTTCGAGTCGCGCGGGTCGGCCAGAAAGGCCTGCGTCTGTTGCAGCGTCGGGGGCAGCCCCGACAGGTCGAGCGATACGCGGCGCAAAAACTCGGCATCAGTACACAGCTCGGCCGGCAGAGTTTTGATCTTCTGCAGCTTGGCGTTGACGGCCTTGTCGATGTAATTGAACTCGGGTGACGGCGCCCAGACGAACCCGGTGCGGTCGCCCAGGACCGTGATCGGGTTGGCGGCATAGGCCCCTTCGTATCGGACGAGAATCGTCGTTTCGCCGCGGCGCGCCGATTCGACCACCCCCGACGACGCTATCGAGTTGGTCACGCTCGCCACGTTGAAGTCACTGCTGCTGAAAACGGCGTCGCGGGTCACGTCGCGGCTGGAGCCGTCGGGGTAGTGTGCGATCACGATTTGCTGCAGCTTGCGTCCCTCGCGATCGATAATCGGGTTCGAGGGAAAAATTTCGAGACGCGCTACGCGGGCCTGGTTGTCGAACTCGCACCCCTGGGCAATCCACTCGTGGATCAGCCGGTAGTACCGTGACTCTTCGTCGAACAGAAAGCCCCCGACGTGCGGGACGCCATTGGTCGGCTTCAGCAGCATCAGGCTCTGGCTGGGCAACGAACGGGTGAATCGCCGACCGGAAAGGTCGTCGACCAGGGCAAAGTAATCGTGTTCGGGGTCGTAGCCGCGCAGCGACAACTTGAAGCCGTTTTTCCCTTCCTGTGCGCCGTGGCAGGTGCCGGCGTTACAGCCGACCTTGCTCATCGTCGGCATGACTTCGCGAACGAAGCTGACCGGGACCGGCCGGGCGTCTTTGACTTCGACCGGCACGTCGATCAGTTTGCCGGCCGCAGCGACGACCAGCTTCGCTGTGCCGGGCTTCAGGGGATTGATGTATCCGTCGGACTCGATCGAAACCACGTCGCCTTCGGCAGACAGTTTCGCCTCGGCAGTCAGGTCGATCGAGAACCCGTCGGCCGTTTTGCCGCTGACCAGCAGCCGGCGGCTGTCGCGAACCCCATTGAGTTCGAGCTTTGTCGGGAAGACCTGTAGTTCGACGATGGGGGGCAGGGCGGGTACGTCGGCGGCAGCCAGTTCGACTGGAACCAGTGCATCGGCCAAAAGTACCAAACTCAAAAGCGCAAGGCGGGTCATCGAGCGTCCTCAGTAGGTAGCTTCAAAATTCGGAGTGCAAGTCGCCGACTCGCAGGGTGAATGCCGGCCCAGGTCGGCGACCCGAACGACTGATTCTATCATTTAATCACGGCCGCAACCGTCGGCGTGACTTCGACCGGGACGAAGTCTTTGAATAGTTCGCCGTTTTCGGCGTTGAAAATGCGGATTATGCCGTCAAATCCACCGGTCGCGACCCGTTTTCCGTCGGGCGCGAACGCGACGGCAAAGACGCCACGAGTGTGTCCCGGCAACTCGTGCAGCAGTTTGCCGTCTTCAGTGCTGTAGATGCGGGCCATCCCGGTGCCCCCCGTGCTCGAACCGGCGACGTACTGGGACCCGTCGGCATTGAAATCGAGGGCGAAAATTCGTCCCTTCATCACCGGATAGCCGCGCAGTTTATTGAAGTCGTCGCCGATGATACGGACCTGAGTGCGAATCATCTTATACAGCTTCGGTTCACCGTCGGCTCCGCCGATCAACAGTTCATCCTTTTTCGGATGCCGCCTTAGAGCCTGCAGGCCCCCCTTCAGCGCACCCGGCGTGATGCTCGTGATGTTGTCGACGAACTGGCCCGATTCGACGATCGACAGCTTCATCGACCGGTCGCGGCTGATCGAAATCATGTGCTTGGCGTCGACAGAAAACGTGGTACCCATCACCCAGTCGGCGTGCGCATCGAACTTCAGAATCTGTTCGGCGTCGGCCACCCTGAGAATGCGGGCGCTGTTGTCGGCTCCGCCAAAGGCGAACAGGGTCCCGTCGTCGCTGAAGCGCCCGCCGAACAGCGTGTCGGTGGTCAGCGTGACCGAGCGTTCGAGCTTTCGTTCGGCAACGTTCCAGAACTGCACTTCGCCGAACAGCGAGGGGTTGCCCCCTGTCGCGGCCAACAGCTTTCCATCGGGCGAGAATGTCAGCGACGTGATGTACTGCGAGCGACCGACCAGCCGCCCCGCCAGGCCGCTGCCGTCGGCCTTGTGCAGCAGAATCTCGCGAAACCCCGAGACGGCGATCAACTGCCCGTCGGGCGACCAGGCGAGGGCCGAAATCACCGGGGCACTGTGGTACATCGGCGGGTTCTCGGGGCTGATCGTATCCTGTACCTCGGCGGGTGTGTCGTCTTTGGCCCCCTCTTGCACCCAGCGACCGATCAATGCGACCTGATCTTTCGAGAGCGGCGGCGCCCCTTTGGGCATCGAGGGCTTTTCGCCCGAGATCGCCTCGATCAACAGGCTGTCGCCCGGCTTGCCCGCCTCGAAACCCGCTCCCTGCTCGCCCCCCGCCAGCGTGGCGGCGAAGGACGTGAGAATCAGTTTGCCTCCGGCTTTGGCCGGCTGATGGCAACCGGTGCAGTTGCGTTGCAGAAGCGGCCGCACCTGGCGGTAGAAACTGACCGGACTCACTTTCGCCGGTTCGTCAGCCCGGATCGCCGACTCCCCCGGGAACCAGACACCCAACAGGGCCAACAACACCAGGCAAGACCATTTCACACAACGAGCGCTCATTGCGATAAACTCCCGGCAATTCAAAACACGCCAATGACACATCAAAGGATACCGACACGTACCGGCTGGCGTAAAGCCTCTTGGCTATCCCATGAGAGGCCGCGGGGACATGGTGGAAGCCGGTTGACCTGCCGGAAGCGCCGGCGACTCGATCTCCTGCTCGATCGGCAGGTCCACCGCCTCGGCCAGCCGCTGCTGCGACGGGTCGCCCATCCCCACCGGCCAGATGTAGAATCCGCCCCGCCACGGCCGCGAGACCATCTCCCACTGCCCCCAGATCCCCTTCCCCTCGTTGTAGCCGTTGTACGACACGTCGTGCTTGCCGATGTACCGCTTCGTCCACCAGCACTTCCCGCTGTCCAACTCGTACCGCCCGCGCACGAGGAACCGGCCGACCCAGTCGCGGCCCTCGCCGGTGATCGAGCCGTTGCGGAACGTCAAACCCAGCTCCATCCAGCCCTTCTTGCGCGCGAGCATCGGCTGCAAAAAGAACCCTTCCCAGGGACCGGACGGGAACCGGTCGTCGGTTTCCACGGGCGGCGGCGCGGGCGGGGCAGGCTGGCGCGCGGAGTCGTTGGCGTCGTCGTCGGGAAACGCATCCTCGTTCATCGTGGACTCATTCGACCGTCCATCGCATCGCCGGGGCGGTCGTCCTCGGCGGGCAGGGCAAGAGGGCAGGCAGACCACCCAACACGCCAGTGTTCGCTCGGTTTCCCCCCCTGTCAAGGGTCGAATCGTGGTTAGCCCGACGCGCGCCGGCAGGTCGCCGCCCGGCCCCGTCACGCCACCCCCTGGCGCAGGAAAGCGATCAGGTCGCTCAGATCTCCAGGCGTCATCGTGTGCCCGAGCCCCTCGGGATGATCCCGGATTCGGGCGCACCCGCCTCAGTTCACCGTGACGATCGGCAATTCGTAGGCCGCGACCAGATTGCGGCCGGCCGGCTTGGGCAGGGCATGCGGCTGGGGGATCGGTTTCACCGAATCATTGCGACTGCCGCTGGAATCGTCATCCCGATCCCGCGAATTCAGCCAGCCCAGCGGTCGACCGAAAACCGTCATGCAGGCGGTTTGCACGAAGCTGCGCAGTGAGCCGAACGTCTGCGCCACCGCGGTCGGCTCGTAACCGCAATGCACCATGCAGTTCGCACATTTCGGATTGCCGCTTTCGGTGCCGTACTTCGACCATTCGGTCGTCTCGAGCAGTTCCTGAAACGATGCCGCGTAGCCCTCCTGCATCAAGTAGCAGGGCTTCTGCCAGCCGAACAGGTTGTAGGTCGGGCTGCCCCACGGCGTGCATTTCAGATCCCAGCGCCCCTGCAGAAACAGCAGAAACAACGGCGACTGATTGAACTTCCAGCGGCGATCGGCATTTTCCAACAGGCGGCGGAACAGGTTGACCGTCTTCCGCCGCGGCAGGAAATGATCCTGATCGGGGGCTTTCTCGTAGCTGTACCCGGGAGAGACCATCATCCCTTCGACGCCCAGGTTGGTCATCTCACGAAAAAACTCGTGCAGCCGCGCCGGCTCGGCATTGTCGAATAGCGTGGTGTTGGTCGTGACACGAAAGCCGGCTTTGATCGCGGCGGCGATCGCCCGGTGAGCGATGTCGTAGGTTCCGTCGCGACAGACCGCCTGGTCGTGCTCTTCCCGCGGGCCGTCCATATGCACCGAAAACGACAGATACTTCGAGGGCTTGAAGCGGTGCAGATGCTTTTCGAGCATCAGCGCGTTGGTACACAAGTAAATGTATTTGCGGCGGGCGACCAGGCCGGCGACGATCTCGTCGATCTGCGGATGCAAAAGCGGCTCGCCGCCGGGAATCGACACGATCGGGGCGCCGCACTCGTCGGCGGCCCGAAAGCACTGTTCGGGGGTCAGGTGCTTGCGCAGGATGTCGGCCGGATACTGTATCTTCCCGCAACCGGCACACGCCAGATTGCAGCGGAACAGCGGCTCGAGCATCAGGATGACGGGAAACCGCGGAACGCGGCGGAGCTTTTGCCCCAACACATACGTCGCCACCGTCCACATCTGCGAAAGCGGAACCCCCATGCGTGCCTCCCTGCCCTAAGTGGATGTCCAACCGATGCTTTAGATAGCAAGTTCGCCGCAGCTTGTCAGCCTCAATTCCCGACGGAAATCCGGGACGTCCCAGGACCGTGAAGCCCGAATGAATCGGCCACAAGCCAGGACGCTTGTGCTACGACCCGTAGAGCAAGCGTCCTCGCTTGTTCGTGCAAAGCCGCCAATGTCGTACTGGGCGCGCTGGAATTCTGCTAAACTCGTGGGAGGATCCGCAGTGACAGGAGCGAAAAAATGAAGTGGCAAGATCGAATCAGCATCAAGGCCGACGTCTGTCACGGCAAAGCATGCATTAAGGAAACCCGCGTGATGGTGAGCGTGATTCTCGCCAATCTCGCCGAAGGCGAATCGTATGAGTCGATCGCGGCTGGCTACCACGTGACGGCGGAGGACATTCAAGCAGCCATGCTCTTCGCCGCCGACATGGCCGAGGACCGATTTCTGCCGCTGGGGCAAGAGGTGGCTTAATGCGTTTCAAGACCGACGAGAATTTACCCCCTTCCGTCGCCGACTTTCTTCGTACATCGGGCCATGACGTCATGACGGTCTATGAGCAGGGATTGCGCAGTTGCTCCGACCCGCAGGTACTGGCCGCGTGCCAGAGCGAAGGGCGGGCATTGATCTCGCTCGACCTCGACTTCTCAAATATCCTGGTTTTTCCGCCGGAGCATTACGCCGGATTGATTGTGCTGCGCCTGCGCCGTCCCGGTCCGACGGCGGTGATGACCCTTTTGCGACGGCTGGCATCCCATTTCGATGCGGTCCCTGTCGCCGGGCGGTTATGGATCGTCGATGAGCATCGCATCCGGATTCGGCACGTCGGCGACCTCGACTTTGGCCCAGAGGTTCTCGAAGTTCCAATTCAATAACGACTCGTATCGGCGACCTCATGGACGCCTATGCACTCGCAGTCAGGCGACACCCGACCGCGGCATTCGGCCGCCGATCATTTCAAGATTCTTGCGCTCGGAAACCTCACTTTCAGTTCTGCAACGCAAGCGTCGGTGACCCGCGTACCGGTGAGATGGAGGCTGCTCAGTTTCGTCATCTCCCGGACATGACCCATGCCCGCGTCGGAAACCTGTGTATCGCAAAGCAAGAGTAGTTGCAGGTTCGTCAGCCGCGTCAAGTGGGCCAGGGCCGCGTCGGTGATTTGAGTGTCATTGAGGTATAACACGGCAAGGTTTGTCAGACCCTCCAGGTAAACCAAGCCGTCATCGCTGACGTTTGTCTGATCGAGAATGAGAATTACCAGGTTCGGCAGCCCAGTCAGGTGGGCCAAACCAGCGTCGGTGACATGCGTGTTTTCGAGGAAGAGCGCCTGCAGGTTCGGCATCCCAGTCAGGCGTGCGAGACCTGCGTCGGTGACCCGCGTGTCAGTGAGATCGAGGCTTCGCAGGTTCGTTATCTCCCTGACATGAACCAAACCCGCGTCAGTAACCTCAGACCTCCTGATCTAGGGTTGTGAGTTTCTAGCGTTGGGAGTGAGCGAAGTGGCTTGATTCGTAGGGCATTCGTGGTCTCGCGGATGGAGAAGGGGAATTCAGTCCTGCGGAAAGAAAAATGGTACCTTCAACCTCTGCTTTAAA
>SIAF01000148.1 GCA_009691905.1 Planctomycetaceae bacterium | reverse complement strand
ATAATCCGTTTCACTCGAAATTCCTTTGTGTTCGAGGTGCTTCATTGTTTACGCACACATGAAACACCACAGAACGCCCAGGGATTCCGAGTTTTTTGTTGCTACGCCGGAAATGACGAAATCGGGTGTGCTTGGTTGAAGCCTAGAGGCAATGGCTTCTCTCAGCCGGCGATCCTGGGATTTGATTCTGAATGAGACCGACGACGATCACGAATGGATCCCCGGTCCGAAGCAGACGGGAGTGATCCCCAACGTGCACGTGACGCAGGAAATGATCGATGGCTGGAGGATGTTCCTCTCGGAAGCCGAGCTGATCCTGAAGGGCGAGAAGCTCGTTCCGTTCTGGCGTGGGAACCAGCCGCGCGGCGTCAACTTGCGCAAGGTCTTCATGCAGCCGCAGCCGTTCGATCTCGTGATGTGGGTCCAGGGAACGGGCGCCGCGCCGTACCTCGAACAGGGAACGCTCACCGACCCGGCCGTCTGGGAACGGCTGTTGCGCGTCTTTCAGGGCGAATTCATCGGCTTCGCGTTCTGGTTCAACTGAGCAATCGTGTGGATTGCATATGGGCAATGCTGGCCACCTCGGTCTTCGAGTTCGCTCGGTATCGCGCGTTGGCGGTGCTCGGGTTGCGGCGGAACAGCACGGGCGGGTTTGGATCGCTCATTCCGAAACCATCCACCGGCTGAGCCACAGTATTCTTGGCCGAGATTCTGCCGCACCCTTGCGCGCATCGGTCACATCGACCGACGGTATCGAATTGTTTCCAGATTTGCGCAGCGCGGTTCTCTGGCGTGTTAAAATGATGGTGGATCGTGCATGATGGATCGGCCGGCGGCTTGTTGGCCAGTCGGGTGGAGTTGGGGTATTTATGGAAAATCGGTGGGGGCAACCATTGGCCATCCAGCGACCCACAAAAAGTTGAACAGGCCGGAGAATTTCAGCGGTTTTCTCCACATATGTCGGTTTGCTGATTTGAACAGACCGTCATTTTCTCGGGCTTTTTGCGGTCTGTTCAATTCGACAGGCCCCGATCGGTTGAACAGACCGCGAATTCGTGGGTTTTTTTGCAGCGAGCCGGTGGGCAGGCCCGGTCGGGTGGCACGCCCTGACTGAGGAACGAAGGAAGGGCGTGCCACCCCCCGATCAGAACGACTCACGCGCGCGCATCGGTCACATCGACCGACGTGTCGAAGCCGCACGGGCGGGCGATATCAACGGCTACCGGCGGCGGGCAGTCGCCGGCGAGCCGGTTTCGGTTTGCCACGTCGAGCCCGCGGGGATTTCGTCGCCCGAATGGCAACTTCCGCCGGGAGGTGCAATCCTGCGACGAGCCTGCGAATCATCGACAGGCTTAAGGGCCTGCGGCCGCTCAGCACTTCCGACACCTTGCTTTTGCTCCCGATGTAAGGGACCAGGTCTTTGGGCCCCAGTCCTTGCTGTTCCATGCGAAACCGAACGGCGGCAATGGGGTCGGGCGGATCGATCGGGTACGCGCTCTCCTCGAACGTCTCCACAAGCAGGAGCAGCAACTCCAATTCGTCCCCCTTCGGCGTGCCCGGCCTGGCGTCGAAAATGCAGTCGATGCGCGCCAGGGCCGCCTTGTGCTCCGCCTCGGTTTTGATCACCTTCGGCTTCATGGACCTGCGCCTCCGTCAAATTGATTGGGCGTCGATTTCGTCATACTGTTCGTGCGTCCCCACGAACCGGATATAGATCGTAAAAAAGCTGTAGCTGATCCACACCACAAGCCGGTACTTGTTTCCGCCGATATTGAACACGACGCGGCCGTCTTTCAAGATGCTCGCGGTGCCGTAGCGGGCCTTCACGTCGATGGGTGAAGTCCACTCGGCGACTTTGGCTTCTGCGTGCCACGCCTCCAGAGCCGTCCTCGCAGCCGGCTCTTTTTCCCAGAAGTCTCTGAGCGCCTTCTTCGAGATGATTCGCATTTCATTTCTACTTTGCTCTTCTGACGCGGTCAAGACCAAGGTTCCCATTTTGGGAACCATGCGGCCAGTCGTCGACCGAGCCCCCAACTCGGCTTCGCACCGACCAAGAGGATATCGTGGCGGCTAGGCTGGACGAATTCAACCGGCAGTCTAATCATGAGACTTCGACAGGGATGCGGGGCCATCTGTGGCTCGGGGGTGAATGGCGTCAGCATTCCGCGCATCGGTCACATCGACCGCAGCGCCGATGGCCGGGTTGGGGCCGATTGCGTGGTTTGTGCGGGGCCACCAGACGCGCAGACATGACCATCCCCCACAACGGCTTTGCTGATCTGCCGCTCCCGTCGGCGGCGTTCGGTCGAATGGACGACGCCTGGCGAGCCGACGATCTGGTTGATCCCTCAGTGGGGGGCCATGCCGCAAGTCGATTCGGCGATAAATGGCTGCATTCCAGAGGACTTTTCGCCACATTTCCAGATTTGCGCACCGCGATCTTTCGGCGGTCGCTTGCGGTGTGGTAAAATACGCAGCAATTGAGAATTGACAAAGGACAAATGACAATGGAATTGGAACGACGGGGCGTCGTCATTGCACTACAGAGCTACAGAGAACACTGAGAAACGGCCAGGAACCGGAATCGCCGCCAGTCCATTCGTCTCTGTGCCCTCAGTGCCTCTATGGTTCAATCGATCCATGCCTCTCGTTGACGATGGCTCTCTTCGAAAATCGCGGGCTTTCAGCAGCTTGGATGTCAAACAGTTGTCATCATCTTGCCGATTTTCGAGCGTGTCTTCATCAAAAATGGTCGTTTCTTCACACAAAATGGGTCATTTTCAGGCCATTTTCTGGGGTTTTGGAGACTATGGGCAATTCGACCTCTGTCTCGACGGCGCGCCTGAAAGCGCTGCCAGCATCAACGCAAGTCACGATGGTAAAAGAGGCTGTGATCCGAAATCGCGGAAAAACGCCATGTTAAAATACAAAGAATGAAGAGTTCAAAAATCTACACAAACGTAGAATTTATCGAATTTCGAACCGCTTTTCACACTTTTTCCCGTGAAAATTACAGTTTTTCCCAATCCGCGCGGCGCGAAAACGGTCGAATTGCGACGCGCAACGGCCTGATTCCACGTTTGCGAGCTAATGCGGCCCTTACTCCACACGTCGAGGGCCATCCAAGATGCCCTGGCTGTCTCCGGAGTTCTCTGTGCCTCGGTGGTTCAATTCCTCTGGAACAATTGGTTGAACAGACCGCGAATTCGTGGGTTTTTTTGCAGCGAGCCGGTGGGTTAACCCCACCGGTGGGCCGGGCCCGGTGGGGTCAACCCACCGGCTCGCATTTCGGCTCGCGCCTGCACCTCTCGATTTGACTCACCTCCGCATTCAGGGATACGCTGCACGCATCATCAACCCGTCACTTCCCAATACTGTTTGGCTGCAGTAATCGGTTTCTCGCCCCTCGCCCCTCGCCCCTCATTGCCATGCCGCAACACATTCCCCCCTGCTCTGATTCGTCCGATATTGGCAATCGTCGTTCGTTTCTGCAAACCGCGGGGGTCGCGGTTTCCACCGGAGTTTTTGCCGGACTCGCCACCGAAACGGCACGCGGGTTTGCCGCCAACGATACGCTCAACGTGGCGTGTCTGGGAACGGGCAACCGTTGTCGCCGCCTGATGCAGTCGCTGCGCGAAATTCCCAATGTGCGGATCGCCGCCGTCTGCGATGTCTGGGATTTTCATCTCGAAGAAGGGGCCAAGCTGGCCGACTCGCGGGCCACGCGGACGAAAGACTTTCGCCAATTGCTCGATCGCAGCGACATCGACGCGGTGCTGATCGGCGCCCCCGACCATTGGCACGTCCCGATGACAGTCGCCGCCTGTGCCGCCGGGAAAGACGTCTACGTCGAGAAACCGCTGACCCATGACCTGAGCGAAGGGGCGGCGGTGATTGCCGCGCAGAACGATCACAAGCGAATCGTGCAGGTCGGCACGCAACAGCGCAGCATGCCGCACTTTCAGCAGGCGTATGAGATCGTGAAATCGGGAGAGCTCGGGCGGATTTTCAAAGTTCACCTCACCTGGAACCGCAATCAGCCGCGGTTCCGCAAGACGTCGCAAAACGTCGATCCCGCGCAGGTCGACTGGAAGGCGTTTCTCGGCAGCGCCCCCGACCAGCCGTTCGACGATTACCGCTTTCGCCAGTGGCGCTGGTTCTGGGATTTCGGCGGCGGAATTCTGACCGATTTGATGGTGCATTTCATCGACGTGGCCCACTGGTACCTGGGAGTCGATCATCCGCTCGTGGCGACCACCATCGGCGATCATGTCAACAGCGCCGGCGTCTGGGAGACCCCCGACACGATCCAGTGTCTGCTCAAATACCCGAACGAAGTCCAAATCTATTTCGAAGGGACGTTCGCCAACGCCCGCAACGGGGCGATGCTCGAATTCATGGGCGAGAACGCGACGCTGTACCTCGATCGCGGCCGGTACGAAATCCACCCGGAACGCAATAAGAAAATCGAGCCGCGGGAATACGTGATCGGCACGGGGCCGCGCGGGGCCGATTTCTACGACAAACCCGACGGCGAAATGCTGCACCTGGTCAATTGGGTCGAATGCATCCGGTCTCGCGCCAAGCCGAACGCTCCTGCCGAAGCGGGGGTCTCGGGCGCCTCAGCCGCCCAATTGGCGAACATCGCCTATCGGCAGAACAGCGTGGCCGAATGGGGCAAAACTTGATGACCAAAAAGCAAAACTGCGGTCGGCCCTGAAAGGTGGGCCGCCGCAGCGTCTGGGTTGAATTCGTGCCGGATTGCGACGGTGGAATCGCTTCGAGAATGGTTCGGGGATACGGCCGTGTGAGCACGGTCCGTTGGGTGATCCCGGAATCAACGAATTATGGGTTTGGCGCCTCCGACGGAATGGCTGCGGCGTCGACTCGAACCCTGACAAATTCACTCTTATTTTTAACCGCTGGCTCGCCCGGACGGTTCGGGCCGGTCCGGGCGACCGCTTCTCCCGGTCAAGGGATCCAGCGGGCTGGCACCAACAATCATCGGCAGCGCCGCGGCGAAAGTCCGCAAGAAACTTCATAAAGTCAGCACGCAGCCTGCAATGCCGGCGTCAAAGTCACGGCGTCAACTTTTCGGAATCAAAGGGGCGACTTACCACGCACTGCCCGCCCCGACTTCAACGGCGACCTCGAATTCCAGTTCGACCGACGCAATGGGGGGCGGCACGACTTCGTCGCGGCGGATGCGGACGTGGGGCGGGGCTTCGATTCCCAGGCGGACCCGACCGGGCCGAATCTGTACGACCGTGATCCGAATGTCGTCGCCGACCTGGATGGATTCGCTCAGTTTTCCCGCGAGAACCAGCATAATCGCCTCCTATGGCGTACTGTGGACTTCCATCCTTGGAGATTGGGTTGAACCTGACCGTGAGAGACGACCAAACAGTATCCGCCGACCGTGTATTTCGTGTGAAGACCGTGCGAAGTTCCGGTTTTTCTGGAGCAGGGGAAAAACAGGGCGCTAGGGCACTGGGGGACTAGGGCGCTAGGTGGCTAAGGGGCTTCGCATACAATCCCTAGTCCCCTAGCGCCCTAGTCCCCTAGCGCCCTCTTCCTCCGCCCGCTCCTTGAATCCCTGAGGCGGCAATGGAACAATCTGTCGTGGCCCCGCGCCGGGATGAGGACGCCCCCGGCACTGCGGCCCGAACAACTCAACATCTGATCGGCGACCCAGGAGAAGCACCATGCAGAACAAGTTTGTCACCGGGAGCCTGATGCTCGTGCTGGCGGCAGGAATCGGCCGGCTGATTGCCGCCGATACGACGCAAGCCACTCCACCGAAAGCAGCCGCCGCAGCCGAGAAACCTCTCGATCAGGCGGCTCTCGAAAAGGCCTTTGCCGAAAACCTGTCGGGGGCGATCTTTTCGGGCAGTTTCAGCGTCATCGTCGACGGCAAAGAAAAGCCGTCGCAGATGGAAAAATATACGATTGCCAAGGTTTCGAAGGTCAAAGACGATTACTGGCTGTTCTCGGCCCGGATTCAGTACGGACAGCACGATTTGACCGTCCCCATGACATTGCAGGTCAAATGGGCCGGCGACACGCCGGTGATCACGTTGACCAACCTGACGATTCCCGGACTGGGAACATTCACCTCGCGGGTCATGATTTACGGCGGTCGCTACGCCGGAACCTGGCAACACGACAAAGTCGGCGGCCACCTGTGGGGCCAGTTGGAGAAGCCTGCGGAAGAGGCGGGTGAGGCGGTCCCGGAGAAGAAAGAGGATAAGAAGTGATCGCGCATTTCGGCGCCGATTCACAACTGTGTCGTAGGTTTCTGATTGCGGTTGAAGTCTATGAACCACCGATCACACCGATGGCACGGAAACGCTACGAGTCAAAACCAAAGTAGTCTTCATCGCTCCGCGTGAAGAGTGCGAACGCCGACAACCACCAATCGGGTAATCGCACGAAGTTGACTGCCACGGCTGTTGGCATGGTAAAGTATGTTGATTCGAAAGATTCCCCACGATATCTGACAACCCAGGAGCGCTTCCCATGCCTGCCGACATTTCCCGTCGAACGTTTCTCGGTTCCAGTGCGCTGGTCGGCACCGCAGCCGGCCTGGCGATGGCGGCCGAGCCTGACTTCGCCGATCACAGCACGATCGGCAAGACGCCGCATACTAAGTTTGCCGTCAACGTCGAGATGTGGTTCGGCAAGCTGCCGTTTCCCGAGCGGATCAAGCAGGCGGCCGCAATGGGATTTCCGGCAGTCGAGATCTGGCCGTGGCAGGGAAAAGACCTCGACGCCGTCGCCAAGCTCACGCAGGATCTGGGTATTTCCATTGCGCAGTTTACCGCCTGGGGATTCAGCCCGGGGCTCAACGACCCGAAAAACCACGACGACTTCGTAAAAGCGGTCAAAGACGGCTGCAAGGTGGCCCATCAGTGGAACTGCAAGCTGATGTGCGTCGTCGCCGGCGATGACATCAAGGGCATGTCGCAGGACCAGATGCATGCCAACGTGATCAAGGGACTGAAGCGCGCCGCCCCGATCGCCGAGGCCGAAGACGTGACGCTGATTCTCGAACCGATGAACATCCGCGTCGATCACAAGGGGCATTGCCTGTACGGCAGCGCGCCGGCGATTCGCATCTGCAAAGAAATCGGCTCGTCGCATGTGAAAATCAACTGGGATCTGTATCACATGCACATCACCGAGGGAGACCTGTGCGGTCACTTGCGGGAAGGCTTTGCCGCGAAGCAAATCGGCTACCTTCAACTCGCCGACCATCCCGGCCGCAACGAGCCGGGAACGGGCGAAATTCACTACAACCGCGTGCTGAAAGAAGCCTACGACCTGGGCTATCGCGGCTTCGTCGGGCTGGAACTCTCGCCCAAAACCGATGGGCTGGCCGCGGCGATCGGGGCGGCGAAGGCTGATATCTGGTGATGCGCCCTGACGAACGCGAAGAGGGCAAGCCTTGGCGACCTCGGTTGCGCAGGGGCTTGCCTCTTCGCCGTCAGCCACAGTTCACGCTTCGAACTGTAGTTGCAGCAGCAGGTCTTTGACCTCAGTCATCGCGATTGAATCGCGTTCGATAGCGCGCGACGACGCAACGAACACCGGTCCTTCGACGGCGTCGCGCCCGACCGTCGGCAGTCGGCCGTGACTCCCCTTGACGATCGTCGCGTCGAGGCCGATGACGTCCATGTAATACCTGAACCCCAGCGCCTTGCGGGCGAGTCGGCTGGCGACTCGCAGTTTGGGAAAGCGAATCTGCGGGTCGACAAACAGCTCGACCGGGTCGTAGCCCGGCTTGCGGTGGATGTCGATCGTGCGGGCGAAATCGGGGGCCAGCGCGTCGCCGAGCCAGAAATAGTAGGTGAACCAGGCCCCCGGCGCCGCGATCGCCACCAGTTCGCCCGAGCGTTCGTGATCGATGCCGAAATCGTGTTGTTCGGCTCGGTCGAGCACTCGCTCGATGCCCGGAGTTTGCCGCAAGAGCGTCGCAACCGCGCCCAGATCGCCGGGATGCTGAACGTAGATGTGCGCCACCTGGTGGTCGGCGACGGCGAACGCGCGCGACGCTCCGCAATCGAGCGATTCCCACCCCAGCGGTTCGCGGCGGACGGCGAGATATCCTGCCTCGCGCAGCACCCGGTTGATGTGAATCGGATGATCGACCGCGGTCATCGCGTACTCCGAAAGCACGACCACTTCGGCGTGTCGCGCGCGGGCGGCGTCGATCAGGCGACCGGCCTCGGCGTCGACGAGACGAATGTCTTCGGCGATTCGCGCGTCATCCGGTCCCAGACGCTGCAGGTTGTAATCGAGGTGCGGCAGGTAGGCCAACGTCAGCGACGGCTGATGGTCGGCCATGACTTGCAGCGTCGCGTCGGTGATCCAGCGGGTGCTCGTGATGTCGGCCGCCGGTCCCCAGAAGCGCGGAAGCGGAAAGACCCCCAGCTTCGCCTGCAAGTCGTCGCGCAACGCCTCGGGCTGGCTGTACGAATCGAAAATCTTGCGGCCGTCGGCCGGGTAACTGGGACGCGGCGTCATCGACCAGTCGACCGCCGCATACATGTTGTACCACCAGAACATCTTCGCCGCGGTGTAATCGGGATCGCGGCGACGGCCTGTTTCGTAAAGCTTCTCGCCGCCGACCAGCCGGTTCGATTGCCGCCACAGCCAGACTTCCGACAAATCGCGAAAATACCAGCCGTTGGCGACGATCCCATGATCGCGCGGCAACAGACCGGTGAGCATCGTCGATTGGGCCGAACAGGTGACGGCCGGCAACACCGTCCCCAGCGGGCGTGCGAAGCCGTCGGCGGCGAGCCGCGAAATGTGGGGCGTGCCAGCCCCCAGCATCTTGTGCGTCAGGCCGACGACGTTGATGACGACCAGCGGTCGGGTCATAGAGTTCGACAACTGTAGAGACGGCGCGCCCTATCATGCCCGGAGGCGTACGGTTTGGCAACAGTCAATCGGGAGATTTTTCGAAGACCGGGCGGTGCGTGCGGACGCAAAGGCTTGCGTCCCATTTGAACGTCGAGGAGACGGTTGCACCGGCTTCCGCCTAAAGGCGGGACTACGAACTGCCGATTCTAAAACTCGCCGGTGATGTCTCCCGCCGAGCGGGTCGCCATGCTCTGATAGTGCCCCAGGTCGATGTTGGTGCTCACGAACTTGACGCTGCCGTCGCCAAACACAAAATGGGCGCCGCCGACGTGATGGCTGCTGAAGTCGTCGATGTGGTTCGACGGATGATTGGGGGTGTGATCGGTGGTGCCCAGGATGCGCACGATGGCATCGGCGCCATTGGGGACCACTATCCCTCGTCACCGCCGACGACAAGCCTTAAACTCGCCCACAGCCGTGAATCGTCCTCGTTGCCGCGTCGCCTCGCCCCTGTTTTCTCGACCCTCCATGCTCGATCTGACCGACCGCCGCAAATTTCTGGCAGTCGCCCTGTTGTTCGAGGGCAGCCTGGTCGGCATCGCCCAATCGATCGGCTATTGGTGCGACGTGGGTCCCTGGAGTCGATTCGAGTGGAGCCTCAGCGCGTTCGGGTCAGGAGTGGCGGCCACGTTGCCGATTTTTGCGCTGTTCGCGATCAGCTACCGGCGACCGATCGGACCGTTGCGCGAGATCAAGAACCTGCTGATTCAAACGCTGGGACCGTCGCTGGCCCGGTGCCGCTGGTATGATCTGCTGCTCCTGGCTGCAGTCGCCGGCATCGGCGAAGAGGCGCTGTTCCGAGGGGTGTTGCAACCCTGGCTGGGATTGGCGTGGAGCAACGTGCTGTTCGGGCTGGCGCATTCGGCCAGCCCGCTGTATGCGCTGCTGGCCGGTGCGGTCGGAGGCTACTTCGGCTGGCTGCTGGACGCGACCGACAACCTGCTTACGCCGATCGTGACCCACGGGCTGTACGACTTTCTGGCGTTTCTCGTGGTGGCACGCGATTGCCGCCGCCAGGCCGGGACACTTCAATCCGTCATCCCGACCGAATAACCGACTCTTTACCCCTTGAACTCTTGAACCCCGGCTACGGGATCGCATGCACCAGAATCTGGTCGTGACCTTCAGCCGACCAGTTGCTGCTGGAGACGAGCACCAGCTTGCTGCCCGATTTCAGGACGTGGTGCCGGCGGCACCATTCGACCACGAACCTCAGCAGTTCCTGCTGCCCAGCATGAACCTTGTCACTCACCAGCGGCGTAACCCCCCAATACAGGCACATGCGGCGCGCCGCTTCGGGGCTGTCGCTCACGCCCAGAATGGGAATCGGGCTGCGCTGCCGCGACAGCGACAGGGCCGTCCGCCCGCTGCGGGTGGCCACGACGATCAGGTCGGCCGATAACTGCTCGGCGGCGCGGGCGGCGCCCAGCGTGACCGCTTCTGTTACCGCCAGGGCGCGCGATCGCGGCAGCGACTGCGTGTCGGTCTGTTGCACCGGGGGCAAAATCTGCTCGGCCTCGCGGGCAATGCGGCTCATCGTCGTCACCGCCTCGACCGGAAACCTGCCGATGGCCGTTTCGCCCGAGAGCATGACGGCGTCTGATCCATCGAGCACGGCGTTGGCGACGTCGGCCGCTTCGGCCCGCGTCGGGCGGTTGTGGTTCTGCATGCTGTCGAGCATCTGCGTTGCGGTAATCACCGGGATCCGATGCTCGTTGCACTGCCGAATGATGCGTTTCTGGTAGACGGGAACGAGCTCCAGATCGACCTCGACCCCCAGGTCGCCGCGCGCGACCATGACCGCGTCGGTCTCGTGCAGAATGCGGTCGAGCTGCGCGATCGCTTCGGGCTTTTCAATCTTGGCCACAATGCGAGGCTCGAAAGCGGGCTCTAATTCGACGATCGCCTGCCGCAGCAGTTGCACATCCTGGGCACTGCGAACGAACGACAGCCCGATGAAGTCGAGGCCGACTTTGCACGCCCAAGCCAGATCGACGTGATCCTTTTCGGTCAGACTCGGCGTACTGAGGACGACCCCCGGCAGGTTCACACCCTGCCGCGAGCGAATCTCGCCCGACTGATCGACGAGGCAGACGACGCGCGGCGGGGCGACGTGCTTTTCGATCACATGCATTGTGACCGCCCCGTCGGCCAGGAGCACGCGATCGCCCAGTTGCAACTCATCGACGAGTCGGTCGTACGTGCAGGTCAGACGATTCGGATAGGCCGGGTCGGCAGTGCGGACAAACTCGCACCGCTGACCGGCCTGACACTGCATGGCTCCGCCGGGCAACTCTTCCAGGCGAATCTTGGGTCCCGCCAGGTCGCCCAGAATTCCAATCGGCCGATCGAGCGTCCGGGAGACTTCCCGAATCGCCGCAACAATTCCTTCAAGCCAGTCGTGGCGGCCGTGGGCAAAATTCAGGCGAAAGACGTCGACTCCCGCTTGCACGAGTTCGGTCAGCTTGCGGGTGCTCTCACAGGCCGGTCCGACGGTCGCAATGATCTTGGTTTTGACTTTGATGAC
The DNA here is from genome assembly GCA_009691905.1 of Planctomycetaceae bacterium. Classification (GTDB taxonomy): domain Bacteria; phylum Planctomycetota; class Planctomycetia; order Planctomycetales; family Planctomycetaceae; genus SIAF01. The sequence goes on along the minus strand of SIAF01000148.1, from coordinate 3,267 downwards.
CCGCTCGCCGATCGTGTGTGGCTCCATGCAAGTTCGCTCCTGAGGGAAACTCTGCCTGTCCGCGGGCTTCGACCTGTCGCGGCGCCGAGAGTCGAAGCCGAAACGCTTCCGCCGGGGCATCTTAACAGCCGCCCCCGCGAACGGGGAACGGCCGCGAGCGCTTTCATGGAGTGCGTCACCAACCGGCTTGGACCTGGCCACGGGGTAGTGCTACTCGCCCTTTCCCGCCTCCCGCCCTCCGCGATACAATCCCGGCATGAGCGAACAGCGTAAGTGACGGGGCTGCAGATTCTGGATGGCAATTGCGGCCATCTTGCTTTTCTTCGTCTATCATTCGTTTGATTCGTACGATTCGTGGTTCCCTGCTTTGGTTGCGGCCGAAGTCTGCGCTGTTTCCCCCCTTTTCAGGAGACTTTGAATGTCCCGCATCAGGTCGTTTCAGATCCCCTGTCTGGTACTGCGGGGGTTCGTGCTGGTGGCGCTCGCTCATGGGACAGTGTGCTCGGGGGCCGACTGGCGGCAGTTTCGCGGCCCTGACGGCAGCGGCAACATCGTCGAGACTGTTCCCACGCAGTGGAACGCAAAGAAAAACCTGCTTTGGAAGGTCAAGCTGCCAGGTCCCGGTGCATCCAGCCCGATCACGCTGGGAGACCGGGTGTATGTCACCAGCTACACCGGCTTCGGCACGATGACCGACGACGGCAAAAAAGAGGACCTGCAGCGGCAACTGGTGTGTCTCAATCAACACGACGGAACGCACATCTGGACCACCGATCTAAAGAGCAAGACGCCGGAAGCGAACTACTCCGGGTACATGACCCAGCATGGCTACGCCTCGAGTACGCCTGCCACCGATGGCGAGCGAATTTATGTGTTCCTGGGAACCGGTGGCGTCGCCGCGATCGACCTGGCTGGCAAAGAAATGTGGCGTCAAAGCGTCGGCACGGGGACCGACGGCTGGGGCTCGGGGAGTTCGGTCGTCCTGTTTGACTCGCTGGTGATCGTCAACGCCTCGATCGAAAGCAAGTCGATTGTCGCCCTCGATAAGACCGACGGGCACGAGGTGTGGCGTTTCAGCGGCATCAATCGTTCGTGGGGGACGCCGGCCCTCGTGAGCACTGAAGCCGGCGGGCACGAACTGGTGGTCAGTTCGCAAAACAAGATCGACGGTCTCGACCCGAAAACGGGAAAAGGGCTCTGGTTCTGCGAGGGAATCAGCGATTATATTTGCCCCAGCGTCATCGCCGGCCGGGGGGTGGCCCACGTCTGCGGAGGCCGCAACAGCCAGTTTATCGCCGTCCGCACCGGCGGCTCGGGGGACGTCAACGCATCGCACGTGGCGTGGCGCGAGAGGATCGGGGGCAACGTCCCGACTCCCGTCCTGCACGAAGACCGCTTGTTCGGCATCAACGATCGCGACGGGATCGCCTATTGCATTTCGGCCAAGACCGGCAACAAGATCTACGCCGAGCGACTGGCCAGCGCCAAACCGGCGGCTCAGCCGGTCGCCTTTCAACAGGGGGGTCGCCGCGGGCGTGGTAGCCGCGGGGGAGGCGGCGGAGGCGGCGGAGCCCAGTTTTACGCCTCGCTGATCGCGGCCGGCGACAACATCTATGCCGTCAGCCGCGCCGGGGGCGTGTTTGTGATCGCCGGCGACCCAAAATTCAAGCTGCTGGCGCTCAACAAACTCGAAGGGGACGAAACGAACTTCGACGCCACGCCGGCTGTCAGCGAAGGGCGGCTGTACCTGCGGTCGAACGAGCATCTGTACTGCATCGGAAAGGAGTAACGCCCGGCCAAGGTCGGTTGGCTACCGACCTGTCTGGGCCCCGTGCGTATGAGGCGCCGGGTGGCGGGGTCAGAGCGTCGCGCCGGATTGGGCATCGATGGCGCCGCGTGCGTTGCACGTAGCCGCCGGGTCGCTCGTCAACTTGCCAGCGATGGCCCCGGCGCATGCAACGCGTTCCACTGGGTCGCCCGTGGTTGGCCACCTCACGGGGCCATCGCTCGACTGTCTTGCAAGTCTTGCCTCGCGACGCACGAAGCCGACGCCTACGCGTCGCGCGGTAGCCACAAGCGATCGCTCTGACCCCGCCACCCTGCCGCAAGGGTCTTCGGTCAGAACACCGGAATTGCTTCGCCCGTATTCTGAATCGGGACCGGCCGATCCTGCCGATCGGTGAGCGTCGCGTGCGGGTCGATGCCCACCGCTTTGTACACCGTCGCCACGGCGTCGGCGGGTGAAAACGTGCGCGTTTTGCAGTAGCCGCCGATCGAATCGGTCGCCCCCAGCACCTGCCCCCCCTGCACTCCCCCGCCGGCGAAAAAGATCGAGCCCGAATAACCCCAGTGATCGCGGCCCCCGTTTTCGTTGATTTTCGGCGTGCGGCCGAATTCGGTGAAGTAGACGACCAGCGTTCGTGCCAGCCGGCCCGATTGCGCCAAATCGTCGACCAGCGCCGCAAACGCCTGGTCGACTGCGGGCAGATGATACGGCTCTTTGCACATCTTCCACATGTGCAGCTGGTTCTGCACCGGAGCGCAATGATTGTCCCACAAGTTGTTGTACTCGCCCCAGTCGTACCCGTAATCGACCATCACGAACCGTGCGTCGGCCTCGATCAGGCGCTTGGCCAAGAGGCACCGCCGGCCGATCTTGCTGTCGCCGTATTTCAGTCGAGCCTCGCCGCGCTCGGCGTGAATGTCGAAGGCCTCACGGACCCGTTGCGACGTCAGCAATTCGGCAGCGCGGCCATAGAGTTGCTCCATGCCGGTCAAACCGCCGGCACGCTCGGCGCGGGACAGGGTTTTTTCGACCCGATCGCTCAGCGACTGGCGACGCGTGAATCGCTCGGCCGACATCCCTTCGGGAAAACCCAGGTCGCGCACTTGAAACTGTTTGGTCCGCGGTTCGCCCATCGTGCAGAAGGGTGCAAACTTTTGCCCGAGGTAGGCCGGGACGAACATGTCGGTGTCGGGGGGGCCGGGGCGCGTCGAACCGGGGACGGCGACATATCCCGGCAGACCTCCCGTCGCTCCCAGTTGATGGTGGATGATCGACCCGAAATTCGGCTCACTCAAAATTCCGGCAGGCAAGACGTTGCGGCCTGACAGGGCGTAGGCCCAGGGCTTCCAAGGTGTCATTCAGTGTGGCGAAGTGCAAGGATTTTGGCGGTCGAGGCATGACCTCCGTTGTGATATTTGCTGCGTGGCGTCGGCGGTTTTTTCGGGCCGCGTTTGTATTTACGGAAGCGGGTGATATCCACT
>SIAF01000147.1 GCA_009691905.1 Planctomycetaceae bacterium | reverse complement strand
CGGCCAGGTCTTTGCCCGTCGCACCCAGCACCTGTGTCTCGTCGGTTAGCGTCAGTTCGATGTCTTTGCCATCGACCGTGACGACGATCAGCTTCTTTTCGACATCGAGCTTTTTCAGCTTACCCTGCTGGATATCCTGAGCCGACAGCAGCCCAGGCAGCAATGCGACGAAGAATACCACAACGCCGACGAGCGCAAGTTGGCGGAACATGGGATGCCTCTTGTACCGGAGGAGGGAGCGGCAGAACCGACATTCAGCCGAGAATCCCCATAGAGACTGAGCTTGGAATCGAAGAACTTTATGCGTAAGCCCTGGCAAAAAAGGGCGTTGCCGGTGCAGTGTCCCGCCGACGTTGGATGTATGCACACAGTACTTGACAAAGCGAATGTCTGCGTGTCCAGAAAATTCAGGATAATTCTGACGCCGACAGGCTGAAATCCGGGTTACATCTTGTTGGACCGGTCCCGTGTCGCGGTAGGGATGGCCCTTTCGGGCCACCCCCCGCACAGATCCGTACGTGCGGAACTACCGCATACGGCTCTTACCTTGGGTCGAATGGTCAGTCGCCGAGGCGACCTACTGTGCCGTGCGGCATCCAGACGGATGTGACACCTGTGATCCGGCACTGTGTCCGGTCGGTGGCCCTCTGAATCCCGCTTCCCTTGGTCGATCCCCTTTCCTCCACAGACTCCGCCGCAGCCGTCGGGCCGGCCTTGTTCGCCCGCTTCTCAGGTCCTACGAGATCGTCCGACTCCTTGGTGGCGTCCATGTTGGATGTTCGGCACACGCCTTCTCCAACCGTCCCATCGGCGAAAACTCGCCGCAGGGAACCACCGCAGGGAACCACCGGGGTCTCCCGGTTTCCGCGAGGTGAGTGTCTGTCCCTGCGCAGGGTCTGGGACCGGGTGGCGTCGTCGGTCAACTCGCGTTTCACCGTAAGCTGACCTCGGTGTGGCCTTCCCCCTGTCAGGACGAGGTCGGCACGCTCAAAGTGATCCGCCAAAAAATAGAACGGGGCGGAGCTCAATGGCTGGCCTGAACTTCCCCCTGTCAACGCTTCACCCGTCTCCTCGCGGAAACCGGCGCATGACTCGGGGCCCGGGGCCGAATTGGTACGCTCTCCCTTAATTCGTGCGGCTCTTTCATCCGCTACTCTCCTCCGGCTTTCACCGGCGCTTTCCCTGACACCTTTCATAGACCCCTTTAATAAAACAATGATTCGTGTTCGTGACATCGCGTCCCGGGGGCAATCGTCCCCGGGACGCGTTCGCATGAATTTCGTGAGTTACAATCAGGCGCGTCGCGCCTTGCTGCGCCGTCGCAGAGCGACCAGACCGATCGTTACGCTGCCGAATGCCAGCATCACGATCGTCGACGGTTCGGGGGTGGCTAACACGGGGCTGCCGTACAGGTAATCGTCCTGAGTGACCAGGTCGCGCCCGCTTCCGTTCTGGTCGGTGACCCCCAGACCCAGGGCCGCATTTCCCAAAGTGATATGCGCCCGGGCAATGATTGCCTCGTGAAAGGAAATTCCCAGAAACGAAAAGGTGGCATCGCCCGCCAGGGCCGGAACGAAGAACGTGCCGAGTGACGCGTTCGTGTTGTCGAACAACTCAATCGACGTGGTATTCGCCAGATCGACGTCCGAGAACACGATGCCAAATCCGCTCGTGACGGCATTGGTCGACGTGCCCGGCAGGAAGAAGTTCACATCCATCACGTTGCTGTCGAGCGGCGTAAAAATGCGCTGGGCGCTGAACGCCTGGAACGCGTCCACGTAACTGGGGTCGATGCTGCCGAATTCAATGGGCGCGACACCGGCTTTGGCGCTCACCTGAAAGCCGGTTCCCGCCGTGCTGAAGACGGCGCCGCGCGGTGAATTGACGTTGAAGAAATCGGCCGGAAGGTTGTTCGGTGCCGACCGCGCGTCGGGCACGCCATCCCAATTGATCTCGCGGCGAGAGCCGGTGGCGTCGCTGAACAGACCGTTGGCGCCGGCGACGTTGCCGCCCCCCAACGTGACACGAAAGGCATCGCGAGCGGCGGTGATTCCCACGGCGTCGGCCGCGGCCCCGGAAATGACCGCTGCCGAATGCGCGGGCTGTGCGCCGGCGCCGATCAGCGCCAAACCAAATAGGCACAGGCATCTAAAATTCAGGTGCATCTCAATCTCCTCTAAGTCAGGTGGTCAGGGTTCGAAACAGGGCGCTCGTTCAACCGACGGGGAGCCGGCCGGGTCGGCGAACCGCGCCGAAGAAGTGCCAAGCCAGTGTGCAAGCATAGGAACGAACCAGTCGGGAAGTCATAATGGAGAAGTAAGATTTCAGTAAGAAGCATGCGTGCCGATGAATCCACACCAAACCTTCACATTCGAGCCCTTCCGACTCGATCGGGATGACGCGCAACTGTTTTGCGGCGCCGAGGCGGTCCCTTTGACGCCGAAGGCATTTGACGTTCTTCTGCATCTGGTCGCTAATGCGCGAAGGCTCGTGACCAAACAGGAATTGCAACAGGCCGTCTGGAAAGACGCGTACGTGGGCGATGGCTCTCTGAAGGTTTGCGTTCGCGAGATTCGTCTGGCACTGGGGGACGACGCGCGATCTCCGCGGTTCATCGAGACGGTTCACCGGCGCGGTTACCGGTTCCTCGTCGGGCCGCAGGTCGCGAGGCCTCCCTCGGCGTCGCCCCCGAGTTCGTCGCCTCAAACCGCACCAGGCATCGCTGGCGGTGCGGTGGGCCGCCGTCACGAATTGCATCGGCTCGGCGAATTGCTCGCGGCCGCCATGGCGGGCGAGCGTCAGGTCGCATTCATTACGGGCGAGCCGGGAAGCGGCAAGACGACCCTGCTGAAAGGATTTCTTCAAGACGCCCTGCGCGGCGGTGCGCGGGTTGCGGTGGGGCAGTGCTTCGCGCGGTTCGGGGTCAAAGAGGCATATGGGCCGGTTCTCGAGGCGATCGGCGCGTTGTGCCGCGATCCGCGACACGCCGCATTGCCCGGGCTGCTGGGGCAGCACGCGCCCACATGGCTGGTTCAGATGCCTGGGATTACAGCGGCCGCTGGTCGCGCCGGCCTCTCGCGTGAAGTTCTGGGGGCGACCTCCCAGCGAATGCAGCGCGAGGGATGCGACGCGATTGAGGCACTCTCGGCCGAGGTCCCGCTGGTGCTCGTTTTGGAGGACTTGCACTGGTCAGACCACGCTTCAGTCGAGCTGGTCTCGGCACTCGCGCAGCGGCGCGGGCCGGCACGCCTGCTGCTTGTCGCAACGTACCGCCCCTGCGACGTCAACTTCGGCGATCACCCCATTCAATCGGTCAAGCAGCAGATTCTGGCGCGTCGCGCGGGTTGCGAGTTGCCGCTGGGCGGCCTCGCCGAATCGGAGATCGCCGAATACCTCGCGCATCGCTACCACGGGGCACAATTGCCGCCCGCGCTGGCCGGGTGGCTGCTGGGTCGCACGTCGGGGAACCCGCTGTTCGTCGTCGATCTGATCGACGATTGGGAATTTCGGGGCGTTCTGCGACGCACCGGCGACCAGTGGGAACTGCGCGGCAAATTGGCGGAAAGGGAACGCGACGTGCCGGCGAACGTACGGTCGCTGGTCGAAGAACGGGTGCGACGGCTGGGCGACGGCGAACGCCGCGTTCTCGAGGCGACGAGCGTGGCGGGATCGGAGTTCGCGTCGGCCGCCGTCGCGGCCGCGCTCGATGCCGACGAATTGGAAGTTGAGGCGTGCTGCGACGCACTGGCGCGAAGGCACTTGATCCTCAAGGGACGCGGCGAATCGGCCTGGCCTGACGGCACGGTGTCGGGGCGCTATGGTTTTAATCACGAGCTTTACCGTGACGTGGTTTACGAGCGCATTCCTCCTGCGCGGCGTGCCCGCCTGCATTTCAAACTGGGCCAGCGCCTCGAAGCGGGCCACACGACAGCCGTCGCTGAGGTCGCCGCCGAGCTGGCCATGCATTTCGAGCTGGCGCGCGACCCCGAGCGGGCCGCCGCGTACCTGGAACAGGCGGCTGTCAATGCAGCCCGTCGTTTTGCCAATCGCGAGGCGCTGGGCTACCTCGACCGGGCCATCGATCTGACCGGACGAAAGGTCGAACCCGGACGAGAGCCTGCCCGACTGGCGCTGCTCGAACGCCGCGGACTGCTCCGGCGCGCCGGCAACAATCTGGCCGGGGCGACTGCCGACTTCATCGCACTGGCCGACGGAGCCCGACGGCTGGGCCGCATCGATAAAGAGCTCGATGCACTTTTCTATCAGGCCAGCGCTGCTTCATGGATCGACCGCGAGGCGTGTCTGGCGGCTTCCGACGCGGCGTCCCAGATCGTCTCGAGGTCGAGCGATCCCTTGCTGCTCGCGAATACACGCGGACGATCGGCTTATTGGAACCTGCTGTGGCGCGAGTGGAACGCCGACGATGCCGGGGCCATCGCGCTGGCCGTTGCTGCCGCGCGGTGTGCCGGCGATCGCACGATGCTCGCGCAACATGCCGCCCGGCACGCGCACTTTCTGACGTTGAATGCGCGCTACGACGAGGCGTGTGCGACGGCCGCCGAGGCCGCTCAACTTGCTCTCGAAGGGGGGGACGCCTCGGAGTATTTGCTCTGCCGGTTCTATCAGGCCTGGGCCCTGCTGTATGCCGGAAACTGGGGAAAAATGCTACAAACGCTCGACGCCGCAGCCGAAGTCTCCGACCGAAACGATCACCGCCGCTGGTCGCTCTTGATTCGCCTCGAGCGGGCCTGGCTGCACGAACAAGCTTTTGATTTTGACGGTGCCCTCGGTTTGTGCGACGGCGTCTTGCGCGAAGCTCCGGCATTGGGGCTGACCTACGCCGAATCGCTCGGATTGATCCTCCGCGGGTTCGCCCACCTGGGAGTGGGCCATGTTAACGACGCCCGGCGCGACTTCAAAAGAATCGGCGAATTGCTTGATGAGGGGCCGCGGCTGTTCGGCTGGTTCTGGCGGCTGCCGGTGCATCTGGGTCTGGCAGAATGCCACTTAGCGCAGGGCGAGCTTCAAGAAGCGCATCGCGAGGCCCAGCGGCTGTGCGCACTGGCCGCCGGGCCTGGTGAGCAGACCTACCTGGCGCTCGGCCGACGTCTGCTGGCCGAGGTCGCCCTGCGAGACGGCACAAGAAACGAGCGCGAACGAGCGCTGGCCGCGATGCGCGCGGCAGTCGAAGGCGCCGACCTTCAGCTGGCGAGCTGGCGGGTCGACGCGACGGCGATGCGGGTGTTGCAAAGTCTGCGGCAGCCAAGTGGGGCCACGGCGGCCGCTGCGCGCCGTGACGCAGCCCTCGAACGGCTTGGCCGATCGCTCCCCGCGGGTCACCCGCTCGGTGAAACTCTGGCCGCGGGCGCCCTTGAATTCAAGTCGCCTGGTGGTTCGTGATCGTCCACGCGAACCCTGACCGGGTGTTTGCAAATCCTGTCAACGACCATCAGCAGCAGGTGCAGGGGTTGGAGTTGGGGGGATCGAGAAAAGGTGATTGGTGGGACGGCAAGTTTCGGCCACGTGTCAAATCCAAGAAGAAAAGGTGTCAGAAGAAGAAAAGGTATCAGGAACCTTATTCTTGACGGCCGGTGGCGGACGGGGTACAGTGTCGTCATGGGCAGACCACATCGAGCGGCGACGGGCGGGGAGATTTACCATGTTCTCAATCGCGCCAACGCGCGCGCGCCGATTTTCGAGGACGATGGCGACTACGAGGCATTCCTCAGGATTTTCGCCGAGGCTCGCGAGCGAGTCGGGATGCGGATTTTGGCGTGGTGCCTGATGCCCAATCATTGGCACCTAGTTCTGTGGCCCGTTCACGACGGGGATCTATCGAGTTTTACGGGCTGGCTCACGCTCACGCACACCCAGCGCTGGCACGCACATCGCCGCACGACCGGCAGCGGGCACGTGTATCAGGGGCGCTTCAAATCGTTCCCTGTCCAGGAGGACGACCATTTTCTGTCGGTGTGCCGCTACGTCGAGCGAAATGCCCTGCGGGCCGGTCTGGTCCGAGAGGCTGAGGCTTGGCGCTGGGGGAGCCTGCACGCCTACGTACACGGAGGCGGCCAGGCCGACCTGTTGTCCCCCTGGCCGATCCGCCGGTCGGCGAACTGGGTTCAGCACGTCAACGCTGTGCAGACGGAAGCCGAGGTTGCCGCGATCCGGCGCGCCATCCAGCGTGGGCGACCGTACGGCGAGGCGGTTTGGACAAAACGGACAGCAACCCGCCTGGCGCTGGAAACGACACTCACCCCCCGCGGACGACCACGGACGACTGCTGGTCATGACGAAAACGGTTCCTGACACCTTTTCTTCGCCCTGATAGTGCCGGCATGTCATGAGCCATAGTCGTCAACATCGTCGATCATTTCTTAATCGTGATCCCCGGGATCGCGGCACGCAAATCGGCAATGCCCTTCTCTGTAACTTGAGTCATCTCGAGAGAAATCGACTTCAGATTCTTGAGAGGAAATAGAATGCGCAAGCCGGCATCCGTCAACGAGGTTTTGCCGATTCGCAATTCTTTCAGCCGCTTCAACTGCGCGACGGCTCGGATGCCTGCTTCAGTCAATTCGGTGCCGTGAATGCTCAGATCCTGTAACTCCGGAAGGAGCCTGGCAATCCAATTCAGTCCCTGTTCGGTGACCTTCGTATCGCTGATCCAAGTGTCTCAAGCGACATGGGCGTCAGTCAAGTTGCGGTCGAGGTAGAGATCGATTTCTGTCAGGCGAAACTCCTGTTTTGGCAACACTCCGCCACTTTGCACTACCTGATCGAAGCCTTCAACGGAGACGCGCACTGCACCTCGCAATGTTTGCACGGCTGAATCAGCGATGCGCCGGTCCGATGGCTCCTGTTGAACATTGCTCACTTTTTTCTGTGGCTTTGCCGGCGGCCGTGCTGCGGGTTTCTTGCGACCCTTTCCCTTCGGTTTCTCCTCGGATTCCTTGGCGTCAGGGACCTGAAGTTCCGGTAGATGCCAGTGAAGTAGTTGCCCGCCATTGCCGGGTTGAAGCCAACCCGCACCGGAAATTGCCGACAGCCCATCTGGCGCAACTGCGACGCACCAAACCATTGCGCCACGGTGCCCGCTAAATTGAGCCAACTCCCTTTTGCCGTACAGGTCCCAAACTCGGACGGTTCCGTCCCACCCTCCTGAGACTGCTCGCTTTCCATCTGGAGTGAACTCGACCGATCGAACTTGGCCGGTGTGACCCTCGAAACGGTGCAAGACGTTTAGTGTCGCCAAGTCCCAATGCGTCACCGTTTTGTCGTCACCGGCAGCTAATGCACGCGTACCGTCTTGTGAAAAGGCGAACGCGCGAACGGCAGGTCTGTCGTGAACAAGCGATCCCATTTCACGACCATTCTCCACGTCCCAGAGGCGGAGCGAGCCGCGATAGCTCTCGACGAGACATCGAGCTCCGTCGGCGGAGAACCCCATCGGTAACGAATTCAGGATATCAACGTGGCCTGCAACCGCAGGGATTGTCGTTTGGAACGTGCGAACGAGTGCCCTCGTCTTAATGTCAAATATTCGAACGGTTTGATCTTGCGTGGCAGACAGCACGTTGCGTCCATCAGCAGCGTAGGCCACTCGATTCACCGGACTGGCGTGATTGTCAAATCGCGCCAATTCCTTTCCCGTGGCAATCGTCCAAAGGCGCACGGTGCGGTCCGCCGAGCCGGAAAGCGCCTGTTTCCCGTCTTTCGAAAAGACCACGCTGCGCACAGCCGCCTCATGACCGTCAAGCGATTGGACGACATTAGCGGCTGCCACGTCCCACACGAAGATCGAGCCGCCCTCGTCGCCGGAAATCGCGTAACGTCCATCCGTCGAAAAGGCCACGGACAGCACCGTCTTGGAATGGCGAGTGAAAGCGCCAATCGGCTTCAAGTCCTGCATCGCAGCGAGTTCGTTGCCACCGCTAGGCGCCGAAGGCGGAGCGGCGGCAACATTCACGCGAAAGCCCAGCGACTTGGACCGCTCCCCAGGCAGTGGATCAACGCGGTCAGCCGAGCGGCAGAATACGGGAGGAAACCAAAAGTGACCTCCCCGGCACACCCGGTTTGAACTCGCGTCTGGTCCGCGCGGGTCGGTCCCGCCGACAAGCTTCCGACCGTACCAGTCGCCACACCATTCCCAAACCGAACCATGAGCATCGTAGATCCCCCAATCATTCGGCTTCCGGCTGGCGACTGGATTGTTTGAGTTGCCCGAGTTCGCGGCGTATACCGCATACTGGCCAAATAGGGCGTCGTTATCGCCATAACAAAAACGCGTTACGCTGCCGGCCCGTGCCATGTACTCCCACTCGGCTTCAGTTGGCAGCCGGATCCTCCAATCGGCGGGCAGCAGTTTCTGCTGACGAAGGGAACCTGTCAGCTTCTGGGAAAACTGGATCGCGTCATCATAACTGACGTCATAGGCAGGGTAGTTATTTCCTTTGCCGTCGTTCCAGTTCCGGGCACTGCCCATGACTGTCGCCCACATCTGCTGAGTGACTTCGGTCTCGAGAGCCCAGAAGCCGGATGAAAGCGTGACATCGACCTGGTTTTCATCGGGGGTGTGCCCTTGTTCATTTTGCGGACTCCCCATCACAAACCTCCCGGGGGGGCACCAACGAAAGGCGAACGTTAGCCCTTGATGCTTCAGGACAAGGCGCTGTCCAGCCTGGGTACCCACCTTGATCTTGCTAAGCTCGGGCAATTGATTTAGCTTCACCGGTTCGAGTCGACTAACTTCGGGCAGAACTGCGCTCTTCAGCGTGATCTTGCTAAACCGCCACCGGGTGCTGGGGCTGGAGCTGACGATCAGTGCGCGCTTACCCGTGAAATTTGCCCAAAAAGGAAGTGACAATTGCTCGTAGTCGCCGCGCCAGAGGACGATCGCCGTGCCATTGACGGTTACGTCCACGCCATCCTTGCGGACGACGATCTGGATGCGACTTGGCCGGTCGCGCGCGGTAAATTGACCGACGATTCCGGTTTTGTTCTCGGCAATCCCCTTGCCGTTGAGCATTTCCAAGCCGCTTTTTTGCCCGCCATAAGCTTCCAGCACGAAAACAAACTCGTGATTGTCGCGGACCAGGAGAACACTCATCGCATCGTTGCCGCTCACTCGATGAGCGTCGATTTCCAACACGTACTCATCCGGAATCTCGACAGGGAGTCTCATTGAGCCATTCGAACCGACCGGCGAAAGCAGCGCCGCAACGTCCTTCGACCACTCCCCTCGTTGAACTCCTCGGAAGTTCCCACGGTCGGCATCGCGGGCCACGTCGATCCCGTCGAGAAGATCGACTTCGTATTTCGCAAAATCGAGCGGCAGCGGCTCTTTCGCCCTGATCCGATCGTTCGCCGGTCGAACCGTGGGATCCAGTTCAGGTTTTTCCTCTTGCGCGACATCCGGCTCGTCGTCTTCAATGTTCCTGGGATCGGGTCCGTTCGCTATCTCCGGTTGATGAACGGGTCCGGCCTTGGGAACCAAGGTGATGAGCAGACGATTCGTTTCACCCGATTTGACGGTGAACGATCGCGTGACGGTCTCGAAGTCTCGAGCGGTTACCGTGATGCCGTGCTTCCCCGCCTTCAGCTTGAGCGGATTGTCAATATTTAGGATTTCGATCGTGCCATCCACCAGCACGTTGATCTGCGCGTCCGGATCGCTCAATTCGATCCGCACCGTCCCTTCCGGTGCCTGGATGCTGATGATGACGCCCCAAAGAATCAGCCCCGCCAGCGAGCAGGCGAGCGTGACCCAGCCCCAGCGCGGGAGTTTTCCCGCCAGATCGGCGAGCGTCTGCGGCACTGCGGTGCGCCGCTGCACCTTGCCGATCAGGCTTTTCGGTTGCTTCTGCCGATAGCGATCGACCGGGCTGAGTGCGTCGAAATTGAGTTTTGCCAGTTCGGCAAACATCTGCTCTGACGTGGTCGTCTCCTGCCCAGTAGGCCGCGGAGTGCGCAAATAGTCGGCCAACGCGGCAGCAAAATCCTTCATGGAGGCGTATCGGTCGGTCGCCTCGCGCGACATCGCCTTCAGGCAAATCGCCTCCAACGCGGGGTTCAAATCGGGCCGGTGTGACGATGGCGGCGCCGCATTCTGCGTGGCGATTTGGGCCAGCACCGAGACCACCGACCCCTCGAACGGAAGCCGCCCCGTCAGCAGTTGATACAGAATCACGCCCAGGCCGTAGATATCGGTGGCGGCGCCGACGGTGCCCGTCTTTCCCTGCACCTGTTCGGGAGACATGTAGGCCGGCGTCCCCAGGATCGCGCCGGTGTGCGTAAGCTGGATCTGGTCGGGAGAATTGGATTGCCGCGCGAGGCCAAAGTCCATGACGATCGGCTCGCCGCGCTGATCGATCATGATGTTGGCCGGCTTGAGGTCGCGATGGATCACGTCGTGTGCATGCGCTTCCTGCAAGGCCAGAGCAATCTTGCGTATGAGACTGGCGGCCGTCCGCTCGGCAAGCGGTTTCTCGGGCTTGATGAACGCCGACAGGGGCTTTCCCTGCACAAAGCCCATCGAGATGAAGTGCGTTCCCTGATGCTCCCCCACATCGTGGATCGGGCAGATGTTGGGGTGGCTGAGCGTGGCCGCGAGCCGCGCTTCGCGGTAGAACCGTTCGAGCCGCGTGCCGTCGCGGCTCTCATTCAGTTGTGGAATTTTGAGCGCCACTTGCCGGTGCAACTGCGTGTCGTCGGCAAGATAGACGGTGCCCATCGCCCCTTCGCCCAGGGCACGGACGATGCGGTAGCGGCCGAATTCCCGCGGGGGAGAGTCGCTACCAAACTGCTTTCCCGCCGACGCCAATGGTCCGTCCGGGGCCATGCTGGTCTCGCCGGCGGCGGAGGGGGTCGTCGCCAGCAATTTCTGGATGGCGGACTTTGAGGCGAGCGCGCCTGCCTGGTTGACCGGATTGCCGTCGTCGGCCGGCTTGTCTGATTTGCCCATGAACGCGACCCTCCAGAAAGATCTGGAACGGCAACAACTCGCAAACTTGATTTCGGTCAGTGTAAAAACGTGCTCTTGATGCGGGTTTCGGGGAAACCCGCCTGCACAATTTGATCATTTCGGGCGCGGCAATGTTTTCAACAGCTCTTCCAGGCGTTGAATGTCGACGACGTAGTATTTCGCGCTTCTTTGCGTCTTCGGGCCACGGTTGCCACGTTGGTCGTCAGGGGGACGGGTTGGCCGCGAATAGATGCCGACGACTTTTCCGCCCCTATCCAGCACGGGGCTGCCGGCCCACATCCGCTCCGGCAGATTCCCCTTGTTCCCCTCGATTTGTAAGAGGTGAGGCAGCGGCAACCGATCTAGCTTAACTTGATCGACCACAAACAGTTTGGCGGACTCCTGCACAGGGCTGTTCGGTTCTTCGGGATCGACCTGCCTGTTTTCAGGGTCGATGGGGAACCCCCACAGGGAGAGACGTATTCCGGGAGCGACTTTTCCCGGATTCGCCGAAATCTGGAGGGATTTCGGAACGTTGCCTGTCACTTCCAGAACTGCGACGTCGAACGTCGCGTGCCGTTTGATTGAATCCGGAAGCTTCGCTTCGGTTTGTTCGAGTTCTTTAACCAGCTCAGCCTGGTCGGCCGCATCGGGGCTTTCTTCCAAATCGTCATAGATCCGATTCAGATCAGATACCAGATTATAGAACTCCTCGTCAGCCGCCGCGAATTCTGGATGTTCGTGGATTTTGCCGATTTCGAGGGTCTCGCCGGTCGCCGACGAGCGGGCAAAGACGGTCAGTTTCGCCTCCCTGGTCGCTATCACTAACCGTGCGACACCGGCGCTGGTGACGAGATGGTGCCTGTCCAGGCTAAATGCCGTTCCCGCTTCCTGCAAAAACTTCTTGTCTGGAACCTTGGCGATAATCAGGCAGAGTGCTCCGCTGGGGTTCGTATCTTCAGGTGCCAGAATCGCATCCCCTTTACCCGGTTTGTCTGTTGACAGTTCCGAGTCGCCGCCTGAACTTGGGGCAATCGCCTTTTCTTGCTCTGTGTCGCGTGAAGCGGTCAGGCTGGCGGTGTTTCCGCGGCCGCCAAGAATGATTCCAGCCGCCAGCAGCGCCGCTCCCCCTAGCGCCCAGATTGCCGGGTGATTCCAATTCATCGCACGGGAGGGGGAATCATTCACCGCAGCGCGTGGCGTGATAACGAGATCACGCTGGGGCGCGACAGGCGTCAGTGGAAAAGCAATTCTTTCTTGAACGCGGGGCGACGCGGCGGGCTGGGCTACAGCGGTCGGCTTCGGACTGGGCGGGCTCTGCGGCGGCGCAGGACTCGCCGGTGTGATCGCATCGCCCGGGTCGAAGATAATTTCAGGTCCGTTCCCGGCGAGCTTGATACAGTCTCCCGGCCTCAGCCAGGCCGTTTGTGTCGGGACACCGTCACCGATGCGCAATAAACCGCTGCCTTGTGACTCGATCAGCCAACGACCGGCGACCTGCCTGATGACGGCATGCTTCGGTTCGATTCGCGGGTCGTTGAGAAAGGCAATTTGTGAATCCGAGTCGCTGCCGATCGTGACGACGGGCAGGCTGGATTGCACTCGCATTCCGCCGACAACTTGAATCACGATCATGGCGAAACTTTGCACAATTCCAGAAAGGACGATCTCTATTCGGATTTTCCGGCGGACTTCTCGTCGGAGTTCGTGGCTGGGCACATGACGAGCATCATGTCGAACACCTGTTTATAGGCAGGCTCGTCACCCTTTTCGGCCGGGGCGAATTTCAATCCATTGCGCACCATGTGCGATAACAGGCCGAACAGGTTTTTGCCCTTAAAAGCAAGCTGGTCTTCGGGCAGCCTGGCCCCCGTTTCTTCAAGTCGACGAATCGCGCCGTTAAGTCTCTTCAAATACTCACCGGCCTCGGTCAAGTCTTGGTAGATATACTTATTTGTCTTATTCCCCTTCAGTCTGGCATCTCTTGTATCGAGCTTGGAAAATTGTTGTTGCAGCTCGTTGTACGACTGCTTCAAGCGTTCAATCTCCCGGCCGCCGTCCTTTTTGGTTCGCTTGCCTTCAATAACGGCATTGAAGGCCGAGTCGTAACTATTTCGTAAGGAGGCAAAATTGGCACCTTGCAACGCGACCGGCCAGACATCCTTTTTCAATGTGACCGCTTCGTCGGCGTGAAATGCGATCCCTTTACTTCCCTGAAGAACCTGGATCAGCTTCAAGCCGTGCAGGGTCTCACGCGATAAGCTCAGTGCCTCGAGTTGTTCGAATGGCGACGGCTCGGGATGCAGCGACACCGGCGGGGCCAGCACGTTATTTGCCATGCGATTGAGCAGAAAATTCAGGCGCTTGCCGTCGTGGACGGTGCTCTGCGACAACTCGGGAAGATCCCGCATTTGTTCGAGCAATAGTTTGTTGCCTCGTTTCATCCGCTCGATAAACGAGTTGTACTTCTGAAGCTCGCGTCTTTCTTCCCGATTGAGTTTCCGAATATCTCGTTTGAGCGTGTCCCACTCACGAATATTCTCAATGGTTTGGGCCGTTGTACGGGCGTTGATTGCACGAGCCTCGGCATCCGAACGGTTCTTTTCGCCAATCCCTCTCACCAAATCGGCGGTTGCGATGATCTGTGCCGAAAGCGGGGTCGCCGGGCTCCCATAGGCCCCCCAGTTGCGACGCGCGTAAGCCTGCGCGTGTGCCTCTTCCGTAGCGCCGACCACAAGCACCAGCGAGGCGAAACCGGCAATGGCGATCAGACGTAACTCAAAACGGGTCATGGAGTTTCTCCGCTGGACGAAGTCGGGGATCTTGGGGATGACGCCGCAGTTCGGGACTGCGACGGCGCATCATATTCTTCCGGCTGCATTGGTAACTGCGGAAACGCTGAGCGTTCCCGACAGCCTATCCGGAGAATTCGGGCCGGTCAATCAAATGTGGGATCGCCGGCGGCGTTCGGCGGCTTGACATCACCCACGCGAGGGTGTGACAATCCCGTCGCGATCCTCAATGCGTGTCATGCCTTATGGATCGCAGGGAACACTATTCCACAGGCCGGGAAACGTGACGTGCCACCAGCCAGCGAACCCGCTGACGCAGCTCTCGGCTCGGTCACAGGTTTATACGAGCGGTTTCGCAGTGGAGATGAACAGGCCGTCGCTTTGCTGTGGAAGCGGTATTTTCCCCGCCTGATCGGCTTGGCGCGGTCGACGCTGGGGGGGCGGGTCATGCGCGTCGCCGATACCGACGACGTCGTGCAAAGCGCCTTTGCAAGCTTCTGGAAGGGAGCGTCGGGGGGCAAGTTCGAGGCTCCGACCAACCGCGAAAACCTGTGGAACCTGATGGGCGTCATCACGGTCCGCAAGGCGCGAAAGCTGATCGAGCGCGAGCAGACGGCCAAGCGAGGGGGGGGACGGCGCGCCGAAGCGCTGAGCGCCGCCAGCGAACCGGCTTCCCCCGACAATGCCGCCCTCGACATGTTCTGCAACGAACTGTTTGATCTGCTCGAACCCGAATTGCGGGGCATCGCCGCATTGCGGATGATGGGGCACACCAACCGTGAGATCGCCGCGATGCTCGAATGTAGCGAGCGCAAAATCGAGCGCAAGCTGCAATTGATTCGAGTCGTCTGGGAAGACGAACTAGTCCTTAAATAAGCGTACCCGGTGTCGCTTTTGTGGTCGAGCAGCCGAGTGGGCGCGGCGCAGACGAAGAGCGGACGACCTTGGGGATGGCCGGATGATGATTCGGTTCGTCGTCTGCTGTCTGTTGGGGAATTCCTTTCGGG
>SIAF01000146.1 GCA_009691905.1 Planctomycetaceae bacterium | reverse complement strand
ACCGTGTTCGGAACAAGGATCAACTTCACGGTCGAATCGCCCTCGACATGGTTCGTGAGGAGCATGCCGCATCGCGATCCGAAACTGTCAAAACCCTGCACCACGCTCGCGCAGGGTGAAGAAACCCGGTATCGTTGCTACAGTCTCAGTTATTGTGCGAATTCTTTCGCCGCTTGGGATTTGCGTAATTTCTTCTTTCCTGATCTGCACTTTTCCAAACTCATCGTGTCGGAAGACGGCTTCAATAACTGGCGACAAAAATATCCACTTGCCCAGCCACGCAAGCACAGTGCATGTAATTCCAATCGCGATTCCGGTTACAAGATTGCCCATGTCCTGCCCTCCCACCCTCAGGATTTCTTGACCAGTTCCAGCCCCAACGCCACGCACAACTTCGCGGCCCGAGATATCCGCAAATCGGCACCGTTCAGGAATCGCGTGATGGTCGGACCGGGAACGCCGGTTGCCTCGGCGAGCTTGTTGGCTGACACTCCCGATTCTCGGATTGCGTTCCGCAGTGTCTCGACCATTCCCACAGACTTCGGTTTTCGTTTTGCCATGATGCTTTTATGGTACGAATGCGTACCGGACGTGTCAATACGCATTCGTACCGGATTGTTCGGATTGTGGAAATAACCCCCAGGCGCCACGCTAACGACGGCCGGGGCGTGAAAACGTCAACCGATCCCCGCCACTTCCGCCACCCGCTTCGCCCACGCCAGCAACTTCGCCGCCGTCAAATCCATTGCTTCCGCCATGCTTGCTGACGATGACAAGACGGCCTACTTTTTCGGTGCCCATTCCGCAATGATCGCATTCAACACTGCCTGTCCCTCCTCGGAAAGCTCTGGAAAGTCGCGAACTGTCTTGCCGTCATTCCAATAAACGACGCCGCCAAAATCTGGGGCACGAACGAAAAATATGCACGATTCTGGTTGCGGCTTATTGTATCCGGGACGTTTACCCGCCAGTCGATTACGGATCGGTTCGGCACCCATCGGGCCGAGATTCCATTCCGCTCGATTCCCAGCCTTTCTGGTCCGCATCAGAATCTCTTTCTTGACCGACTCGAATCGCGGATCGTACTTGAACGGCGATCTGGCATCGCGTTGCCGGGCAATCGACCGGTAAATGTACGTTCGGCAGCAAGCGGACGCGGCGATCATTACCGCACCGATGCAGACGATGATAATGAGGCGCATTCGTGGTCTCGGTGCCATCGTGTTTCCTTCGTTTTGATTGCGGTTCAACTCACGTCGCCATTGTCCAGACGGGGCGGCCGCCTACAAGCCCCACCACGCCGCGCATCCGCCGGCCGGGGCGTGGATGACCGTCAGAAAAGCAGCTTGACCTGCCGCCTCGGGTCAGCCATTTTCACCGTGCTGATTCCGAACATCGACTGGCCAACCAACTGGAACCGCGAATCAGCCCCCTTGCGGGCAATGTTCTGCCGGATGATGCTGGACAATGTCAAGTTGATCGTCTTGTTCTCAGGCGCGACGTAGTATCCCTTCCGCGCAGTTGCATCGAGCACCCCTTGGATACTCAGGGGCCTGCCCGCTTCCTGTAAAACCGCAGCCGCTGCATCGAGGAAAGTCAGCTTGCCGATTGTCGTTGTCATTGAATCATACTCCTGAAAGAGAACCGCAAAATCCCCCGACCAACATGGCCGGGGCGTGAAAACGTCACTCGACGCCCGCCTGCGCCTCCCGCCAGCCTGCTAAGCCGCTTCCAATTCGATAATCCGTTGGTCAATCACTGGTATCAACAAGTCGAGATATTCCGCGAGTTTACCGGCGGGCCACCGGCTCGACGCCTCCGGCAGCAACCCCTTGGAAATGAATTCTCGGAGGGCCTGCCCTAAAGCGACTTGCCCGCGAGCCTGCCACTCCTCGATTGTTCCTCCCAGGGCTTTCGCGCGCCCCACCATCACAATGCATTCATTGATCGCTTCGACCGTTTCAACCGTTGGCTCACAATCCCGCCATGCCAATGTCCGCGCCTTCATGGCGTCCAGTTTTTCAAGCGCCCCACCGATGACGCGCTCCGCCTCTTTCAGTACCGCGAAAGGATCATCGGCGAGCCGGGCTTCGTCGCGCGGTTCGGCCAGCAGCTTCAAGGCGTCGCCCACCCCCAAATGCGCAATCGTTGCGGATTTGAGCTTGGGGGCGTTTTTGGCGATTCTCATGTAGGCTTGCACCGTCCGCTCGGGAAGCGCCGGACAATTCGCCGCCAACCAGGGGAGCCATTGCCCGTGGGCAACTGCCGCCTTTGCAGCGATCAGTGATTCACCGCAGAGAATCGCCCGGTCGAGAGCGCCGCGGATTGCAGACTCGCACTCCGCATGCGTCTGGTTGATCCGTTCGGCCAATCCGGTGAGCGACAATCCCCCTTGATCGTCCGAAGTCCGCTTCGATAGACTTGTCATGGAAGTTCCTTTCCGCCCGGCAATTGGGTTGCAGCCCAGCCGGGCATTTTCTATTGATGCTTACCACAAGCCCCCCCACGGCGCGAATCCGCCGGTCGATGGATTGCACGTCTGATGCCTCCCGCGTTCGTCCTGCACAATCGTGGAATGAAAAATCCCCCGCGACGACAGCCGTCAGAAGCCCAAACCGACCGGGCCGCGGGGGACCCCAAACACCGGGCCGACCGACGTGAGGAAAGGAAGTTAACCCCACGCAAGCCGGACACCGGAACCCATTTCACGATACTGCGCTCTCCCGCTCGCGACGCTTCGCATTCCAGTCATATGTGAGCGGGTTCGGCGCTTCGCTCATGCCAACAACACGACTGACGTATTCGTGCGGGTCTACGTTTCGGCTCGCATCGGCCTCCAAGGCAATCGACGACTTGAACAGGTCACGCACGAGAGATTGCAGTTCAGCCGGGTTGAGTTCCAACATGCCGCAGAGCTTCTGGATGGCCGCCGGCAACACCACGTCCAGCCGGGCCTGCGATGCATCACGACTCTGCGTCAGTCCGGCTCGCCACTCCGCCAGCGCGCGCCGGATCGTGTGTCGCGACTCGTTTTGCATGGCATGCCACGTCGTTGTAATCGCTCCCATTGCCGATTCGGCGTCGTGTGAAAGCATTTCAAGCATCTGGCCATGCGCGGACAGACGTTGCCGAAACAGCAAACGCTGATCGGGCGCGTCGGCGCTGGCCAGAGAGATTTCGTCGGCGGTGCGAGCCTCTTTTGTTTGTTCGATGCGATCGAGAATCGCCTGCCGCGCTTGGCAGGCTTGCTCGTGTTTGAGCGTCGCACCATCGGACGGTTGCGCCTGCGACCGGCCATCACGATCGGCAAGCTGATCTGTGATCGCTTCCCGCAATTCCTGCGGGCTGAATAAGAGCGGGGCTAATTGCCGGGCAAGTTTGTTGACGAGCTGCATTATGGTTTCTCCTTTATGAGCAAATCCGAGCGGGCGAAATCGGTTCCGCGCATGCTGGTGACGCCCGCCCGGTTATACAGCCGGACCACATCCTCAACTGTGTCCGCGACGATTTCGACTGCCGCCATCCCGAGCCGGGAAACGAGGAACCGTTTTTTGCCGGACTGGGCGGGGATTCCATCGGCAACTTGACCTACTTCAACGACGACTGGCATTGATACTTTCCTTTCAGTAGGGAGGGGTTAGAAACTTAGCGCAGCGAATCGACAAAACTTTTCAAGCTGTTGGGGTAATCCGTCGGCGTGGCGACTTCCGCCAGCGGCACCGATTCACGTCGCCGATCGAAGTAATCGGACTGTCGGTCAATCCGTGCAAACTGTTCCGCCAGCGACACGCCACGCTTTGACGTGACGGCGACGGATCGCATTTTCGGACCGGGGGTATCGCGGAGCGATTCGACGAATCGCGTGATTCGCTCGGCGCTCGGTTTGGATTCGCAAAGCGATTCGACGAACCGGTTGCAGCTTTCAGTCGCGGCGGTCGCGTCGCCGAACACTGCACGCTCAATCGCGGAAAGCCGGGCCTCGAAATCGCTTCCTGTGTCGCCGTCGTCGTCGTCGGCACCATCCATCTCGGGATCGGGTGGAAGTAGGCAGCCGTCTTCGAGAATAGTGGACTCGAATAGTCCCGCGTTCGTGGCCGGGTTGTAGACCAGATCGACACTCCGCAGAGATTCGACGGCCTCCACGACGTTCTCGCCGCCGATGCGCTTCATCGAACCGTCAGCATTGATTGAAAGCCCGATTTGGTGAGGCATCCTCTCGGCACTTTCGCAGAGCTGTTCTGCGAGCGGATGCGAGCGCAGAAAATGCAGATCGCCGCGCACTCCGTCCGAAGTCCGATGCACGCGCTCGAGGAAACCAATCCGGTCGCGCACACTGCGGTCGCCACGCCGGTCACGCGCGGGATGGTCAATGAAGACCGGGGCGTTTTCCGCAAGTCTGGTCACGTCGTTCAGTGCGGCGTCGCTGTACTCGCGGTCGTTCTTGCTGATGCGCCCGAGAACCTTGACGTTCGTGATAATGCCGGATTCACGATCCACGTGGCCGGTCGTGTCGGTCGCAACGTACTCGCGCAGTTGCACGGATTGGCTTCGGGTCATAGTCGCATTCATTGAACGAACTCCAAAAACGGGGGACAGGGGGAAGCGTGGTTTCAGCAGCGGGCGATTTCGATTTCGCAATCGGCACCGCCCCAGGCTTCTGGCGGCAGGCCACGGCAAAGCCACAATGCCTCAGGCGCGCCAATACTTAGAGCACTCATTACGTCGCCGTGGCCTGAATCACTGCGGGGCGATTCGATCTTGAGCTTATAGTTGCGTTCGCGAATCGTGGCCTGCCTGATGTCCATCAACAACGGGCCATCGTTGTACAAGTCGATTATTCGATTCTGGAACAATTCCAAAACGGCGGTTGCCTGATCGTGTTGACGCGGCGGGGTCTGGGGACAGACCATTGCGGGTATCCCGTCAAACTGAGAAAGCTGCTGGGCGATCGCCTGTGCTCCCCACGGATCAAAAATGCACAGGTGGAAACCGTAGCGACGATGGGCAACACGAATCGCCTTCTTGACCTCCTCGAAATTGATCTCGCCGCCGGCCGGCAACCATTTCTGAGAGAAGGCAACACGCACACGGCCGCGAACGTGATCGGCAGCCAACACGCAAAAACCTGTTGCGTCTTTTTTGTGACTCAGATCAACGCAGCCGATGAACGTATACCCCACCTCGGCAAGCGGCATCGGGCCAGGCATCGTGAGAGCGGCTGAAACGTCGCCTTCACTAAGCCCGTCGCCGGCGGTCGATGGCAACCATTGCCCTTCCCAGAGGCGCGCGAACCGATTCGGGGGCGAGTTCCGGCGACGCTCGGCAATCGCCTCAAGATCAAGCCACGGCGCTGTGAGGGTGTAACACGAAAAGTACCATCGCGGCGATTCGCGGGCAGTCTCTCGAAAACCGAATGCGGGAGAGTCGATGTTGCCCGCGTTCGTCAGGCAAAGCGTCACCCCACGGGGGTTTTTCGTGGCATTGTCCAGGCAGGTTTCGAGATACTCCCAATTTTTCGTGTGGGAAACTTCATCAATCACGGTCACGTCCGGCAACGATCCGTGCGCCCCCTTGGCGTCTGCGGTCTTGAAATCAATGACCGTCCCCGTTCGATCGTTGACAATCGAAGTGGCCCGAACGTCAAGCTGTTCGGCAATCCAGCAGTTCTGGTGCATCTTCAGGGGACGCTTGATTGCCCGCCAGAGTTCAAGCGCCTGTTCTTCATCGCCTGCGTTCACGTCGATCGTCAACGGCCGATCGCAGAACGCGGCGAGCCAGATCAGTGCCGTGGCAGCATCCGACGACTTCCCCGCGCCCTTTGTGCGTTCGATCCATATCGCCGGGGGGTTCGGTTCGATGTTGTGCGAGACGGCAAGAAAAGCCGCGGCCATCGCCGCAAAGTCTGCAAGCTGGAAATCGTACAACGCTTCCCCGCAGATCGTCGGGCCACGTCGGCCGGGTATGAAGAAAGGCCGGCGGAACACTCGGGGGTCGGCTTTCATTGCGGCGAGTAGGTTGGCATCGAGCTTCACTTGGCACCCCCATTCCGATTGTCATCTTGCCCAACTTGTGCAATCGCCTCTGTTGTGCTCGTGCTATCGCTCTGTGGTTGCGCCAGGCTGCCCACAATCGCTTCTGCGGGGGGTCTGGCGGGTTCTTTGATGGTTGGGGCGGGCGGGGGCTGCAATGCGTTGACGGGCGTGGCGTGGATGGCGAGCCACGGATCGGCGTCGGTCTTGATGGCAGCAAATCCTAATTCCCGTAGGCATTTGTTTCTTGCCGTCGTGGCACCGCTGATCTCCCTCAATACCGCTGCCCTTTCCAGAATCGACAACGCATGATCTGGGTCATCGTCAGCCACCCGCAGCCACCGCGACAACAGCAATGCCCGCCGCTCGTGCCGCAACACCTCGTTGACCAGGGCATCGGCCATCAAGGGGATTTTGTCGCCTGCCTCTTTGTCGCCTGCCTCAACAATGCCACGAGCTTTTAGTTCGTCTATCATCTTCCGGCGCAGTATCCCGAGCATTTTGGCGACGTATGACGCACCGCGCGGCATCTTCCCGATTGAAAAGCAGCCGTGTCTCAAATTGTTCCGGCCTCGACTATCGTGGATGGCCAGTGCCGTTGTCTCGCAAACGGCCACGATTGATTCTGCGGCTTCCATAGTGGGTTTTTCAGGCTGTTTCGGTAACAGTTTTGGCTAACAGGCTGTTGTGGAATCGCCACAAGTCGTTACGGGTCAACTCACTTCAGATTCCGTGTGTTGCATGCGGGATGCAACGGCGAGAATTTCATTGTCTGGATCAGGCTTCGAGGCGGCTGGAATTGAATCGCCGGAGGGACTTGCCAGGCCAACACACCGAAGGCCATACCGTCTCAGTGCCTCTTTCAAAAGCCCCCTGACGCGGATGATCGCTGGGACGCCATCGCCTTCCGCTCGAACGGTGATCGTGTAGGTCGCCTTCATGGTGTCTCGGCACCCTCCGCAACGGGTGCCGGGTGACGGTTTTTCGATTTCCGTTTTCGACCACTCCGGGATGGGGCCAACGCCACCCCTGACGGCGCTTCCCGTAAGGGAGCGCCGACGGGGGGGGCGTTCCCCTCCGTGCCGACGGGTGACGGTTGCTCAATCTGACACCCGTCGTCACCCGTGACACCCGTTCCGTTTTGAGCTGGTTTCCATCCATGAACCTTGGCCGCGGTCTCGATGATTTCCCGCTTGTGCGGCAGAGCTACGCCGTCAGTCCAGCAAATCTTTCCGTGATTGCCGTACTCGACAGGTGCGACGATGAGTTCGCCGGCGTCAACCATACCCGCAACAATCGGGTTAATTGTTGTCCGGCCCATGCCGATGATGCCCGCCAGCGTTTCACGGCTGACTCCCACGACCTTGTTTGCCAGGGCTTCCCGGATGGCGGTCTTGTGATTGTCGGTTGTCGCCCTGCGAACAGCTTTCGTCGATTGGCCTTTTCGCTCGGCTTGCCTGGCTGCCACTAATTCCAGAGTCGGTCCAACTTCCAAAGTCTGGCAGTCAAAAAATCTGTTGGGATGCACACCCTCTTGGATGTCAATCCCCAGCGATCCCCCGAATCCGTCGCGACTGCCCCAACTCAGCCACAGCGAACCGGAACCCGGCTCCTCGTCGCCGTTCTGCGCCTCGCGCGTGTTCGCCAAAATCCACGTGTCGCAAAACTTCATGAACCCGCCGTAGCTCGAATCGCTACGTTTCGGGAAGCCAGGCAACACGTGTTGGCGGAAATGGTGCAACAACAGCACGGCACACCCGGTCTCGCGGGCCAGCGTCTGAAGTTTCTTCACGTACTGCCTCATGGCCGCGTCGGTCTTCATGTCGTCGGAAATGCTGCCGAACATCGCCTGACTCGGATCAAGAATCAGCAGCTTCGCGCCCAGTCGAATGATTGTTCGCTTGAGCGCCGCCACCGCGCTCGGGTTGCCCAGGTCTGGCGGGTCGCCTGCCCAATGAATCGGGATCTGTGCCGGGTCGGGCTTCAGGCTGATCGGCATGCCATCAAACATGACGTCGCTCGGGTGCATCCAATCGAGGATGCGCATCATCATTGAATGCAGCGGGTTGTCGCCCGATTCACCACTGAAGAAAATGACGGGCCCGGTTTCTGTGGCTTCGTATTCGCCCAAGAATCTCCCGTTGCCGGTGACGACAAGCGCCAGCATCACGGCTAATGTCGTTTTCCATAACTTTTCGGGCGCTGCCCAGACGGCCAGCGTGCCGATGGTCAGGAAGTTTCTGACGAGAAACCGCAGGGGCTTCACGCGAGCGAATAACTCTGCGGTTGTGCTGATCTCGCCCAGCACGTCGTCGTCAGTCCGTTCAACGTCAAGGTGAACAGTCAACCCGTCCGCGAAGTCGATCGCATCTTCAAGCTGGCTGATCGGGTCGTTCAAAATGTCGGTAAGCTGGCGGGCTTTCCGCAACAGCGCACGCCGTCTCGAAAGATCAATCAGCCTGTCAGTCAATCCGAGCGGAATGAATGAGTGTGGTTCAGCTTCAGCCAGAGCTAGAATGTAATCGCCGTCAACATCCTGCCAGACCACTGTGCCACGGTCACGCAATCGACGCTCAATCACAGCATGATCGCCAGCGACCCCCGTTTCCTCCGCACACACGACGATCTCATTAAAGATCGTCTGATGCGCAATCCGTGCGAAGGCGCTGGCCCGGACGTTTCTGTCCAGCAGGTCTATCAACGAATCAGACCGTTCCGCAGGCGTTGCCATTCGGCACAGCAGCCGGCCGATGATCGCACGTTCGAGGGGAATGTCGTCGAGACTGGTCGCTGGCTTCTGGCCGTTCACGTGGTTGCGAGTGCCCGTCATTCCGGCACCCCTTCCCGCGAACCCGACCCCGGCGGGGCCGTCGGACAATTGGCCAAAAATTCCAAGAAATCGGCACCGATGATGTACGCCCTGCCGCCGGCATATCGCACCTTGAGACCTGCGGCACGAGCCGAACGCAGCGCGGCTTCACCCAATCCGCTGCGTTTGCAGAACACCGAGATGGGATAGCCGACGTCGGCTTCGATCGGCGCGAACGCTTTGGGGCGCCGGTCAGACATGAGCCGGCTCCGCTGTTTTCAGTACGCCGACTTCCTGCATCACTCGTTCGACCGTCGGGAGATATTCCAGCGGAATCATCCGCCGGCCCTCAACAACCGGGCAAACGGTGTCGGAAAGCTTCCGCCGGTAGAACAGGTCGCTGATCGACCGTGGCGGGACGCCAAACCGACGTGCAACCGCAGAGACAGTAAGCGGAGTTTCCATTCGATTTCTCCTCAATCGCTTTTGGTTGACGACCGTCGCCAACGTGCGATGAATTGAACGCGAGGAAATTTAGAAAAAGAAGAAGCCCGTCGGCAGATTTGCCGCGGGCGGGTTTTGTCGGGTTTCGGTCGGGTTTGCAAATAGTTTCGTCGGGTTTCGGACGGGTTTAATCAGCAAACCCGACGAACACGACACTATTGTTGCGCGTTAATGATGGTCCATGCGCCAGCCAAATCGGGGAACTCTTTCCCGTATTTTGATTCCAATCGTGCCTTTTCGGCCATGTAATTCCATTGACTTGGGTTCCCTCGGCCGCCTCCCTCTATCGCTGGCAATCCTAAAGCTTTGTCGTGTTTCAGCGATGAATCAGAAAACGACGGACGGGCAATAACGTGCGCGACGATCTTGGCCAACTCTTTGCGAGTCATCAACTCCGCAAGATCCTCTGCCACCACTGCCGTCGGATACCCGATTTTAGCAAGAGCCGCGGCACCGGCCGCGTTGCCAGGCGACAGATAAGGCAGGTGCGATTTCGGTGCAGGTGCGTGCGAATCGGTGCCACAAATAATGTCGATCAGCTTCGCGCATGCCTCGAACGGCGAATGCCAGACCCAAGCGTCAGGAATGCGATTGCTCGCAACGTCCACCCATTTCGTAAACCCCTTGGGGTCAAGCTGCGCATCAGGTCGCTTCAGAGCGGACCGCAAGATGACCGGCCCAGCCTGTCCGATCTCGGGGGATCGTCTGGCAAGGTGAATGCAGACGTCAACAGACCGATAGCAGAAATCGAGACCCTTGGTTTGGTCCCACAGGATTGTCAACCAGCGATCGAGGGGAGAGTGTCCTTTGCCAGTGACGCAGTATTCGATGTTCTGAAATAGACTCTCGTCGGTGTAGGATGCCGCCAAAGTACAGAGCTTCCGAAACGTGGCAATCGCTGCAAATAGCCGGTCGTCTGAATGAGTCCCGATTTTCGGCATGGCCACGAAGTAGTAATCCTGCTTGAAGCCCACCAGGCGATCGTGAATTTCCATTCTGGACAATACTTGTCGATCGTTGTGCCGTACTGGCCACCACTCGCGTTGAGTCCACCACTTGGACTTCGCCATAAATTCCAGCGACATTTCCGGCTGTTCGTGTTCGCCCCCGGCGTCGATGAATCTTTCCCGCAGTTCGTTGAGCTTATCCTTGTTCACGATCCAATCTCCTGAAAAGACCGGGCCAGCCACGGCAGGACAAACGGGAGATTGGAAACCGTCGTCACTGCCGCAGCCGCTTCGGTCGCCGGAGGAGCTACCCCAGACGACAACCCGATGGGTGAAGTTTACCGCCGTATGCCGCACAGTCAAAAGCTGACTGTTAACACGACTGTTACCACTAAACCGAAAAACCAAGCGTTTCTCGGGAAACACTCCAAGTTTTTCGGCGGAAAACAGGCTAGTCGCACCACGGCCGCAGGGCTAGTCGTTTATGTGATGCACTGGTGAGGGCTTACAATCGATCGGTGAAGGTGGGCAGTCGCAGCACACCCAGGAAATTCAGCAAACCCAGAACCTCATAGCAACATGCCGCGCATTTTCGACAACATCGAGCGCTCGCTTTTGCCTGCGCTCAAGGAAACGCTCGCGTTGTCCGATCGGGCCGACTTCTGCGTCGGCTACTTCAACCTTCGCGGGTGGCGACAGGTCGATACGCTCGTCGAGAAATGGGAGGGGGGCGAGGGACATTGCTGTCGGCTTCTCGTGGGCATGCAGCCGAGGCCCCAGGATCAGTTGCGATCGGCGATGAGCCTGTTGCCCGACGATCAGGAAATCGACCAGGCCACCGCCATCGCCAAGAGGCGAGAGCTCGCGCTGGCTTTTCGCGATCAGCTCATGCTGGGCATTCCCACCAACGACGACGAAGCGGGCTTGCGTCGGCTGGCCCGGCAAATCGAATCAAAAAAGCTGGTCGTCAAGCTGTTTCTGCGGCACAATCTGCATGCGAAGCTGTACCTCCACTATCGGCAGGACCCGATCAACCCGACCACCGGGTATCTGGGCAGCAGCAACCTGACGTTTTCCGGCCTGTCGAAGCAGGGCGAACTCAACATTGACGTTCTGGACCATGACGCCTGCGATAAGCTCGCCAAATGGTTTGACGAGCGCTGGAACGATCGGTTCTGCATCGACATCTCGCAGGAACTGGTTGAGATCATCAACAATAGCTGGGCTCGACCTGAGCCGGTGCCGCCCTACCACATCTATATCAAAATGGCCTACGAGCTGGCGAAGGAGGCGCGAGCCGGCCTGAAGGAGTTTCGTATCCCCGCCGACTTCGGCAACAAGCTCTTCGAGTTCCAGAAAGCCGCCGTCAAGATCGCCGCCCACCACCTCAACAAGCGCGGTGGCGTCGTCATCGGTGACGTCGTGGGACTGGGAAAAACACTGATGGCAACGGCACTGGCACGCATTTTCGAGGACGATCACGGGGTCGAGACGCTGATCATCTGTCCTAAGAATCTGGTCCGGATGTGGGAAGACTACCGCCAGCAATATCGCTTGCGCGCCAAGGTCATATCGATCAATAACGTCCAGCGCGAGTTGCCCGACCTACGCCGCTTTCGACTGGTGCTCATCGACGAGAGCCACAACCTTCGCAACCGAGAGGGCAAGCGGTATCGCTCCATCGCCGAGTACGTCAACACAAACGACAGCCGCGTGATTCTGCTTTCTGCTACTCCTTACAACAAGACATTCCTCGACCTGTCGAATCAACTTCGTCTGTTCATCGATGAGAACGAGGATATCGGCATTCGCCCGGAGAAACTGCTGCGCGAATTGAAAGAGACTGAGTTCATCCGCCGACATCAATGCCCGGTGCGGTCGCTGGCGGCCTTCGAGAAAAGCGACGAGGCCGACGATTGGCGAGAGCTGATGCGGCTCTATCTCGTTCGCCGCACGCGAAGTTTCATTCAAGAGCATTACGCCGACTTGGATTGCCCTGCCTGCGGCACTGTTGTCAAAGCCTTGCATCCTCAGTGCACGAAGTGCGGCAGGAAAAAAGCGGTCTCCGACCGGCGATATCTTGTCTTCGCCGACGGAACGCGCTCGTACTTCCCGGTGCGAGTTCCCAGGACAGTCAAGTTCGCGATCGATTCTGAAGATCCGAAAGACCAGTACGCGAGTCTGTTCGCCGACGAGGTGGTGAAGGCCGTCAACAAGCTCACCCTTCCTCGGTATGGTCTGGGCAATTACCAGAAGCCGTCCCCGCACAAGCCCCCAACGACCGACGAAGGCAGGACGCTCAATGACCTGTCTCGCGCCGGAAGTCGGCTCAAAGGGTTCTGCCGGACGAACCTCTTCAAGCGGCTCGAAAGCAGCGGCCATGCGTTTATTCTGTCGATTGAGCGGCACATCCTGCGAAACTTCATCTATCTGCACGCCGTCGACAACAATTTGCCGTTGCCGATCGGCACGCAGGACATGGGGCTTCTGGACACCTATGCCAACGACGAAGACAACGACCTCTGGAACGCTGCCGATGCCGACGACGAGGACGACTCTGATCCCACCAAAAAGCTTAATCAAGTCCAGACGGAAGCCGATTTCAAGAACCGGGCCGGTGAAATCTATCAGGTCTACAAGCGCCGTTTCCCAGAGCGTTTCAAATGGCTGCGGCCGACGCTGTTCGAAGACAGCCTGGAAAAAGACTTGCGGGCAGACGCCAAGGCGTTGATGAAGGTCTTGCGGACGGCCGGTTCGTGGGATGCAAATCGTGACGCCAAACTGCTGGCCCTGATCGACCTGTTGCAAAAGCGCCATCCCCGGCAAAAGGTGTTGCTCTTCACGCAGTTCGCCGACACGGTTGAGTATCTCGAATCTCAACTCCGGTCTCGCGGCGTAACCGCAATGGCCGGCGTTACCGGCGATACCGAAAATCCCACCGCGATCGCCCATCGATTCAGCCCAGTCAGCAATGACAAGCGAAGCCAGGTCTCCCCCGCCGACGAACTCCGCGTCGTCGTGGCCACCGACGTCCTCAGCGAAGGGCAGAATCTCCAGGACTGCGCCGTAATCGTCAATTACGATCTCCCCTGGGCGATTATCCGGTTGATCCAGCGGGCGGGCCGCATCGATCGCATCGGCCAGAAGTCCGACACCATTCTCTGCTACTCGTTCCTGCCCGCCGACGGCGTCGAACGGATCATCCAACTTCGCAGCCGCGTTCGGCAGCGGTTGCAGGAAAATGCCGAAGTGGTCGGCACCGACGAGGCGTTCTTCGACGACGAGAAAGGCGACCGGCCGCTGTTCAATCTGTACAACGAGACGTCCGGCGTCCTCGATGGCGACGACGACACCGAAGTCGACTCGGCCTCTTACGCCTATCAGATCTGGAAAAATGCCATCGACCGCGATCCCGATTTGGAAAAGGTGATTGCCGCCCTCCCAAACGTCGTCTATTCCACGCGTCGCCACGAACCCTCGCCCGATCAACCCGCAGGGGCTCTCGTTTACCTGAAAACCGCTGAGGGCAATGATGCCCTGGCCTGGGTCAACACCGATGGAAAGAGTGTGACCGAATCGCAATTTACGATTCTGAAGGCCGCCGAGTGTGCCCCCGACACCACGGCCCTGCCGCGCCACGAGCGCCATCACGAGATGGTGGCAAAGGGGGTCAAGCTGATCGTCGAGACTGACAAATCCGTCGGCGGCCAACTCGGCCGCCCGTCCGGAGCGCGTTTTCGCAGCTACGAACGGCTTAAGCACTTTGCCGATGACATCAAGGGGACGTTGCTCGCCATGCCGGACCTGAACAAGGCCATCGAGGAGATCTACAAATTTCCCCTGTTCCAATCTGCGACTGATACTCTCAATCGCCAACTCAAAAGCGGCGTCAGCGACGTCGATCTGGCCGAACTCGTCATCGCGCTGCGCCAGGACGCCCGGCTTTGCCGAGTGGCCGATGACGAATCGACCGGCGAGCCGCAAGTCATCTGCTCGCTGGGTTTAAGGGGCGACGGATGAATGCTTCTCCTGTCTTTTCTCCCTTCCCCCCTCGCGGGGGAAGGGCCGGGGATGGGGGGGCGAACGTGATCTGATTTCGAAAAACACCCCCTCCCCCGACCCCTCCCCCGTCCAGGGGGTGGGGAGAAGGAAGTTGTGTAGATGCCAATGCCGTCGAGGGGGAGGGGAGAAAATGCAAGGGGGAGGGGAGCAACTGCTTCTACTGATCGCGGGACTCTGCTTATGAAACTCGACTTCGCCGCCGTGCGAAAACTCCTCAAGTCGTTCGACTTCAACACCCTCTTCCGCGAACACCTCGGCTGGGACAAGCACCAGGCACAGCTCGACATTCCCCTCGATGGCGAAACGCATCGCCTCTAGCCCTTAAATAAGCGTACCCGGTGTCGCTTTTGTGGTCGAGCAGCCGAGTGGGCGCGGCGCAGACGAAGAGCGGACGACCTTGGGGATGGCCGGATGATGATTCGGTTCGTCGTCTGCTGTCTGTTGGGGAATTCCTTTCGGG
>SIAF01000145.1 GCA_009691905.1 Planctomycetaceae bacterium | reverse complement strand
GGCTGTATGGTTGAGATGCCATCCCGCAGAAACGCACTCAACATGATGGTTCGGTCGCACCTGGGGGGACTGGTCAAGTCGTTCGAGCGGAATGCGGCATCGGCATGAAAAGGATTCCATGCTCTGTGGTGCGGCAGCTCCCTCATCAGTCCGTAACGAAACAGCATCTTTCACACCGGGAAACAACCCATTCATTGGGCAATTCTCGACCAGATGGTCCGTATTGCAATCCACATCAACATGCCGCCGTTCGCGAGCACGCGTTCAAGTGTTCTGGCATGAGCAGGGCGTCCTGACCTCGATACTCAAAGTTCTGGGCAACAGTTATGATTGTCTGCATCAGACTGACTGCGTCCGCATGGTTGAGAAAATTGAGAAATCCGAACTCACCGCTGGTCCTCATTCGTTTGGAGCTATCTGATGTCCCGCGCATTACTTCTGTCCCTCGCGATTGGATGCTGTTGCTTTTCAAATGGCATGGCACAAACGGTGTTCCCCGGTGCTGACTGGGAAACAGCGACTCCTGCCAGTCAGGAAGTTGATGCGGCTGGTTTAGACAAGGCCGGCACGTGGCTAGAGTCTCATCAGAGTAAGTCCGGACTGGTCGTCCGCCATGGCCGGATCATCGCCGAGTGGTACTTCGGCGACGCCGATCAGAAAACGAAGTTTCCGGCCTATTCCACCACGAAGTCCTTCTCCAGCCTGGCGACTGGGCTGGCCATCGAAGAAGGAAAACTTGCGCTCGATCACACGGTTGGCGCTTTCCTTCCAGACGTCCGTCCCGAAGGAAAGCGGACGATCACCGTGAAACAGTTATTGAGCATGACGTCCGGCGTCCATAATCAACCAGACGTCCATCTCCGCGACGACGTGTTTCAGTATGCTCTGTTTGAAGCCGGAATGGACCATCAACCCGGCGAGAAATGGGACTACAACAATACCGGGCTGGCACTGCTCGGTCCGGTTTTCCAGAAGGCCACCGGCGAGCCGCTCGATGAATTCTTCAACCAGCGCGTCTTCACTCCGATCGGCATCCAGTCCGAGGATTGGACCTGGGAACAACGCGACGGCTACGTGATCCCGTACTCCGGCTGCCAACTCACCGCCCGGGCGATGGGGAGGGTCGGTCTGCTCGTGCTGAATCGCGGCAAATGGAAAGATCGGCAGGTCGTGCCGTCAGCCTGGCTGACGGAGTCCGTGGCCGCGTCTCAGGATCTCAATCCGTCCTATGGTTATCTCTGGTGGAACAACACCACCAAGAAATGGCCGAATGTCCCGAAAGATGCGTTTGCCGCGTTAGGCCGATGGGATAACGACATCCTCGTGGTACCGAGTCTGGACTTGGTGGTCAT
Organism: Planctomycetaceae bacterium; assembly: GCA_009691905.1. Taxonomy (GTDB): domain Bacteria; phylum Planctomycetota; class Planctomycetia; order Planctomycetales; family Planctomycetaceae; genus SIAF01. The sequence goes on along the minus strand of SIAF01000145.1, from coordinate 13,554 downwards.
TCGTCAGTCGGACCTGGAACCCGCCAAAGGACATCAGATCGCCGAGTATTTTCAACTGGTCTGCGACGCGGTGAAGAAGCCTTAAATTGCTCGTTTTTTGATGCCATTCGGTCGTATCTCGAGGACTGACAGAATCTCAAGCTCATTCCCGGCTCGCGACTTACGGACATTGTGCAAATGACAGAATCGGCCCGAATTCTGGTCACTGGCGGTTATGGCTGTATCGGTGCCCAAACGGTGAAGTGGCTGTTGGCCAATACCAGCGCCACCGTTGTGGTGGGGAGTCGCGAAGTCAGCACCGAGCGAACTCAACGCCTCTTTCCCGATGAGGACTCCATCCGGCTGAAGTGCGTTCGACTCGACGTTCGAGCGCAGCAGCAACTGGAGGATGTGCTGATCACAAACGAGATTACTCACGTCATCCACCTTGCCGCGCTGCAAACGCCGGACTGCAACGCCCATCGCGACATGGGTCTCCAGATCAATCTGGCAGGAACTCAAAACCTGATTGAGGCGATCAAGGCGTGTCGGCCATCGCTGCACCGCTTCGTCTTCGCCAGTTCGATTGCCATCTACGGGCCACGCCGCTCCTATCCGGGAGCAAAAGTGCCCATGCTCGCCGAACCGGCCCCGGTGAATGTCTATGGAACGTGGAAGCTGACGGGTGAGCATCTTTCGCGGCTGCTTTGTCAGGAAACCGGCATGACCACCGTCAGCATCCGTCCCGGCGTCTTGTTCGGTCCGGGGCGCGACGCCGGACTGACGGCGGCGACCACTACGGCGATGAAATGTGTCGCGCTGGAGGTGCCCTACGAAATCCCCTTTTGCAGCCGCCAGGATTATCTGTATGCACCGGATGTGGGGGCCGCCTTCGGCAATGCAGCCATGGCACCGTTTACCGGATACGGCGTGTTTACGCTTCCCAGCCACACCGTCGAGACCGCGGAGATCATCGACACGATGCGCCGGTCTGCGGCCGACGTCGGACTCGATGCGCACTTCGCGATCACGGCGGGGACGTCCGAGGTGCCCTTCATCTGCGACCTCGACTACGAGCCATTCCTGCATGCATTCCCGAAAGCGCCGCACACTCCCCTGGCACAGGCCATTCAGGAATCTCTGCAAGTGTTCAAGCGCCAGCGAGAACTCGGTTGGCTCACCCGATAGGCAATTGACGAACGGATCGTCATCGTGAACTTGGCCACGCTAGCGGCTTTCGGTGAAGGCCCCACGGAATCGAAATGGGGAAAAATTGAAAGGTGGGTTCCCTCTTTTTTTCGATGAGACGCCGTTGACAGAATATGAACATTTGCTACACTGCCGTCCTCTCGAATGGACCGTGAATGATTCACGGGTGCCGCGCCGGGGCGATGTTTCATCCGCCCTGCCCGTGATCGCGGCGAATCTGGAAAGATTCATCCATGCTCGTTCTGACCCGCAAGATGTCGCAGGTGATCAAGCTCGGCGAAGACATTTCGATCACCGTGGTTCGCACGTCTCAAGGCTCCGTCAGCTTAGGCATTGAAGCGCCGCCCAGCATTCGCATCATGCGAGTCGAGGCCAACGAATCAATTGATTCTCAACTGCCGGAACCGAAGGCCGCTTGATGCGTGTTGAAGATTGGGGCTTGCGTCTCTCACACAGATACCAGGCCGGGGTGTCATCAATCCACCCCGCCCGAGATCGCGGCGCTGGCCCCTCGATGCCTCTGATGTGCAGGGGGACTTGCCCGTCAGCAGTTCATGCAATCGATCCAGTACGAATGTTTGTTCCGGCTCATCCTGTTTGGGCAATAGCACGTCGATCACGTCGTCCGCGCAGGGGTGGACTAATGCATCCGAAATTGCGGATTTTTCGGCTTACTTCTTCAAATAGTCGTCGCGTATGGCGTGCAGGTGTTTCCAAATCGCCTTTTCACGGGTCTGAGGTGAGACGCAGACAAAGATGTAGTTGCGGTCGTTCCGGGCCCAGGTCTGGATCTCCAGGTTCAGCTTCTGTGGCTTCTTTGTGGCGAACGGTTCGACCCAATCCAGTGTGCCTGTGTACCGCGTCGGCGTATCTGCAGCCTGCTCGTCCGCGGCAGGCTTGGCGTCGGATTTCACGCGCTTCAATTCCAGCGTGAATTCAGACGGATCGACGTCCGGGAGATTTCCTTTCAAAACGGCCTTGCACAAACCGCGGTAGTATTTCAGGAACTCATCTTGGACAACGGCTTTCGTCAGAACGGGCATCGGCTGAAGTTCAAACACAAAGGCATAGCTGAAGAACGAATCCGACGAAGGATTCATCATCCCCGGCGCAAACCGAATGTGTTCCGAACCTTTCAGCTTCATATCGGGAGCAAACCCTGGCGGAAGATCTATGGTTTCGCCACCCCACCCTTCCGGGGCGGCGAGTTTGAAAGAGTCCGGCTCATCGGCGACCCAAAGCAGGCCGGACATCAGCAGGCTGACAGCAAATATGCGAAGCATAGAGACATCCTACAGGCGGGCATCGAACAACAGTACCGACGGTAACATAGACGACGGCGGAGGTCGTGTCACGCGGACGCCGCCGATACAGAACCGGAACTTAAACGGGGTACTCCCATTTGGCATGGCTGATACACTGATCGAACAATGACTTCGCCGTACCCAATAGGGTTGATCGTTCCATGCAGACTCGATCCATCGTCGCACTCCTGACTGCAAGCGTAATCTCGGCGGCGGCTTTCGGGGACGACAACTGGCCTCAGTTTCGAGGGCACGGCGGTCTGGGAATTGGTAGCGGCAATCCGCCAACCGAATGGGATACGCAAACAGGCCAAAACGTCTCATGGAAGACTCCGATACCAGGTCTGGGGCACTCTGCTCCCATCGTCTGGGGCGATCGCGTCTTCGTGACAACGGCGGTCAACTCAGACACGGACAATCCCGCAGTGGAAACCGGCTGGTCCGGCGGGGCCGGCGAGTCCGCCAAGGATACCGGCGAATGGACATGGCAGGCCTTATGCTTGCAACTCGGAACGGGGAAGATTCTGTGGAGCAAAGATGCTCATCGCGGTGAACCCACCATCAAGCGGCATTTGAAGGCATCTCATGCCAACTGTACTCCGGCAACGGATGGTGATTTGGTGGTGGCGTTCTTCGGCTCGGAGGGGCTGCACTGCTTCGACTTCGACGGGCATCTGATCTGGAAACGCGATTTCGGCAAACTACTGTCCGGACCCTACGACGCTCCGGAACTGGAATGGGGTTTTGCCAGTTCCCCGGTCATTCACAACGGCCTCGTCATCGTGCAGTGCGATTGTCTGAATACCAACTTTATTGCGATCCTGGATCTCAAGACTGGCCGGGAGATTCGACGTATTGACCGCGACGGCGAAGTCGCCACCTGGTCGACGCCGCTGGTCGTGACGACAGAAGATCGACTGCAAATCGTCTGCAACGGTTATCACCAGATGGCGGGATACGACTTGAAGACCGGCGCACGAATCTGGCATCTCAGCGGCGGAGGAGATGTTCCGGTACCCACGCCACTGTTCGCCAACGGCCTGATCTACCTGACGAACGGCCACGGCCGCAGTCCGACGTATGCGATCCGACCGACAGCGACCGGAGACCTGACGCCTTCCGATGACGAATCCGAAAACGCCGGCCTTGCATGGTGGCACCCCCGAGACGGATCGTACATGCCTACGCCGCTGGTCAGAGATGAGCTACTTTACACCTGCAACGACAATGGTCGGCTGGCTGTACGAAACGCAAAGACCGGAAATCTGGTCTATCGCCAGCGAGTCGGCACGGGCAGCAGCACGTACTCAGCCTCAGCGGTCGCAGCTGGTGGGCAGATTTATTTCGTCAGTGAACGCGGTGAAGTCACCGTGATTGAAGCAGGGCGCGACTTCAAAAAAGTTGCAAGCAATGAGATGGGGGAAGTTGTCATGGCCACTCCCGCCATCTCCGGTGACCGGTTATTGATTCGGACCGTTAGGAATCTGTATTGCCTCGCAGTGGAGTAGTATCGATTGCCGACCCCGTTACTTCCCCACAGAATGAAATTCTGTCGCACAGTCTGAGCAATAAACAAAACGCCCGGCGGATCAGCTTTCGCCAATCCGCCGGGTGTTGTTCTCATGGCCTTGCGGCCAATCATCTATAACGTCACCGCTTCGATTTCCTTCACGAACCGGCCGGCGTCGTTCTTCAGGAACGCAGCCATCACGTCGAACACGGCGTCACTGAAGCCGCTGACGTTCAAGATGTCGCTCCGTTCCGGGGCCTGCGTTGTCTGGACCGGCTGCAGGTCGATGCAGATCAGCTTCGGTCCGTCGAAGTCGCCTCCGTGCAACCGCAGCTGGTTCTGCACAAACTGCTGCCATTCCGTCATCACGCCGGTCGAGCCGTTCGTACCATAGAAGTATGGCCGGCCCTGGTAGACCCAGCTCTCGTTGTCGCTCACCAACACGATGCCTGCGAACTTCCGCTTGGCGTAAGTCGCGTTGGCCTGCTTGATCGGCAACGAGCAATCGGTTCCACCGCCACCGTACTTCGCCAGCCGGTCTGCCAGACTCAAAATCGAATCCGACGGATCGACCTTCGCCTCAAACGCCTGCGTGTCGAATGGGACAACCACGCTGTCCGGGTTGCGCCGCAGGATGGCCGCCGCCACGAGGGCCGCGACATCCACGCACCGCATCTTCGTCGTGCCGCCGCGGCCACGGTTACCCGTCACCGGCGACTGCATCGAACCTGACACGTCGAGACCGATCACCACCGGTCCCGGAAATTCCGGCACGTTGCCGCACGCGATCTCCGCCGCCTTGTGAAGCGCGGCCTTGATCACATGAGGAATCTCGTCCGATACATTCATGTAGGCAGCGAAGAACTGGTACGGAAACTGCCGCGACCGACGGATTTCATTTTCATCCGCCAGCCGGTTAGCGACCGTCTGGACCATCGCCGCGTCATCGAATACACCATGTCGTTGCAACGTGTTCAGGTTCATGCGCAGCGCCTGCGGACCCATCGTCCGCGCCATCGCCGCCCAAACCTTCGCACCCTTCGCCGTGTCGGCCAGGAGATCCCACCGAGCCTTCAAGCGACCGTCTCCGTTCAGCAGCGCGATCTGCTGCTCGGCCGTTTCCGCCGTGCGGAATTCGACCAGCAACCGGACCTGCTCTGGCAGATCGGCTTCACTCGCCGGCGTCCACTTCGCGACGTCCTTGTCCGTCAACCAGCCAAACAGCGCCCGCCGGCTATTATCCAGCGGCGTCGGCCGCGCCATCCGCAGGATGTCCCGCAGGCTCGGATCGTGACCGATCGACGCCGACAGTAGCTTCTCGACCGACGTTGAGTTCAACCACCGCTGGAACGCCCGCTGCAACGAACTCGACAGGCTCTTCTTGCCGAACTGGCCCGAGCGGATCATCTGGAACAGCGTCCGCAAGACGCGGCCGTTATCGATGACACGATCAAAGACCTGATGGAACAGAACCGTGTCGCGCGACGCCAACGTCGCCGCCAGCGCCGCCGGCATGTCCTTCAGGTACGCTCGCTCGCGGCTGTAAATCGCCAGCTTCGCCAGGAAGACGTTATCGTTCACCTGGGCGATCAGCGACTTCAGCGTGTCGAGCTGCGACTCCGCATCGGCGTAGAACGTGCCGTCGAAGCAGCCCGTCGCCGCGAACTGCGCGAGCGCGTGCTTCGGCTCAAACTGGTAGGCAGGCCCGCCAGCCTGGTTACGAATCGTGGCCCGTGGCAGCTTCGCCAGCAGACTCGAAAACAACGACTTGTTGGCCATGATCAGGCCTCCATTCAAAAAAGGGCTCGACGAAGGGGTGGACGGAGAACAGGTCTTGCGACCAGTCCGGTGCTCTGCTGTTGAGCTATGGCTTTCGCCCGCGGGAATTGCACCCGCTCATCCGGAGTAAATGGACTCCATTCCGGCAGTCGAACCGCTATGAAACTACCGCTGCCGACAACTCCGCCGACAACGGTTCCCTTCTGGCAATCATTTGAAAGTCCACCGATCCGACGAAGGAGGAGCAGAGGGGACGTTTCATTCGCGTCCCTGGAGGAGAGGATGGATTCCGCTCGTGCAGTCGGATCACAAATCCGCAGCCCGAACTCAACTGCTGTTCCAATCAACCTTGGTCATTTGTCAGCCGCTGGATTGCGGCGGCATCAATAGTGTTGGCGATTTGACACGCGGGTGGCCGTTGGGTTCGCAAAAACGATCCAACGAAGTTTGGTCAGAGGTGCCGGTCCCATCAGGGACTGAGAAGGATCCGCTTCTCATGGCGACCGCAGGACCGAAGCCCTGGGATGGTGGATGGACTCCAACACGGCAGTCGGATCGTTGATTCAAAGGCACTCGACGAAGTGTGGGCAGAGGTTTTCCTCGGCGAACGGACAAACCATCCGCCGAGGCCGGCCCCGTACATGTTCCTCGGATAGGGGGCCGGGTCGGGTTTGAACCGGCAAGTCCATGGATTCCGCACCGGCAGTCGAGTGTGTCTCCAGATCAGTTCAAAAAACGGAACGACGAAGTTGTGGCCAGAGGTTTCCGTGCTCTACCACTGAGCTACAGCCTCCATGTTTCAAGGGAGACTGGTGGGACTCGAACCCACGACCACGAGATTTACAATCTGTACTCCAAACCGGCAGTCATTCCGTATGTTCATGATTCAACGAAGGGTTTGTTGAGGCGCCTTCCTTATCGAGCCGTGAAGCTCGACAGTGGACGCGCGGCCTCATCTCAGGGAGACTTGGTCCGCTTCGCTAGTCGGTCGCCCGACAATCGCTACCTTAGGGCCGTCATAGTTACGGGTAGTCCCAACCGGCAGTTGGATCAATTGCTCTTATCGGTCTCTGAAAAAGCCTCAACGAAGTTTCGCCGGGACATCGTGCCTTGCGGCACACCTTAACAGGGTGTGGATGTAGTCCCGACAGGCAGTTGAGGCTGCATCAAGACACGACCGGCGAAGTTGAGGTTCAGTCGTCATCTTCCAGATGGATTCCAAACACGCAGTCGGCCGCGTCAAGACGCCGGCGGGAGTCGAACCCGCTAGCTGCGGCTTTGCAGGCCGCCGCCGCACCGTGCGACATCAGCGTCGTGGTGCCCGCTCCGAAAAACGGGCACGGTTCTCATGCATTCGCCCTAAAAGTAGTGGTCCCGATTAACGCCATCAAAAGCAGCCTGACTGGAGGCAGCACCGCTTGAATCGTTGGCCACTACCGCAGGGGCAGAGGTCGTTTCGGCCGAGCTTCTCTTCCAGCAACTTGACGCCGTGGACGATCCGGACACCCCGCTTGACCCGCGTTTCGGATGGGAAGCCCTTCCGACGCTTGCTCATCGGTTCAAAAAAATGGCTGTTCATCGACGTAGCGTATGGTCATACGACACCATCCTTTCTGAAAAATCTTCAAAGCGATTTCCAGTGTCCCTGCCAGGAGTCGAACCTGGTCTACGACCTTCGCAGAGTCGCGTGCGTCCACCACACTCCAAGGACCATCAGTACCCCACCGAGGAATCGAACCTCGCCCGACTGCTTCGAAGGCAGTCATGCGTCCTCCACACCCGCAGGGCATCAAGGAATTATCCCGACCTGGAATCGAACCAGGGCCTGGACCTTCGGAGAGTCCAATGCAATCCGCTACACCATCGGGACAAACAGGGCCGACGACTGGATTCGCACCAGCATCATCCGGTTTACAGGACCGGCGCCTTTCTGCATCAGCCACGTCGGCGCATCACGGACGCTTTGTTCGGAAGAGTCTCAATCGTCAAGCGATGTCGCATTGCCCATTGAGGATCCCCGAACAAAGTGGCCGTGCCACAGCACGAGCGTGAGGATTCAAACCCCATCCAGCGGCTTTGGAGACCACCCGCTCTCCCAGGAGCACGCCCGTGTAACGCCGCCGAGATGCGAGTTCTCGGCGGCGATGTCATTCATCCAATTCCACCGTCCAGTACGCCTCGCTGAGGAACTTGGACCAGCTTTCGATTCGCAGGCCATGCCGGGCGTACAACGGACGCCACATCGGTCGGATCGGAGCCTTCTTCAGCGGCATTTGCGCTTCCGTAGGCGTCCGGTCGGCCTTGCGCTTGTTGCACTCCAGGCAAGCCAGCACGCAGTTCTCCCACGTGCTGGTGCCGCCACGCGATCGCGGCAACACGTGGTCGATCGTCAGGTCCTCGCTCGCCAATTGCTTGTGGCAGTACTGGCACGTGTACCGGTCACGCTTGTAGATGTTCCGCCGGCTGAAGGTGACCGCGTTCGTGGGAACTCGGTCGTACTCCGTCAGCGTGATCACCTCCGGCACGCGAATCCGGAACTTCACTGACTGAATGCAGACTTCGTCGTCCATCGGAACGAGCTGCGCCCAATCGGCCCATGTATACTGCTGGTACGTACTGGGATCGACGATCCGTGCCCGTTCCGCCGCGACCAGCGTCAGCGAGCGGGCTACGGAAGCCACACCCACCGCCTGCCAGTTGCGGTTCAATACCAACGTCGGTCTCGTCAACATCGCTACCACGATTCTCTCCTCTTTCATCAAGGGTGTTCGAACGGGATCGAACCGTCACCTTCGGCTTCACAGGCCGACATGCAGCAACCACTACACCACGAACACCATGTCTTCTCGGACCAGGACTCGAACCCGGACTTCCCCGTTAGGACCGGGGCGTGATTTCCATTTCACCATCCGAGAGCGGAAGGAGCGGGAGTTGAACCCGCAAGGCACTCTGCATGCTCGACCGGCTTCCAACCGGTTCCCGTCGCCATTCGGGTGGCCCTTCCATTTGATTTTCAATGCCTCGACCAGGACTTGAACCCAGAACACCCCGTTAGAAGCGGGGCATGATCTCCATTTCACCATCGAGGCCACATGTCAGCGGAAGGCAAGGGATTCGAACCCTCATCTCCGATGAAGGAGAGTCGCGTTAGCAGTGCGATCCGGCCAACCGTATCCGGCTACCTTCCGTAATCATTAGTGGACCCACCGGGAGTCGAACCCGGATTGCCAGCCTGCCGAGCTGGCGTCGTGCCGTTAGACCATGAGCCCGTTTCGTCGTCAGTGGACCGCCGGGGAGTTGAACCCCGATCTTCTGGTTGCGACCCAGATATCGTGCCGTTGGACCAGCAGCCCAGTCTTCGAGAGGTCCGTCCGGGAATTGAACCCGAGCCTCGTCCTTACCAAGGACGTGTGCTGCCGCAACACCTACAGACCGTCGTTGTCGATTGATCCCGGATGGAGTTGAACCATCGTCGCCAGCATGTCGGGCTGGTGTCGTACCGTTGGACCACGGGATCGAAGTGACCGAGGTGGGGGTCGAACCCACAAATTCACCAGGCTCTCGACCTGGTCGCTTTGCCAAGGTTTGCGTACTCGGCCGTCTTATGTCGCATGAAAAAGTAGCCGGTCCAGGTGTCGCACCTGGCGGTCGAAGCTTATGAGGCTTCGCTGGGCGCTGGCCCACCGGCGTCAATCGCTCGTAGTTGCAGGCCCCGGTAACGATCCGGGTTCCCCGCCTTATGGGAGCGAGTCGGGCACCTGCCCTGCCTGCAGTGACCAAGGGGAGAGTCGAACTCCCAAGCCCGTACGGGCACGACGTTCTGAGCGTCGCGTGTCTACCAATTGCACCACTTGGCCATGTCTGTCAGTGACCCGTGCGGGATTTGAACCCGCGTTGCCGGCTTGAGGGGCCAGCTTCCTGAACCGCTAGAAGAACGGGCCGTTCGTGAAGGAGTGCGTCGGGACGGAGTCGAACCGCCAATGCCCGAAGGCGGGTGGGTTACAGCCACTGAGGCACGCCAATGCCCAGCCGACGCATGATGTTCGAGTAGCACGGGTGGGAGTCGAACCCACAAAATCACAGAGGTTTGAGCTCTGCCGCTTTGCCAATTGCGTACCGCGCCAATCAAGCGTCCTCGATGGGATTCGAACCCACGATCTCCACCGTGACAGGGTGGCGAGCACTCCGCTGCTCTGCGAGGACGTATTCAAATCGAGTAGCTCAGGTGGGACTCGAACCCACAGCATCCCTGGTTCTAAGCCAAGGTGGTCTGCCGATTGCCTACCGAGCCATGTCTCCTGTGATGCCCAAGGCGGGAGTCGAACCCGCAAACGCTCGGGTTTAAGCCGAGCCGCTCAGCCGATTGGCGTACCTGGGCGTTCTCTCGTCAGTGATCCCGGATGGACTCGAACCATCGTTGTCTGGGTGTAGGCCAGAAGTCTTCGCCGCTGGACCACGGGATCAAATCGAAAGTGGACTCATCGGGAATCGCACCCGAATCCTCGGTTTGCAGGACCGATGTCTTCCTGTTGGACCATGAGCCCGAATTGTTCATCTGCACGAGCGGAAGCCGTGGGACTCGAACCCACAAGCGGAATTCACCCGCCGCCTGTTTTCAAGACAGGTTCCTGATCCGGCCGGATGACTTCCGTATCAAAGTTGCGGGAGTTGGAATCGAACCAACGCCTCCGGGTTCAGAGCCCAGCGTCGCTACCAACAGCGACAATCCCGCATCGAGTGTCGGTCGAAGGACACATCCCTCGTTGCGAAGTTCGCCAATTGCGGGGGCAGGAATCGAACCTGCGGACTCGTGATTCAAAGTCACGAATTTCTACCAGCAGAAACTACCCCGCATCGTGAAGAGGGACGGGTGGGACTCGAACCCACGCGCGGGTGCTTAACAAACACCTGCTCTGCCGCTGAGCTACCGACCCAATCGAGAGTGCCCTGCGGGAATCGAACCCGCCTGTTCAGCTTGGAAGGCTGACACCTCTGCCACTCGGCCAAGGGCACGTGGATTTCGTCAGGCGGAAGCCGTGGGACTTGAACCCACAACGGTGTGACCCGCACCTGTTTTCGAGACAGGCTCCTCATCCGGCCGGATGACTTCCATTTGTTGAAGCTGCGGAGACAGGAATCGAACCTGTGTCACGACGGTTAACAGCCGTCTGCCCGTACCAGCACGGACACCACCGCAATGGGTCTTCAGTCAGCGTGGTCGGATTTGAACCGACGGTCTCGTGCGCCCGAGGCACGCGGAAACTCCAGACTTTCCCACACGCTGATAAATGTTCGCGGTCAATCGCGAACGAAAAGCACCCAGCGGGAGTTGAACCCGCACCTCCGCCCTGGCGAGACGGTACGCTGCCGCTACGTCATGGGTGCGTTAAAGTCCTGGCCGAATTGTCAAAGAGCAAATCTTCAGAGCACCGGGTGGGACTCGAACCCACGTCGCCGCGCTACGAGGGCGGTGTCTTCGCCGCTAAACGACCAGTGCTTGCTAAGGTTGAGGGTTAAGAGTCGAGGGCCAGAGAAGATTTCCCCTGCCTGACCTTCAACTCTCAACCATCGACTCTTAACCAATTGGGATCAGACGGACTTGAACCGTCACCTGCTCGGGTAAGAACCGAGAATGCTGCCGCTAGCACCTTGATCCCGTTGTCGATCACCTTTCATTTGGCCTGGACGGAGTTGAACCGTCGTCTGGCCCTTATAAGGAGCCGGCTCTCACCGTTGAGCTACAGGCCCGTTCGTGATTGGGGCCGGAGGGATTCGAACCCCCGCCGGACAGATTAAAAGTCTGCTGTGCTGCCGTTACACCACGACCCCGGATGAGGGCGTGGCGACGTTTGCTGCGATGTTCGCGTTGCATGTCGATTTCCTTCACTTCCATTCGCTTGGGGTGGAGTTGAACCACCGCTGTCGCCGTATCAGAACGAAGTGCTTCCGTTACACCACCAAGCGGATCAGTCGAGGTGGTCAGAATCGAACTGACTGACTCGTGTGCCCAAGACACGCGGGCGACCGGTGCCCCTCACCCCGAATAACCGATTGACCCGTGTGGGATTCAAACCCAACCTAACCAGCTTGAAAGACTGGCAACCTCACCAGAAGTCGAACGGGCCTTGTCTGTAAACGTACCTTTCCCGTGTTCCGGGACGTCCCGGAGTTTTTGGGGGATGTGGGCTGGAAGGCGCTCGAATCCTTGTCTCCTGGGCTTCAGCCAGGCGCTACACCATCTCAGCTACCAGCCCAGTCAAACGAAAAAGCCCGGTGTCCTTTGCGTGACACCGGGCTTTGGAGAGCTCGCGGAGGCTTAAAGCCGATGTCACGTGCGCAGGGGATACGGAGATTCCTCGCTACGCAAACCCTGACTACCTGAATTCCCGGATATGGATTTCCGGAATTGCGGGCGCACGGGTTGCGTTGTGAAGAGATTTACCTGGGCGGCGAACCACCTCGTATCGCTCTGATCGTGTTGGAACATCAGCCGTGAAAGCATCATGATCCGCAAAACCGTTGAAGTTGCATCATCCTTGAGCAAGTTTGGGCGACGATGACCGTCATCGCCGCTTCCAAGAAGACGCACGAAGTGTGAAAAACGTTCGCTCGATTTTCGGAATTTCTTTTTGGCGACAATTTACCGAGTAAATTGCTTGGCCGTGGACACCTGAGACAACTACCGACTCGTGGCCGGTTTCTGCCAACGTGAGTCGTTTGTCGTGGGAGAACATCTGCAAAAGGCTCGTCAGGATATCACGGGAAACGACGTTTGATGGTGCCCGCACGGGCAACGGCCCGAAAACTGGCGGCACGTATCTCTAGAAGAAGGCCCACCGAAAAACGTCCCGTACAAGCTGGTACCGCAGCGACTACGGGCTGGTCACATCGGGGTTAAGTGGCGCTATCGGTCTGACTCGTACTGCACCGTGTGTACAACGGGCACGGGGAGTTCAGTCCTCATCCACACTAGGGCACTTCTCTAGAGACACGTAAGACCGCGTCAATCACTCGCTGACGCGGCTTGCCGCCAATCGCGCGAAGAAAACCAAAAAATGCGTGAGCTGATTCGCTGGCTTCTAAAAAACGCCCACCTCTGGGTATCACGTCGAAGCTTGATCAGAGCCGACCACGCTGCAGCCCGTAGGACTCTTAGCCGATGTGCGGACTGAATTGCAGTAACCGCTGATCAGGCGGCGTACCTGACTCCAACCCTCAACCGACCTTGGCCCCTTCAGAGACTTACGAATCAGTTCACGCACCTCTATTTTCCGATGCACTCATCGATGCCGTCAATCGCTTGCCGACGAGTTTTGCATCGAATTTTCCAAGTCGCACTGACACCCAGCGACAATCGGCGACACGAACGCCGTGCGACCTTCCTCACGAGGAAAACTCAGGCGATGTTCTGTGCGTTAGACATCGTCCTCGGCACCGATCACGAGTCGGCGACTTGCTTCGTTCCCAAGGCGATCCATCCTTGATCAAGAAGCGGCCAGACGGAACTTGCCGATGGAGAATCTCCTCAAGGAAGATGATAGGCTGCCTCTCACGTCACGAGTGGTACCGTCTGTTGGGAGCATCAGGTGTCCCCCGGTTCTCGGCTTGCTGCCGATGGCGCTGAAGCTGAAATTGAAAAGCATCCCGTCGAAATTAGGATGATCAATTCATGACCGACGCCAACCCGCAACTCGATCCCAGCCCGATTCTGCAAACGGCCTTCGCCTTCTGGTCGTCCAAAGTGCTCCTCACCGCGGTCGAGTTCGGCGTGTT
>SIAF01000144.1 GCA_009691905.1 Planctomycetaceae bacterium | reverse complement strand
CCACCGTGGCCAATTCTTCCTCCACCCAGCTTGCAATCATGGCGCTCCATCCTTGGAACTGAATGAGTTTCGATCCTCCGAACCCCGGAATTCTCAAACAAATCAGTGTTCCTGTCGAGATGTGTGTAACAACGAGGGTGTCAGCCCCCGGCGATGCCATATCGCCCTCCGGGCTGAAAACCAGCATGTCGCCTGCTTGCATGCGGCGTGAGATCGCGGCACGATAGGCGGCAGTATGTCGAAATCCCGTCGCAAAAATCGGCCCGCGCAAATGACAGTTGCTTCACGGCCGGTCGCCCCGTTAGTCGTTGACCCTCCAGTCGCCCACGCGTCGATCGGCACTGTGTCCGTCACCGGGCAATCAGGCTGGGATGCCCTTCTGTTCGCCGGCCTGCTCATCTGGACTTTTGTCAGCCTGATTTATCCGCTTTACGACACCGATTTCTGGTGGCACCTTAAGACGGGCGAGTTGATCCTTCGCGACGGCAGGGTGCCGCAGGTCGATTGGTACACGTTTACCGACTTCGATAAGCCGTGGATCGACCTGCACTGGGGCTTTCAGATTCTGATCACGTTGCTCTACCGCGTTGGGGGGATCAACCTGGTGATCGGAGTCAAAGCGACGGTGATCACCGCGGCTGTCGCGGTTGCATGGCACGCGACGGGGAGGTCGCTGCCGGCGTGGATCAAAGTTCCGCTTTGGATCCTGCCGGTCATCGCCATCAGCGGCCGCGGCTACGAGCGGCCGGAAATGCTCTCGCAATTGTTTCTGGCATGCTGGCTGTTTGTGGCATTTCGCGCCGAGCGGCAGCCGCGGCTGATCTGGCTGCTTCCGGCGATTCAACTGATCTGGGTGAACTGTCACGCCCTGTTTGTTCTGGGGCTGGTCGTTGGCGTCTGCTACGTGTTCGATCGAATTGCCCGCGATTTGGCACAGGGACGTTGGGGATTGGAGCAGCCTGCGCTCCAGCCGGGAGCGCGCACGGTCATCCGAGCAGGGGGTCTGATCGCCCTGGCCTGCTTCGTGACTCCCTATTTCGAAGAAGGAGCGTTGTTCCCTCTGACTCTCTACCGCAAGTTCACCGTCGAACAGGTGTTTTACTCGGCGAACATCGGCGAGTTCCAGCAGCCGATCAAATTTATCGCCAGGCACGGATTGACAAATATCTACCTGCTTGCCGAGATTGGCCTATGGATTCTGACCGGCGCCAGCTTTGTTGTGAGCGCGATTTGTACTCGCCGCTGGAGCGTCTTGCGAGTCTCGTTGTTCGTCGCCTTTTCACACCTGGCCTGGGAAGCTTCGCGGAATGTCAACATTTTCGCTTTCGTCTCGTCCGTCGTTCTGTGTGCCAATGTTGCCGACGTGCTGGCAACGCGGCCGACGCCGTTTGCTCGCCGAACCCAACTGCGATTCGCATCGCTGGTCGGCGCCGGGCTGGTATGCCTTGGCGTGCTGGTTGTCACGGGTTTGTGGAACCGCTGGGGAGAGGGAAACAAGCCGTTCGGCTGGGGAGAGGCGAAAGACTGGTTCATTCACGATGCTGCGAAGTTCGCGGGGCAGCCCGGTTTTCCCGAACGGGCCTTCGTGGCCAATAACGGACAAGCGGCGGTTTACAGTTATCACAATGCGCCCGAACGACTGGTGTTCATGGACGGACGGCTCGAAGTCTGCACCAAGGCAACATTCGAAGCTTACAACAGGATTCTGCAGCGAATGGCGGCGGCCGATCCTTCGTGGCAGTCGATGATCGACCCGACCGGCACCGACCTGCCGGTGGTTATTCTCGACACGAAGACGACGCTGCCGCTCGTGGGAATGTTGTACACGCGCGGCTGGCGATTGGTGTATGGCGACCCCTCGGCAGCCGTATTTCTCGACCATTCAACGGCCGAAAAACTGAATCTCCCGCGGATCGACCGGGGCGTGTTGCGATTGCCGTCGAAAATCGAAAAGGCGCTCGATGAAATCGAGGCATCGATGGCCGCGGAAGAGAGCCCTTCACCTCCAGAATAGTGATTCGGAGCCGCTGCATGCCTCGCTCGATTCTCGCACTCGACCAGGGAACGACATCCAGCCGGGCCATCGTTTTCGGTCGCAACGGCAGGCCGCAGGGCATCGCTCAAGAAGCGTATCCGCAACTCTATCCGCAGCCGGGACACGTTGAGCACGACCCAGAGGAGATCTGGCGTTCGCAACTTGATTGCGCTCGCAAGGCCCTGGTCGATGCGAAGACGCGTGCCGAGAACATTGCCGCCATCGGCATCACCAATCAGCGCGAGACGACGATTCTGTGGGAGCGCGCGACGGGCAAACCGGTGGCCAACGCCATTGTCTGGCAAAGCCGGATCACGACCAGCATCTGCGAACGTCTCAAAGCCGACGGGCTTGAACCGACATTCCGTGCGAAGACGGGATTGTTGCTTGATCCCTATTTCTCGGGAACCAAAGTCCAGTATCTGCTCGATGAAGTGTCGGGCCTGCGTGCCAGGGCCGAGCGGGGCGAAATTTTGTTCGGGACGGTCGACGCCTTTCTGTTGTGGAGACTGACCGGCGGCCGGGTACACGCCACTGATTTCAGCAACGCCAGCCGCACACTGCTGTTCAACATCCACACGCTCGATTGGGATGACGAACTGCTGGCCATTTTCAATGTGCCGCGAGTCATGCTTCCCGAAGTTAAACCTTCAAGCGGCCTGGTGGGAGTGACCGATCCCGCTCTGCTGGGTGCGGCCATTCCGATTGCGGGACTTGCGGGGGACCAGCAGGCGGCGACGTTCGGCCAGGCGTGCTTCGAGCCGGGGAGTGCGAAAAACACCTACGGGACCGGCTGCTTTCTGCTGCTCAATACCGGATCGCAACCAGTCGTCTCGCACAACGGACTGCTCACCACGATCGGCTGGATGGTCGATGGACAAATCGCGTATTGTCTGGAAGGAGCGGTTTTCATCGGGGGGGCGGTCGTGCAGTGGCTGCGGGACGGTCTGGGGCTGATCGGCAGCGCGGCCGAAGTTGAAGAACTGGCCCTGCGCGTCCCGGACGCCGACGGCGTGTTTTTCGTTCCCGCCTTTGTCGGGCTGGGAGCGCCGCACTGGAACCCCAACGCGCGGGGGACGATCATCGGCTTAACTCGCGGCACCCAGCGCGGGCACATTGCCAGGGCCGCAGTGGAGGCCATCGCTTTTCAGACCCGAGATGTTCTCGATGCCATGCAGCGCGACGCCGGCCTCAACCTCGACCATCTCAAAGTCGATGGGGGGGCCTCGCAAAATGCGCTGCTGATGCAGTTTCAGGCCGACCTGCTGGGAGTACCCGTTCGCCGGCCGGTTGTGTCAGAAACGACGGCATTGGGGGCGGCTTACCTGGCCGGCCTTGCGGTCGGCTACTGGGCCGATCGGAGCGATATTGTCACAAACTGGCAGCTTGATCGCGAATTCCTGCCGTCGATGCTGCCGGCCGAGCGCGAACGCCGGCACGAACGCTGGCAGAAGGCCGTCGCCCGATCGCTCGACTGGGCCGAGTGACTTGGGCTGAGTGATATGTTAGCAATCGATTTGGTTTAGCCCGGAGGGCGGAACGTAATAGCCAGGGGCGTCAGCCCCTGGCGGACGCCACGACAATTTTTTTTAAGCCCCGGCAGGGGCGAAACATCCCGTCATGTGCCGCCCCTGCCGGGGCTGAAATGATTCCGCCGCCAGGATTCCGGGGGTTGACACCCCCGGCTATTACATGCCGCCCTTCGGGCTGAAAAACCCAGCCCGCCCTGAGGGCTGGATGCGGGAACAACGTAAAATCCAGCCTTCGAAATGCCTCCCAAACGGAGTACCACCGCATCCCCTGTCCCGTGAAAACGCGCAACTTCAAAACTCGCCAGGGTGGGAAACAGCGGTTCATTCGGAGCCGGGGTCGCAATCGGGTGCATCCGTTGAGCGGGGGGTACCCCGTCGAAAGCTCGCCGACGCTGGCAGCGTCGGCCACGTGGGCGACGCTGCCAGCGTCGCTGTTCGTCATAGACCACCCCCGCTCAACGGATGCACCCGTCGCAACCGGGCGAATCCCACAGCCTTTGATCGCCGGGTGAGACCCGATACATTAAGAAAGCGTAACGGAATTGCTTCCGTAGTGCGGGTCGCCGACCCGCACGGTCTTTGGTCCGGGTCGACGACCCGGACTACACATTCCCGCCGAGTTATTCCTTTACAGTTCCTGAAACTCGCGGGCGCGATATCGGACGCGAACGTGACTTGAACGCGGCGTGTCCCTGCATCTGTCACAAAAACTGAATATCCGCAAGCACCTACAATGCCCCCTCCCGAAACGAAGCCGGTCTTGAACAAATACAGCGCGCGCATCACTCAACCCCGCTCGCAGGGGGCGTCGCAGGCGATGCTGTATGCCACAGGCCTGACCGAAGCCGACATGCACAAGCCGCAGGTCGGCATCGCCAGCGTCTGGTGGGAGGGCAACCCCTGCAACATGCACCTCAATGACCTGGCGGCCAAGGTGTCAGAGGGGGTCAAGGCCGCCGACCTGATCGGAATGCGGTTCAACACGATCGGCGTCAGCGACGGCATCTCGATGGGGACGGAGGGCATGTCGTACTCGCTCCAGTCGCGCGACCTGATCGCCGACTCGATCGAAACCGTCACCTGCGGCCAATGGTATGACGCCAACATCTCGATTCCCGGCTGCGACAAGAACATGCCGGGCTGCATCATCGCCATGGCCCGCTTCAATCGGCCGTCGATCATGATCTACGGCGGGACGATCCGTGCCGGATGCCTGGGCGACCGCAAACTGGACATCGTCTCGGCCTTTCAGGTTTACGGTGAATACATCGCCGGAAAGATCAGCGACGACGAGCGTCAGGCGGTCGTGCGGAAAAGCTGCCCAGGCCCGGGCGCTTGCGGCGGAATGTACACCGCAAACACGATGGCCTCGGCCATTGAAGCGATGGGCATGAGCCTGCCGTACAGTTCGTCGATTCCGGCCGAAGACCCGCTGAAACGGGGAGAATGCATCGCGTCCGGCAAAGCGATTCGCAAGCTGCTCGAGCTCGACCTCAAGCCCCGCGACATCATGACGCGCAAGGCGTTCGAAAACGCGATGGTCACGGTCATGGCCCTGGGGGGGTCGACGAATGCCGTGCTGCATTTGATTGCGATCGCCCGCGCCTGTCAGGTGCCCTTGACGATCGACGATTTTCAAAGCGTCAGCGACCGCATCCCCTACATTGCCGACCTCAAGCCGTCGGGCAAGTATGTGATGGAAGACCTGCATTACGTCGGCGGCACCCCCGCCGTGCTCAAGTATCTGCTGTCGAAAGGGCTGCTCGACGGTTCGTGCCTGACTGTGACCGGCCAGACGCTCGCCGAAAACCTCAAGAATCTCGAAGGCTTAAAAGAAGGACAGAAAATCATTCAGCCGATTGAAACGCCGATCAAGAAATCAGGGCACATCCGCATCATGCGCGGCAACCTGTGTCCCGACGGCGCGGTCGCCAAGATTACGGGTAAAGAGGGCTTGCAGTTCAAAGGCCCGGCCAAGTGCTACAACTCCGAAGAAGAAATGGTTGCCGCGCTTGAGCAGAAGAAGATCATGAAGGGGGACGTGGTCATCATCCGCTATGAGGGTCCCAAGGGAGGGCCGGGCATGCCTGAAATGCTGACCCCCACGTCGGCCATCATCGGAGCCGGGCTGGGGAACGACGTGGCCCTGATGACCGACGGCCGCTTCTCGGGCGGCTCGCACGGCTTCATCATCGGGCACGTGACCCCCGAATCGCAAGGCGGCGGCCCGATCGCCCTCGTGCAGGACGGCGACCAGATCAGCATCGACGCCGACGCCAATCGCATCGACGTGGCAATCTCACAAGCCGAGTTCGCCAAACGCAAAGCCGCCTACATCGACCCGCCATACAAGGCCAATCGCGGCACGCTGTACAAGTACATCAAGAACGTCAAGACGGCATCAGAGGGATGCGTCACGGACGAATGACACGAGCGCCGCGCGTGAGTTAAAACTCGTTCCCACGCTCTGCGTGGGGACGCGCGTACCGACGCTCTGCGTCATGTTAAGGTGGCCAAGACATCCGGATGCGCCCTGTCGCACGCAACTGTCAACGACGCGGAGCGTCGGAAAGCGCGTACCCACGCGGAGCGTGGGTACGATAAAAGTAGTCTTCATCGCTCCGCGTGAAGAGTCTCGGGACATGACAATTTGATTTCGGACAATCGCACAGACCTGGCCTCTGTCCTCCCCAAAAGCCGTGGCGGTCAGGTTCATGCGATTACCCGAATGGTGCTTGCAAGCGTTTGCACTCTTCACGCGGAGCGATGAAGACTACTTTGATTTGATTCGCGGCCTGTCTATGCCATCGGGGCGATCGGTAATTCATTTTGTTGAATTCGGTGATTCGCGTGATTCGTAAGATTCGTGGTTACCCCCTTTTGGTTGCGACCAACGGCCGCGGCAGTTGGTTCGGCTTAATGTTCCATTGAGGCATCTGCCATGTCAGAGGTATCTTCGCAGTCAGCCGTCGTGGCCGCCGTTGCCCCGGCGAACCCGGTTCTCGCCGCCGGTTCGCCGGCGATTCGCGTCTGGCCCGGCGTGGTGATCGCGCTCGCGCAATGGGTGCTCACCTACATTCCCGGTTGGATCTTTCCCGGCACGATGGTTCACATTTTTTCGATGATGCTTGGTCCGATCGTCGGCGTGCTGGCGATCGTCCTGTGGTGGTTGTTCGGCAGTCGCGCTCCCGTGAAGGATCGTCGACTCGTTCTGGCGATCGCCGTAGCGACGGGCATCGCCACGGCGATTCTGTGTGACCGTTCGGTGCCGCTGCTGTTGTTTCTGTTGGGCCTTCCCGCCGTCACGACGTTGTGGGTCGTGTGGCTGGCCGCCACGCGCCGCCTGGCCTGGCGGCCGCGGCGCCTGGGCTTGATTGTCGTAATTATCATGGGTTTCGCCTATTTTGCATTGATTCGTGTGGATGGCACCGACGGCAGCATTCAGGCCAAAACCAGTTGGCGCTGGGCGCTCACCGCGGAACAGAAGTTTCTTGCGGAGCGGGCCAACGCGCAATCAGCCGGCGAGCAGGCAAACGAGCTCGACGAGGCGGTTTTAACAGTCGAACCGGGCGACTGGCCCGAATTTCGCGGTCCGAATCGCGACGATCGTCTGGAGGGGGTGACGATCACCGACGATTGGAATCGGTCGCCGCCGAAACGTCTTTGGAAGCACCCCCTTGGTCCCGGATGGGGTTCGTTTACCGTGGTGGGCCAGCGGCTGTTCACTCAAGAGCAGCGCGGCGACGACGAGGCGGTCGTCTGCTACCGGGCGACCGACGGGATGGAGCTGTGGGTCCACCGCGACACGACCCGTTTCTCGGAGGTGATCGGCGGCGCCGGTCCGCGCGCCACTCCCACCTTTCATGCCGGACGGCTGTACACGGTCGGCGCCAACGGTCGGATCAACTGTCTCGACGCGGCAACCGGCAGTTCCATTTGGTCCGCTGATATGATCACTTCGCCCGAGGTGAGCGTCCCGGTTTGGGGCTACAGCAGTTCGCCGCTGGTCGTCGGCGACGTCGTGCTGGTACTTCCCGGTCGCCCCAATGGAGCCGCGATCAAGGCGTATGATCGGGCGACCGGCAAAGCCCTCTGGTCGGCCGGAGAAGGGACGCATTCATACAGTTCGCCGCAACTGGCCGAGTTCGACGGGGTCCCGCAAGTCCTGGCGGTGACAGACGTCGCCTTGACGTCGATCGCCGTTGAATCGGGTGACGTTCTCTGGGATTATTCCTGGGGCACGGCCGGCATGCAACGCGTCCTGCAACCGTACGTCGACGGCGACGGGGTGCTGATCTGCACGTATTTCGGGATCGGGACGAGGCGTGTCCGCGTGGGGCATACCGCCGGCAAATGGTCGGTCACGATGGACTGGGAGTCGAAAGACTTCAAACCCTACTTCAACGATTTGGTCGTGCTCGATGGTTACGCCTACGGCTTCGATTCCAATATTTTCTGCTGTCTCGATTTGAAAACGGGCAAGCGCGCCTGGAAAGGGGGGCGTTATGGTTACGGCCAGGTGCTGCTGGTGGCTGACCAGAAGCTGCTGCTGGTGTTGTCGGAAACCGGCGAGGCCGTGCTGCTGAAAGCCGACCCGACGCGGCACACCGAAGTCTGCCGTTTTCAGGCACTGGAAGGAAAAACCTGGAACCACCCTGTGATCGTTCGTGGAAAACTGTACGTCCGTAACGCCGGGGAAATGGCGTGCTATGACGTGTCGCCGGCGGAAAGTGTGGCGGCGAAATGACGAACAAGACCTCAATCCGGTGATCGGCCGCGATGGCACGGTCATTCAGTAAGCAGGAACACAATGTAAGCGGCGTCAATTTTGGCGCGTCTTTTCCAGATTTGCGCACCGCGATCTTCTGGCAGTACCTTGCGGCATGGTAAAATATAGGGTGCGATCCCGGCCGGGATCGAGAGGAGAAAGTGGAGAGGAGACACAACAGCCATCGTCCGTAGGGCGAGTCGCCGACTCGGCCGGAATCAGGATGTGTGATTCAACTTGTGTTGCAAACGGGAAAAGACCACGGATTGCAGTGAGACCACGGATGGCCAGACGCGGCCCTCGGCAGCCTGTTGAAAAATGAGTCAGGCTTTGCCGAAACACATCAGTTTTCCCAGTATTTATCTCTTCGCGTCGAAGGCAGCCCCCATTTTCAACAGGCTGCCAAGGCCCGCTACGCCCATCAGTGCCATCGGTGTTATCCGTGGTTGAATTTGTACTTCTCGTTGCCCCGTCGCCCCGTCGGCGACAGTTCGAGCGTCGAATTGACGGCTGATCCCGATTCCGGCTGAAGCCGGGACTACGAACTGGCATGCCAAACGGAGAGTTTGTTTCCAGAAATGGCAGATTTTGTTGAAGCGGTGTCGCGCCGGAATTATGAACCCCTTGGTCAAAACTGAGCAAATTCGGGCGGTTTTCTCGAAGGGGTTCATAATTGAATTATGAACCCCTTCGAGAAAACCCGTGACTTCCGAAAGGCGACTCTGCAGAAACCGGCCAATAACGACGTTTTTCAGGGGGTTCAAAATTCGCAACGGCGAGCGGGGGGTGTCAACCCCCTGTTTCTGCCCCCTGTTTCTGGTTCGTTTTTTCGCGACCCCTTGACCATCAATGGAGAGGCACTTCTCGAAGTCAAAGCAATCAAATGATTTAGAACGACCCCGCCATTGATGGTCAGCCGACCTCAACGAGGGGTTGACCATCAATGGAAGCGGCCCCGGTAATCCCCGGACAACGCGCCGGCAACGGGCCGATGATGACGAGGCTGACTTCGAGTAAGTCCTGAGCAAACTGGAGCTCAAATCGCATGACCGATCGCCACAAGTTTCTGCCGGAAACCGAAACCACCGTCCCGATCCTTCGTGCGCCGGGCGAAGGGCGGGTGGTGGGGGTGCTGGGGGATAACACCACGTTCAAGGTTTTGAGTGCCCAGACGGGTGGCCCGACTGGGGACTTCCTCGAATGGTATTTCGAACTTCTCTTGTGAGAGCGCTCGAGTGCCTCCCCCTTTGGCGGTCGTTTCGCGGCCAGGCGCGCGGGGTGCGTGAGTTCCGATTTACGTCAATTCCGCGCCCCACGCCGAAAGTGCGATCGTCGCTCAAAATGTACCAATGGACCACTATTCGCGCAAGTCTGATTGACGCCCACGCCGATTGCCGATTAGAATACAGATATCAATTGTTGCCGATGCGATTGGAACCAGATCCTCACGGACCCAGAGGCGCGATATGCTCAAAATTCACGCGGGAACGACCGGTAAGTACTGCGACGGGTTCTCTCGCCGCAGCTTTCTGCAGGTCGGCGTCGCCGGTATGGCGTCGGCGGGTTTGCCGCAAATCCTGAAGGCCAAAGAAGAATCGGCCTCGCTGGGCACGCCTCGCAAAGACACGTCGGTGATCATGATCTGGCTGGATGGCGGTCCCGGCCACATGGACATGTACGACATGAAACCTGAGGCTCCGGCCGAATATCGGGGGCTTTGGAACCCGATCCGCACGAATGTCGATGGCTTCGACATCACCGAACTGTATCCGCGCCAGGCAAAAATCGCCGACAAATTCTCGATCGTCCGCTCGCTGCACCACAACCAGGGAGATCACTTCGCAGGGGGGCACTACATGCTCACCGGCCGCGGCGGGGCCAGCGGGGCCGACACGCCGGGCAAGTATCCGTTTGTCGGCTCGATCGCGACGAGCGTCACCGGCCCGCGGAAGCCGGGGATGCCGGCCCATGCGGCCGTCCCGTATGCGTCGAGCATCGGCCTGCGACCGGGATACTTCGGTGCGAACTATCTGGGCCTGGCCCACAATCCGTTCGAGACCGACGGAGACCCTAACGCGGCCAATTTTCAGGTCGCCAATCTCCAGATGCCGGGCGAAATGTCGGTCGCCCGCCTCGAAGATCGCCAGGGGCTCTCGCGGTTCTTCGACAAATTTCGACGCGACGTCGACTCGCGCGGCACGCTCTCGGCCATCGATCGCTTCGACGCGCAGGCGTACGAGTTGGTGGCCGGCGCCGCGGCCCGCAAAGCGTTCGATATCAACACCGAAGACCCGCGGCTCCGCGACAAGTACGGCCGGCACCCCTGGGCGCAAAGCGCCCTGTTGGCGCGGCGGCTGGTCGAAGCGGGCAGCACGTTTGTCACAGTCCACCTGGGGGGTTGGGACCATCACTGGGCTCTCAAGGCCGCCTACGAGGGGCTGCTGCCCATCGTCGATCAACTGGTCGCCGCGCTGTTCGACGATCTGGCCACGCGCGGATTAGCTGATCAAGTCCTGGTGATGCTGTGCGGCGAGTTTAGCCGTACGCCTCGAATGAATAACGGTGGCAACGGCGGCGCCCCGATGAGCATGGGGACCCCGGGCCGCGACCATTGGGGAAACGCCATGTTCTGCCTGATGGGTGGCGGCGGGATCAAGGGGGGGCAAATTGTCGGCTCGACGAATCGCCTCGGCGAAGCGCCCAAAGATCGCCCGATCACTCCGGCCGACATTCACCACACGATGTTCCACGTGCTGGGGGTCGACCCGTCGCTCAACTTCCTGAACCACGCCGGCCGCCCGATCCCCGCGCTCGAGACCGGCAAGGTCATTCACGAACTGGTGTAACGCGGCGCAGCGACTTGGTGTTTGCTCATTTCTGAAGGCATTTCGACTCCAGTTCGGCGAACTTCGCCTGCAGCGCATCGCCCCCCAGTTTGGGGTAAAGCAGCCTGGTGACCTTCAGCAGCTTGCAGGCCTCGGCGTTTTCGCCGCGGGCGATGAGGCCCTGGCAGACCTGGTACCGCGCGGCCAGCCATTCGTCTGAGCCGGCGACCGACAGCGACTCGAACTTGCGCCAGGCGGCGTGCGCCTTCTTCCGGCTCGACGGATCGTCCGATTTTGTGAGCAACTGGTTTGTGAGCAATTGGGCGAACGCCGTCAGCAGCCGCTTGTCGCGAGGGGATTTTTCCAACAGCGATTCATAGATCTCGATGCTGCGGCGCGTCTGGCCGGCGGCCGCGTAACCCTGGGCGAGGCATTCGTCGAACCGGCGCTGGTCGACGGCGCTCAGAGTTTCGCGTCGCTCGGCAAGGCGCAGCGCGGCTTCGAGCTGCAATTCGCCCAGATCGTGCAGCGGATCCTGCTGATTGCTGGAGGTCAGGGGGGCGAGCCCTTCGAGAATGCGCAACGCTTCGGCGGGAGTGCCCCGGGAACTTTGATCCAATTGTCGGCGGGCCTCGACGAACTTTCCCTGTCCGGCGAGGGAAACGATCCGCAATTGAAGGGCCTGCGTCATCACATCGGTGGCTCCCGACGAACTCGCTGCCGATTGCAATCCTGAGGTCGGTGGCGAAAGCGACGCCAGCACGCGCAGCAGCCAGCGGTCGGCGGCGGCATAATCGGGGGGCCGCCGACGCAGCAGGATGCGCGCGAACCGCATCGCCGCCTCGGCCTGGTGTCGGTCGAGGGCCAGCGAGGCATCGGCTGCAGAGGGCAGCGATCGCTGCAGTGCGACAACGGCTTCGCGCTCGAGGGTGTCGATTGATTCCTGCCGTTCGCGCCGGCGATCGAGCAGCTTTTCGTAACAGCGGGCGAGGGCCACCAGCGCGACCCCGGCCCGGGCGTGTTCCCAGGGAATCTCGCGGTACCGCGCTAAAGCGGCGGTGATTTGCCCCAGACGCTCATCCAGTTCGGCCAGCAAAAAGATCGCTTCGCCGGTCGTCGCCGGGTCAGAGTACTGCGCCCGATGCTGTTCGAGCAGGCGTCGGAAGTCTTCACGATGAGACTCGGTCGGCTCGGCGTCGTACAGCTTCCCCAGGGCGAACGCCGCCAGCAGATGTGCCTCGGCAGCTTTTGGATCATCGGGAAACTGATCGGCCAGTTCCTGCAAGTCGTCGGCCGCAATCTGCCACGCTTTCGATTGAATTTCGATGGACGCACGCGTGAATCCGAATTGAAAGGCGAGATCGTCCCGATCCGCACGGTGGGCGGCTGCCGCCGATTCGCCGAACAGCTCGGCCGCGGCCGATAACCGTCCCTGACGAAAATCGGCCTGAGCGCGGCGCGCCAGACCTGCCAGTTCGGGACCATATCGCAGCTCGTCGCGAAACTGCTCGAGCACAAGTTGCGAGCGGTAGCTCCAGTAACCGCCGCCGTCGTTGGCGAGGCGCTCCACGCGCTTATCGAGTTGTCGCTGCACTTCGAGAGGCGCTTGTATTTCCTGTCCCCGGTCGACGAGCAACTGCACGTACAGCAACTCGAGCTCGCCCGGCAGAGGTTTGTTCGGCCCGCCGCGCTCTTCCAGCAGCCCCAGCGCGTCGGCAGACTTTTTTTGCGAGGCCAGCACGCGGACGCGTTCGGCCAGCAGTCGATCGGCGGCCTCGGGGGGCATGTCGCGTTTTGCCAGAGATTGCAGGTCTTTCAATGCTTGCGCTGCGTCGCCCGACAAGCGCGTGCATTCGATCAGGGCGACACGATTCGTCCAAGTGAAGTGTTCGCCTTCCTGTGCGTCGGAGAGCGACTTCAGAATCTTCTGAGCCTCCTGAAGCGTCGTCGCCCGCTCAGGGGCGTCGTTGGGAAGCACCTGTGCCAGGTTGACGAGCGATAATCCGATCTGCTGTCGAACGTGCAGTCCCAGCGCCCGCCATTCGAGAGGGGTCAGCCCGTCGGCCAC
Source organism: Planctomycetaceae bacterium (assembly GCA_009691905.1). Classification (GTDB taxonomy): domain Bacteria; phylum Planctomycetota; class Planctomycetia; order Planctomycetales; family Planctomycetaceae; genus SIAF01. The sequence goes on along the minus strand of SIAF01000144.1, from coordinate 1,688 downwards.
CGGGCGTCGCACAGAGGCGTTGCGTACCTGAACGCCGACGCGTTTGTCGAGAGTACGTAATTTCGAAAGCGCGTCGGTCAGTTCGGCAATGGCTTGTCGCGCAAAGGCGTCATCGTACGGTTGCAATTCGGCCATCCAGCGATGCCACTCACCGGCGGCGGCAGAAATCAGCGCCTGCTGCATCTCCAGCAGGGGACGGCGCGGATGTTGTGGTGATTTCGCCAGAAAATCGCCGATGATCGCGGCGGCCTGTTTCCGCAAATCGCTTTGCTCGGGCTCGGCGGCATAGTCGGCATGCTCTGAAAGCGTACGGGCCAGTTCGAGCGTCAGGTCGCCCCGCAGCGCCGGCGACAGTTTCTCGCGGGAGAGCCGCTGCAAGCAGTAATTCTCGGCCAGCCGGAATAGCCGGCGTTCGCGCAGCCCTCGAAAGTAATCGACCGTCGCGTCGTCGAGCCCGGTTTCGTCGGCAAATGCGGGAATTGCCGACCCCAGCCAGGTTGCCGCCAGTAACGCGCACCACAGCACCTGCCGGAACCGGCCCATCGCTCGTCGGCTGTGAATGTCCCGTCCCACCGGACGAACGCCTCGCGAGAAGAGATCGAGTTCCTGCGGCTGTCAGAACGATACGCGAATCGTCGCGCTCGCGGCAATGGCAGGTTGTGCGACGATTGACGCGAAGAGTCAAGATGTAGCCGTAGAATTCGTAAAAACCGAAACCGTTTCCGCCGGCACCCGCGTCATTGGTCCCTGGACGAAGTCGTTCGCTGAGACGGTGCGCCGTCGCGCTCCCCGTTCGCGACTTGCTGCTGGAGCCACAGAATCAACGCGCCGGTCGCGGCGAAACCCGGTCCCTCGATGTACCGCCACCAGGCCGGCAGATCCAGCGTGCTGTCGATTCCGAGAATAACCAGCCCATGCACCAGCGCAGCAAACGCCAAAAACCGAATCAACTTCCAGTAGCGGCTGACGTCGTACGACAGATTAATGATCAGAGCGCCATGCACGGCATACAGTGCCGACGTTGTCTTTGCCAGATAAACGTCCAACGAACGCGCGGGAGAATCCCCTAAACCCAGTCCCGAGATCAGGTCGGTGAAGATCCAATTCGGCAAGGCGACGACGATCAATGCCGACAGGTCGAGAACTCCGAGGCAGCGCAAGGCAAATGCAAGCTGTCGGTGAGGTTTCGAAATGTTCGGCTGCACCGTGCTCAATCCAATGTCCCCTGATGATCTGACAAGGTGCTTCTGTCCGTGACACCCGGAATTCATTCTACTCGTTCCCACGGGCCTCCGTGGGAACGACCGTTCTCACGCTCTGCGTCGCGACTTCTAAACTGACGAACCAGTCGGCGAAGATCAATCGGTACGACGGAGAGCGTCGGCAAGTTCATTCCCACGGAGGACCGTGGGAACGAGTAATCCCGTGCAGACTGCAAAAGGCAACGATCCGCAGATTTCGCAGATTAACGCAGATTGAATTCAAGACACTCAAATCTGCGTTCATCTGTGAAATCTGCGGATAAGGAAGCCCGCAGGAAATAGCCTCAGACCTCCTGATCTAGGGTTGTGAGTTTCTAGCGTTGGGAGTGAGCGAAGTGGCTTGATTCGTAGGGCATTCGTGGTCTCGCGGATGGAGAAGGGGAATTCAGTCCTGCGGAAAGAAAAATGGTACCTTCAACCTCTGCT
>SIAF01000143.1 GCA_009691905.1 Planctomycetaceae bacterium | reverse complement strand
GAACCGCCCCCGTTCGGACGAACCCGGAGCCGAAACGATCTGGAAGGGACTGCAACGAATGCACGACATGGCCCTCTGCTGGGAGACCTTTGGCCCCGGCGATGATGGATAACTCAAAGATGTGTGTAACAACGAGGGGCTGACGCCCCTGGCTAATCTATGCCGCCCTCCGGGCTGACAGAATCCGCCGGGTCGAGACTCCGAGAAAATTCAACACCCTGCCAGGCGAATGTAATCAGCGCCACAATCAGACAGTAAACGGCAAAGCCCCTCACGCCGCGGCGAACGATGACGCCCAGCAGCCATCGCAACGCCGCCCACCCGACAAAAAACGAAACCAGGCCGCCGACCACCATCGCCCCGATGTCGTCGCGGGACAGGTTGGCCAGTTCGTGTGAATTCTGCGAGCCGGAAAGAGCATGCCAGAGCAATGGTCCGATCTTGACGACCCCCGCGCCGCCGATTGCCGGAATCGCAATCAGAAACGAAAACCGGGCCGCTGCTTCGCGCGTAAAGCCCAGAAACAGCCCCCCCGCGATCGTGCTTCCCGACCGCGAAAACCCGCGGAAGATCAGGGACGCCAATTGACATAAACCAATGGCGATCGCGTCCCGAGCGTTCATCTCCGAGAGATCGCGCCGGTTCTGTCCAAGTTTTTGAGCGTACCACAGGGCGGCCGCCGTCATCAGCCAGCCGCAGGCCACGATCGCCGGCTTTTCAAACGTCGCCTCGATCTGGTCTTTGAACAGCACGCCGATCACCGCCGCAGGAATCGTCGCTACGATGATCCAGCAACAGAGCTTAAAATCGCGGAGCACAAATCGCAGGTCGCGACGATAGACGACCAGAATCGACCCGAGCGTCCCCAGGTGCAGTGCCACGTTGAGCAGCGCATTCTCACCCTTGTCGGCCGCCGGACCCCCGAACAGTTCTTTGAACAGTGCCCCGAAAACCACCAGGTGCCCCGACGAACTGATCGGCAGAAATTCGCCGATGCCCTGAATGATCCCCAGCACAATGGCCTGTAAATACTCCGAAGACAGCATGAACGACTCGTCGGCATGGGCTGAAATTGCAAACCGCGACACGACTCAGGCCGCGAATCATAATGAGTCGGGGGCGACGATTGAAGACGCCGGACCGGCGAGCGGGGGGCGTTAGCCCCCTGAAGCATGGCAGTTCCAACAGGCAGCGACGAACAGAATGGGTCGACGCCGAGGAATGACACCTTTAAATCGGGTGCGTTTTGATTGGGGCGGCGCTTCAGGGGGCTAACGCCCCCCGCTCGCCTTACCGAGTGCGACGATGCGTTCGTTCCATCCCAACTGCCGGTACGCTAGCATAGCCTCTCGTCCGCGATTCCCGTGTTCTCTGCTCGCCGTCAACCATGAGTTCCGAACCTGCACCGCTCGTCGGCATCATTATGGGAAGCAAGTCGGACTGGGAGACTCTCCGCGCGGCGGCCGAGACGTTGACGCAGTTCGGCGTCCCGCACGAGTGCCGGGTGGTCTCGGCCCACCGCACCCCGGAATGGATGAATGAATACGCCACAACCGCCGAGGGACGAGGCCTGGAACTGATCATCGCCGGGGCCGGGGGCGCCGCCCACCTGCCGGGCATGGTGGCCTCGCAAACTCTGTTGCCGGTGCTGGGGGTGCCGGTGCAAAGCCAGGCGCTCTCGGGGCTCGATTCACTGCTTTCGATCGTGCAGATGCCCGGCGGCGTGCCGGTCGGAACCCTGGCGATCGGCAAAGCCGGGGCGATCAATGCGGCGCTGCTGGCGGTGCGCATTCTCGCCGGCTCCAGGCCCGAATTGCGAAAGAAGCTCGCCGACGACCGCCTGCGCCGCGCGCAGATTGTCCGCGAGGAGACGTTGTCGTGAGCGGAGCGATTTTGCCGGGGGCCGCCATCGGCGTCCTCGGGAGCGGGCAACTGGGCCGCATGTTTGCGATTGCCGCGCGGAAGATGGGTTACCGCGTCCATACGTTTTCTCCTGACAGCGACACTCCCACCGGGCAGGTGGCCGACGTTGAAGTTCAGGCGGCCTACGACGACCTCGATGCGGTCGCCGCGTTCGCCAGGCAGGTTGCCGTCGTCACGTTTGAATTCGAGAATGTGCCGGCGGCGACCGCGGCGGCGGCCGAACGGTTTGCTCCCGTCCGACCGGCCGGCAACGTCCTGAACGTGACGCAGCATCGTCTGCGGGAGAAGACGTATCTGCAAAGCGCCGGCTTCCCGGTGACTCCCTATCGAGCGATTCGATCGGCTGCTCAGTTGCAAACGGCCATCGGCGAATTGGGGCTGCCCGCGATCCTCAAAACGGCCGGCTGGGGATACGACGGCAAGGGACAGGTCAAGATCGACTCGCTCGCGCAGGCGTCCGATGCCTGGGCGTCGCTCGGGACCGACGAGGCGGTGCTGGAGGCGTTCGTCCCCTTCGAACGCGAGGTCTCGGTCGTCGCCGCGCGGGGGGCCGATCGCTCGTTCGTCGCGTATCCGGTGATCGAGAACAGTCACCGACGGCACATTCTCGATCTCTCGCTTTGTCCCGCGGCCATTCCCGAACGCCTGGCGCGCGACGCTGCCGAGATGGCGCGGGGAGTGCTGGAATCGCTCGACGTCGTGGGGGTGCTGTGCGTTGAATTTTTCGTCACAGACGACGGAAAACTGCTGATCAACGAGTTGGCGCCGCGGCCGCATAATTCAGGACATTTGACGATCGACGCCTGCATCGCCTGCCAGTTCGAGCAGCAGTTGCGATCGATCTGCGGGTTGCCGTTGGGATCGACCGAACTTCTGCGCCCGGCTGCCATGGCCAATCTGCTGGGCGACCTGTGGAACTCGGGCGAGCCAAACTGGCCGGCCGCCTGCGCAATCCCCGGTGTGAAACTGCACCTCTACGGAAAACTCCAGGCCCGCCCCGGCCGCAAAATGGGGCACCTGACGGCGCTCGCCGGCGACACGGCGACCGCCCGCGCGTCGGTCATCGACGCGCGTGAATCGCTGCACCGCACCGGATGAAACTGCAAAAATACCGTAGACATGGCGATGACAAACGAAACGCTGTGGTCGGCGACCCTCAGTGCTCACGAGCGTGCCGAGCTGAACAGCAGCAGCGGAACGATCGACTGCCGCTCGCCCGACGTGCTCGTTGTCGGCGGCGGAATCGTCGGGCTGTCGATCGCCTATTTCCTGGCAGAGCAGCGGGCGCAGGTTCAACTGATCGAGAGCGGGTCGATTGCCGCCGGTGCCAGCGGCGCGAACGCCGGCGGGGTCTGGCCCAACGACCAGGGGCCGGCTCACGCCGCCGGATTCCAGGAGTTCGCCTTTCAGAGTCGCGACCTCTGGGGCCGACTCTCGCTGCGACCCGAGTTCGATTTCGATTGGCGCGTCAACGGAATCTTGAACGTCAACGCGGCACGCATCGGGCCGTTAGCCGACACCGCCAGAAAGCTCCAAAGCCAGGGCTACGCCGTTCAGGCCGTGGACGGCGAACAAATCGCGTCGCTCGAACCGCATCTCCGCGCGGGATTGGCGGCCGGGTTGCATTTGCCTTCCGAGGCGCACCTGCACCCGGTGAAAGCCGCGCTGTCGCTGGCCCGCGCCGCCCGCCGCCACGGGGCCGCCATCGCCACGGGGGTCGCCGCGCTGAAACTTCTCTGCCGCGAACAGCGAATCGTCGGCGTGTCGACGACGGCCGGACCGATTGAGCCGCACCGGGTGGTGTCGGCGACCGGCTGGTCGGCCGCCTGGTTAGGCTCGGCCGAGGTCTGGCTGCCGCCGCTGCGGCCCGTGGGGGGGCAATTGATCAGCACTGACCCGCAACCGCCGCTTTTGCGCGGGTCGGTCGCCGATGAATTTCTGGTGCTGCAACTGCGCTCGGGCGAAATCGTCACCGGAGGCGGGGTCTTCGAATCCGATCAATTGGCACCCGAACCCGCGCTGAGCGCCGAATTTGCCGCAGCAGCGCGCAAATTGATTCCGGCACTGCACGACGTCCCGTTCACCCGCGTTTGGCGCGGCCTGCGGCCCGGCACGCCGGACGATCTGCCGATCATCGATCGCGCGGGATCGCTCGAAAACTTGTGGCTGGCCTGCGGACACTTCAAGAATGGCGTGCTGCTGGCGCCGGCGACGGGCAAATCGATGGCCGAGTGGCTCACCAGCGGAACGCGCCCGGACTGCCTGGCGCCGTTCGGCGCCGGGCGGTTTCGCTGATCGCCAGGTGGGGACAGCGCAGCTCCTGTTACGGTCGGCAGCGGTGCCATCCTGCGGACGAGTGTTGACTCCCTCCGCGAGACGGATACAATCTCTACAAATGTAGAGATTGTTCGGTTTCACTGGAGACTGTCGTGAGCAAGGACCTGCCGGCCCTGGCCCGTTCGGAATGGACGCTGATGGAAGCGCTGTGGATCCGCAGCCGCGCGACCGCGGGGGCACTGCAAGCCGACCTCGAGACCTCTCAGGACTGGGCCTACAGCACGGTCAAGACGATGCTCGATCGCCTCGTCGAGAAGGGCTACGTCAAGGCCCGCCGGGTCGGCAACGTGTACGAGTACTCGCCGAAAGTCCGCCGCAACGCCGCTGTTTCCCGGACGATCGACGATGTCGCCCAGCGCGTCATGGCCGGCTCGGTGACGCCGCTGATTCATCGGCTGGTTGCGCGGCATCCCCTCTCGTCCGATGAGATTCAGGAATTGCGGGCGATGCTCGACCGCTATGCACCCGCCGCGGGAGACGACGGATGAGCATCCGTCTCAAACCTCGAACAACGATTGCGTCTTGACGACGGCGCAATTGTCGGGAAAGGTGTGAAACGCGTGGACCAGCAGGCTCCGCGGGCGCTCTTCCGTCTGAATCAGGCTCAAGGGAGCCGGCGACATTCGGCTCGTGGGCGCGAAGCGATGCACGAGACGGGCGCGCACGGCATCGAGCAGCAGCTCTTCGTGATACTCCAGAAAGACCTCGGGTTCGAGCGTCTCGACTTGAAAGCTGACGTGGTACAAAATCCCGCCGTCATGTTCGACCGATTCATTCCGATGCCCGCGCAGCCGGCGGGCGATGACCTGGCGGTGATGCGGCAGCGGCGATTCGAGGCTGGTGGCGACTTCGCACAGCGTCTGTCCCTGATGCCGAAAGCTGATTGCGTGTCCGGCGTCGCAGATCCGCAAGTCGGCGGCATAGGCTTCGTGCTGCAGAGTGGTCTCGGCATAGACATCGAGCAACTCGGGATGCACCGTCCGGCAGAACAGGCGGAACACAAGGCTCGCGACGTCAGGTCGAGCAGCTTCGACACGCATTTCCGGAACTCTTGGGACTTTCGGGCGCAGAATTACACTGTGAATTACACTGAGTTCGATTATACCAGTGCGACGCCATCGCCCGCCACATCCCCACCCGTGCCCCGCGCTGAATCTGGCAATCGGGCAGGCTCGGGGCGAACGATCGCGACCAAAGCGTGCGGCTCAATCGCCGGCGAGACGGTTCAGGTGACCGCGCCCTCTTCGCCGACCAGGCTGCCGCGGTCGGCCGCGGCCAGGACGGCGCGGACGATTCCTTCGACGTCGAGCCCCAGGTCACGCAACTGTTCGCTGCGATCGGCAAGCTCCACCCAGGCGTCGGGAATTCCCAGTCGGCGGATGTGATCGGTTCGCAAACCGGCGGCATTGGCCGCTTCGAGAACTGCCGACCCGAACCCGCCCAGGAGCGTGCTCTCTTCGACGGTCACGACGAAATTCGACTCAGCGATGGCCCGCAGGATGGTGTCGCGATCAAGCGGTTTGATGAACCGGGCATTAATCACTCCCACATCCAGCCCCTCGTCTTTGAGCCGGGCGGCAGCCTTGACGCAATTCGCCAGCAGCGTGCCGCAGGCGATCAGCATTCCGTCGCGGCCCCACTCGAGAACTTCGGCCTGCCCCAGTCCGACCGGTTCGACCGGACGGGAGACGGTTTCGACCCCGGTCTTGGGAAATCGCAGGGAGACCGGGCCCGGGTGCGTCAACGCGAAATCGAGCATCCCGCGAATGTCGAGCTCGTCTCCCGGGGCCATGACGACCATGTTGGGAAAGACCCGCATCCAGGTGTTGTCGAATACGCCGTGGTGCGTGGGGCCATCGGGGCCGACGACCCCGGCCCGATCCAGGCAAAACGTGACCGGCAGGTTCTGCAGCGCCACTTCCTGAAAAATCTGGTCGAAGCTGCGCTGCAAAAAGGTGCTGTAAATATCGACGATCGGGCGCAGGCCCGCTTTCGCCATCCCGGCCGCGAAGGCCACCGCGTGTCCCTCGCAGATGCCGGTGTCGAAGAATCGATCGGGAAACACCTCGCGGACCTTTTGCAACTTGTTGCCTTCACACATCGCAGCCGTCAGCACGACAACCTTCGGGTTGACCTCCATCGCCGCATAGATCGCCTCGCTCACGACGTCGGTGTAGGCCCGCGATGCGCTGCGTTTGACCGACACGACCGTGTCGTTTGCGAGCTGAACGGGGGGTGGCGTATGAAACAGCACCGGGTCGTCGCTCGCCGGCTTCACGCCGTGCCCCTTCTCGGTGAAAACGTGCAGCAGCACCGGTCCCTTGAGATCTTTGACCATCCGCAGGTACTCCTGCAGCGACGAAAGATCGTGGCCGTCGATCGGACCGATGTAGCGGAAGCCCAGTTCTTCGAACAGCATGCCCCCGTGCAACGAGGCCTTGAGAACATCCTTGGCTTGAACCAGGACGCGCTCGACCGCATCGCCGACCAGCGGCACCTTGTTGAGAACCCAGCTCACGTCGCGCTTGAGTTCGCTGTAGAAGGGCGCCGTGCGCGCCCGATCGAGAGTTCGCGCCAAGCCCCCGACCCGCGGACAGATTCCCATTTTGTTGTCGTTGAGAATGACCAGGATATCCTTGTCGATTCCCGATGCATTGTTGAGCGCTTCGAACACAATGCCCGACGGCAGGGCCCCGTCACCGATCACGGCGACCGCCTTGCGATGCGACTGCCCCAGCAGATCGTCTCCGACTTTGAGCCCCAGAATCGTCGATATGCTCGATCCGGCGTGGCCCGTCATGAACAGGTCGTACGGGCTTTCGTGGGGGTTGGGATAGCCCATCAGCCCCCCTTTTTGCCGCATCGTCGGAAATTCATGGTAGCGGCCCGTCAGCAGCTTGTGCGGGTAGATCTGATGCCCGGTATCCCAGATCAGGCGGTCCCGCGAGAAATCGAAGACCCGGTGCAGGGCGATGCACAATTCAACGACGCCCAGATTGCTGGCGAAATGAGCGGTTCGCGTGGAGACGACCTGGCACAGCGCCTCGCGCATCTCGCCGGCCAGTTGGACCAACTGTCCGTCCGAGAGTTGGCGCAAATCGGCCGGTGACTCAATCCGTGAGAGCAGTTCGGCTGTCATTTAATGATCTCTTTCCAAAACGAATTGCGCCAGGGCTTCCAGCCGCCGGCCGCGTTCACCCATCGGCTCGAGACTCCCACAGGCCTCTGCAATCAAACACCGGGCACGCAACACACTGGCTTCCTCACCCAGCAACGAAGGATAGGTCAATTTGCCGCGGCCGGCATCTTTTTGCACCGCTTTCCCCGTCGCCTGCTGGCTGCCGCGAACGTCCAGCAAATCGTCGGTAATTTGAAACGCCAACCCCAGACAACGACCGTAATTCGCCAGGCGCTCGATCGTCGGCAGGTCAGCGTCGGCAATTCGCGCGCCCATCGTCAGCGCTGCACTGAGCAAGGCGCCGGTCTTGCGATGATGAATGGCCTCCAGTTCTTGCGGCGTCGACGTGGCTCGGCCTTCGGCCTGGAGGTCGGCCACCTGGCCGCCCACCATTCCCGACATGCCGGCAGCCCGCGCCAGATCGGCGCAACACGCGGCCGCCGTGGCCGCCGGAGTCAGGTCTCGCGCCAGGACTTCGAAGGCCAGCGTCAACAATCCATCACCCGCAAGAATTGCCAGCGCTTCACCAAAGACCACGTGATTTGTAGGGCGGCCGCGGCGAAAGTCGTCATTGTCCATCGCCGGCAGGTCGTCGTGAATCAGCGAATAGGTGTGAACCATTTCGATGGCGCAAGCGGCCGGCATCGCTCGCAAGGGTTCGCCGCCGCAGGCCTCGCACGCCAACAGCACCAGCATCGGCCGTAGTCGCTTCCCCCCCGCCATCAAACTGTACTGCATCGCCTCATAAAGCCGCGCGGGAGTGCCTGGCGATGGCCGCAACGCGCGGTTCAACTCGTCGGCGATCTGCGTCCCAAACTGTTGCAGCGCCTCGTCAATCGAGGCAGACAAGACAGGCATTTCAGATTCGGCCGGCGCCATGGATGAACCTGAGTTCGGACATAAGCCCAACCAATAACTGGTTTGGCTGTAAGACCTTATAAAAACACGCCGAGATGGACATTTTCGACGCCATTCTACCCGCTGAGTGAACCGTCGAAAATAGCAACGCCACCTATTTGCCCTACTTTCCGCAGAAAACACGACTTGATCGCCGGTCCAGCAGCCTGTTGAAAATGGGGACTGGCTTCGACGCGAAGAGATAAATACTGGGAAATCTGATGTGTATCGGGAGTGTCTGACTCATTTTTCAACAGGCTACCAAGCCACAGTCTCGATCATGCACCGACCGCCAGCCGCAGGCCGATTCGACAGCCGTTCAGATAGTCTTCGAGATTCAGCGTCTCATTCACGGTATGAACATCGTGCTGACCGCTGCCGAGCGTCACCGTCGGCAAACCGCGCGCCGAGAGCCAGTTCGCATCCAGACCGCCGTTGCTGATGCGGGTCACGGGCGTCAAACCGACGTCGCGGATGACCCGCAACGATTCCTGCACGCACGGTTCGCTTTCAGACAGGCGGAATGACTCGTACTTCAAATCGGCCGTGAATTTGACGCGGCCGGTTCGGCCGGCGTCGTTGGCCAGCGATTTTGCAGCGTGTTCGAAGGCCGTGCGGAACTCTTTGACCAGTCGCTGACGAAAGCGCGGGTCGTGACTTCGAACTTCGCCGCGCAAGGCGACGTGAGGCGTGACGACGTTTGTGGCTTCGCCTCCGGCGACGACGCCGATGTTGCTGGTGCCGCTCGACCGCCCTTTGACGATTAATCCGTGCCAGCCGTTGTGCTGTAAATCGGCGATCGCCAATGCTGCCACCACGATGGCGCTGACCCCACCCTCCGGATGAACGCCGGCGTGGCTGGCAATGCCTTGCACCTCGACCCGCAGGTCGTAGGCGCCGGTGGCCCCGATGCAGGCGGTGCCGGCCGACCCGCCGTCCCAGTTGAAACACAGTCGCGGATTGCCCAGTTGGGCGAGTTTCACGAACCGCGCACCGTACAATCCGATCTCTTCCTGCACGGGCCAGAACAGGGTCAGCGGCGGATGCGGCAGCTTCTGTCGCAGGATCTCGAGAATGGCCGTCAGCACGACAGCGGCGCCACTGCGATCGTCAGCCCCCAAAGCGGTCGTCGGGTCGGCCGAATGCACCACCCCCCCTTTGCGAACCGGACGGCAACCCACGCACAGCGGGACCGTGTCGAGATGCGCCATGAGCAGACGTCTCGGAGCGCGACGCGTCCCGGGCAGGGTCACAATCAGATTTCCCGTTTCACCCCCGGCGGGACTCGACTGATGAACCTGATCGACGTGAATCACCGATTTCGGCACCCCGGCAGCCAGCAACTCGTCGGTGATCTGCCCAACGACTGCGCCTTCTTCGCAGCTTTTGCCGCGAATGGCCATCAACCGCAAAGCGCGGTCGATCGCCGCTTTTGTGTCGAGGGCGTGAACCTGGGCCGCCGAGTCCCGAATGCGATGGGCCGTCATGAAATTGAAGACAGACTCTCAAAGGCCTGCGAAAACCAACCACCGAAAACAATGCACCGCATGGCCGGCGCCCGGTCTTAAGAACAGCCAGGGCGCGATTCGACCGTTGCACTTGAAGCGCCGACTATTTCAGTCGATAGGTTTTGGTCTTGGCGTCGTGCGCGACCTTGTCCTGATTGTTATAGATGACCTGATAAACGGTGTTCTGGAATTTGGTGCTCGCTGTCTTATAGCCTCCCTCGAGAATTTTGTCGGCCAGTTCTTTCAAGGTCAGGCCCTTCTTATTGTGCGTCAGCACCTGGCTCAGCGCCTGCAGCAGGGTTTGCGTATTTTTCGGACGTTTCCGGCCGCGCCGGGGCTTGCGACCTTCGCGAACGACTCCGCCGATGAGAGCAATGCGACTGTCGAGTTGCTTCAGCTTCTTCTGGAGCCGGCTGCGACGCTGCTCCAGGCTGTCTAAGTTCGTTCGCTTTTTTTGCAGCAGGCGTTCCAGTTGGGCGACAGTCATATCTTTCGCCATGGGCAGATCTCCTCATTCGCTGAAGACGTTTTTCCCAAGTTTCGAATATGAGAATGCGGGGCGGCCCGGCATTAACAATCAGACCATCAAAGTCCGATCGATGCGAGACTAGCATTCGGCCCGGTCAACGTCAATCAATAGCGCGGCAGGCACGGCGACTGCGAGCGACGCGCATTCTGAAAATTGGAGTTTTTTTTCGAATCGATCGAAATCTTCGTTTGGACTAAAGTCCACAAGGGCCGGTTACGCGGTTTCGCCGCGAGTCAGTTTCTGAAAACGGGCCAGAAGGTCGCGCGTGATCGGGCCGGGCTTTCCCTCGCCGATCGGGCGGCCGTCGAGGCTGACTACGGGAATCACCTCTGCCGCCGTGCCGGTCAGAAAGCACTCGTCGGCAATGTACAAGTCGTGGCGGATGAGCGTCGTTTCAAGAACCATCACCCCGGCCTCGCGCGCCAGGCCGATGACCGCGTTGCGGGTGATCCCCTCCAGGATCCCGGCGTCGACTGAGGGGGTCTTGAGAACCCCCTTCTGCACGATGAAGATGTTATCGCCTGTACATTCGGCGACTTCACCTTTGTGGTTGAGCATCAGGGCCTCGACGCAGCCGGCATCGGTCCCTTCGATCTTGGCCAGAATATTGTTGAGGTAATTGAGCGACTTGATGCGGGCTGAAAGGGCCTGCGGATGGTTGCGAATCGTGCTGGCCGTAATCAGCTTCAGCCCCTGCTCGTACATCTCGCGCGGGTACAGCGTGATCGTATCGGCGATGATGATGACCTGTGGGTCGCTCGTTTTTCGCGGGTCAAGTCCCAGGTATCCCGAGCCGCGCGTGACCACCAGTCGCACATACCCGTCGCCCAGGTTGTTGGCGGCGACAGTCGCTTTGACGGCCGCCGTCAAGTCGGCGCGAGTCATGGGAAGCTCCAGGCGAATGGCCCGACCGCTTTCGTACAGGCGATCGATGTGCTCTTTGAGTCGAAAGACTTTGCCGTCGTAGACGCGAATCCCTTCGAACACCCCGTCGCCGTACAGCAACCCGTGATCGTAAACGCTGATGGTTGCCTGCTCTTTGTCGAGCAGTTTGCCGTTGATGTAAACCTTGGTCATGGGATTCGCGCTTGCTGCTGGAATTTCAGGTCACCCGCCGGAAAAGGGCTCGAACCGACCGATATCCAGCACGTTGAAACGAGATGTGACAAAGTCAGGGTGGCTCAGGTTCGCCGGAGATCCAACACAGGGAGGGGCCGGCGACACAAAGCCGCGCGACGTTCGCTCGTACGCGAAGCCCGCGAACGAGATCAGGCGGCTGCGCCCCACGCTTCCAGGCGACCTTCGGCGAGCCGCACGATTCGGTGGGCGCACTTCGCGATTGCCTCGTCGTGAGTGACCATGATGATAGTCAGCTCGTTCTGGCCGTTCAAGGAGGTCAACAGGTCCATGATCTCGCGGCCGGTGTCGGCGTCGAGGTTGCCGGTCGGCTCGTCGGCCAGCAGCACTTCGGGGTTGCCCATCAAGGCCCGCGCGATCGCCGCACGCTGCATTTCGCCCCCCGAAAGCTCCGACGGCTTATGGGTCAGCCGATGTCCCAGGCCGACTTTCTGAAGCATGTCTTTGGCCTGATCGCCAAACGCGCCGCGATTTTTCCAGTATTGCCAGGTCGAGTGCCGGATCATCAGCGGTGCGAGCACGTTTTCGAGCACGCTCAGCTCGGGCAGCAGGTGGTAAAACTGGAAAATGAAACCGAAGACTCGGTTGCGAAGTTCGTCGCGCGACCTGGCGGGCAGGTCGTCGATGCGGTGGCCGTAGAGTTTAACCTCACCCACATCCGGCCCGTCGAGCAGCCCCAACAGGTGCAACAGCGTGCTTTTGCCTGAGCCCGATTGGCCGACGATCGACACGAACTCGCCGCGGCGGACTTCAATATCAACCCCCCGCAGCACGGGAATGTGGTGTTCCCCCTTGCGATAGGCCTTTTCGACGGCAATGGCGGCAATGTGCGTCAAGGGGAGCATGATGGTCTCAGGCATGCATTGGTTCCACAGAGTCTACCAGATCAGTCGAAGTTCGGCCGCGCCTCGCAGCCGGGTGTTGAGTCGTTCGTCCCATCCTGATTCTTAAATTTGAAATCTCAAATCCGGCACCCTATTCATGTCGCAGGGCGCGGACAGGGTTAAGCCCGGCAGCGCGGCGCGCCGGCAGAATGCTGGCCAGGACGGCAATCGCCATCGCCCCCACCGCCACCCACAGCACCATCATCGGATGCACCTTGGTCGGGATGCTGGGGAAGTAGTAGATCGTCTCGTCAAACACCTTGCGGCCCGTCAGCCACGTCAGGCCAGCTTCGATCTCGTTGATATAGCGGACGAACAACAAACCGACGGCCACCCCGCCGCCGGCTCCGACCATCCCCAGCGAGAGACCGTACGACAGAAATATCGACATGACCCCCTGCGAACTGGCTCCCAGGGATTTGAGGATCCCGATGTCGCGGGTTTTTTCGACGACGATCATGAAGAAGATCGCCAGAATTCCGAAGCCCGCGACGGCGATAATCAGAAACAACAGCACGTTGAGAATCGCCGACTCGACCTCGACCGCCGCCAGCAGCGGGCCCTGCTTCTGCTCCCACGTGCGGATCGAAAACGTATTGGGGGGAAATTTGCTGCGGAGCCGCTCGATCACTTTGTCGGCGTCGGCATAGTTCTTGAGCTTGATTTGAATCGTGGTGATCGACTTGGTGCAGGTCTCGAATTTCACTTCCTGCGTCTCCGGGTCGATCTCGCCAGTGGCCGGGTCGAACATGCCGCGAACCCGCTGCAGTTCGGCGAGGTTGCAGAACACCAGGTTCGAGTCGTACTCGCTCATCCCGCTTTTGAAGATGTCGACCACGGTCGCATTGAAGTGCCGCGGCTGCGGCGGCCGTCCGGCGCTGACGGTGCTGAGCGCCACGTCATCGCCGGGCTGAATCATGGCCATCGTCCGGGTCCGACCCGTTTCGCGATCTTCATATTGAAAGCTGACGAGTTGCGCCCCGACGTAGACGCGAGCCGGCAGCGGCGCGGCCATTTCTTCGGGAGTCAGTTTTTTCTGCGGCTCGTCGTCGTCAAGCAAGCCGCGCATGCCGTTGTGACCGGAAGCCTTTTCACCCGCTTTGGCCTGATCGGCCAGTTCCTGATCGAGGTCGTCGTCGACGCCGAGATTGGGCTGCCGCATGCGCATGCGGCGGTATTCCAGAAAGGCGGGCAGCAGTTCCCAGTCGGGGGGCTCATCCGCAGCCTTGGGCGCGCGGCCGACGGCTTTGCCGTTCTCGTCCTTTTCGGGCTTATAGTTCTCGAGGTGATCGGTCAGAGTGCCGACTTTCGATTTGCTCGCCGGCTCGATGCCGATCAGCGTGACCGGTCGCGTGATGTATTGACCGGCGTAGTTGAAGCTGAGCATCCCGTAGATTTCGACGGTGGGGCTCATGGCGGCGATGTATTCGCCGGCCGCCTCTTCAATGATTCGCATCTGCCGCTCGGGATCGGCATTCCCGTCCATGCTCATGGCTTCGAGCACCATGTCGGCCAGGATCCCATGGATGCGTTCGCGCATCTCGGTGCTGAACCCGGCCATGACGCTGTTGACCACGATCATCGTGGCCACGCCGAGCATCACGCTGATGATGCTTGCCAGCGCGATGTAGCGCGTCCTGAGATACCGGGCACACAGCAGAAACTTGTACATGAGCCAGTCCTTTGGCGGTTTCAGTTGCGTGGGCTCTGCCCACGATGACGTGAACGGCGTGTCAGCCGCTGCGAGGCATTGCGGTTGACGATTTCAATTTTCATACCCGAGATTGCGTTCGATGGCTTGCGCTTTGGGACTCATGACGTACTTCGTCAATTCGTCCTCGCCGCATTGACGATCGGCGTCGTTGATTGCACGCGAGTCTTCAGCACTTGTTGTCGGTTCATCGCCGCGTTCGTCAGGGGACCGCATATCAAGAAACCAGTTCTTCTCCCAAGCCCCTTTGCGGTTCCGCAGGTTCTTGGACGCATAGATCAGTTGTCTGACCCGAGGCTTGGGCGATGGCGCCTTGGATTGCTGCGGTTCGGATTCTTCGAGTGTCTGGGCCTGTCGGCGAAGCGCGAACGATGTGCTGCGATCACCCTGATCGAATGCGGGCAAGGGCGGCCTCGGCTGCGACAACATGAAGTAACCGGTCGCGAGTAGCGCAGCGCAAAGCACAAAGCAGCACGAGGCGACCCGCGAGTTGCGGCGTTTGGCGAGTGCGGCGTTCATCCGTCCGTCCTTGGCAGATGGTCGGGATTTTCTGGTTCGTAGCGATGTCCAAAATTGTGAAGTCGCCGCAGTATGCCCGGTTTCCGGGAATTGGAATAGACCAGTTTCGCGATGTCGCGTGGAAGTCCGAACCACAATGTGAAACAGGTGTTACGGCGTCGGGGACGTAAACATTCGTCCAACCCGTTGTCCGAAGCAATGGACGGACGGTCTCCGGCCGTTTCGGTGGGGAAGATCTGGCAGGACAAAAGAGAGGATGACGCGTGTTGGGGCCTTGTTAGGAACTGTCGGTCGGTTCGAGAGCCAAGTCCC
>SIAF01000142.1 GCA_009691905.1 Planctomycetaceae bacterium | reverse complement strand
CGGTGTAAAATTTGCGCGGACGACACAGATTCGTATGGTTAGTAGCACGGATTTCACTGATATTTCAGGCCCAGGTCGCCATGCACATCGGTGAAATCCGTGTCATCCGTGGTTAAAGATTTTTTCGATTCAGCCGACACGCACGGGGACAATTTCCCCCGTCCCTGACTTCAAGTTCCTGAGGAGGCTGTACTCCAGCGGGGCGCCAATCCCTGTCGAGAAAGCCATGCAACGACACGATATTCGATTTTTTCGAAGTAACTTGGCAATCAATGGAGAGGCGTCTTTCGAACCCAATGCGATAGAACGGGTTAGGCCGACCCACCATTGATTGCCAATTGGCAATCAATGGGAGCTGCTCCGGCAATTTCCACAAAGGGGGGATAAGGGGCGTATCAGATGGTGGCCGGTTTGGTGGTTGCGCGATCGGAGTTGAACGGCGTTGGGCTGGTTGCCTGGCCGCGGCATTGACGGCGCTGGCACGGCCCGGCGAAGCACGCCGTGTACACCCGTTTCCAGTGCATGGCGCGCGCCGTCCCGGAAATAGACCGAAGCACAGCTAAGCCGTACAATGCAGGCCATTACCTCGACCTACCTGCGGGAACTGGGGGCGACGGAAAAGCTTCGTCGGCACGACGACGCATAGTCTTTGGAATTTGACTTCGATCTTTGATCAAACCGGCGGGCTTGCTCTGGCTGTTTCTTCCCCGATGAAAGGCGACATTTATGCTCGATCGCGCGCGTGTTGTGTGTTGGCTGTCGACCCTGCTTGTCAACCTGGCAGGAGCCTTGACCCTCTTGGCCGCCGACGTGCCGGTTCCGGCAACGGTGACCGACGGTGCGAAGCTGGTGTCCGTTTACGGCGACGAGCGGTTCTTCGAAGGTCCGACCTGGGATCCGCAGACAAAAAAACTGTATTTCACGGCGTTTGGCAGCGACAACACGCAGATCCTGCGACTGGATGCGCCGGGTAAAATCACCGTCTGGCTCGACAAGACCGAGGGAGTCAACGGAACGTATCTGGCCAACGACGGACGATTGATCGCCGCCCAGGCCTACGGACATCGGGTGCTCAGCTATGGCATCGGCAGCGGCGGTCCGGCCGATACGAAGGTTCTGCTGCACGATCTGGCGCTGCATCAACCCAACGATATTGCGCAAGCCCCCAACGGCGACATCTATTTCACCGATCCTGATTTCGACAAGAAATCGACCAGTGCCGTTTATCTGCTTGGTGCGAACGGACGAGTCACAAAAATCATCGAAGACATGCAGGTCACCAATGGCTGCATCGTGTCGAATGACGGGAAGACGCTGTATGTTTCGGATGACGGCCCGAAAAACTGGCGGTCGTACCCGATTCAAGCCAACGGCACGGTCGGGCCGGGCCAGTTGTTTTTCGATCCCCCCGTCGCCGACGAGAAGCGGATCGATCCCGACGGGATGAGCATCGACGAAAACAACAACCTGTACCTGACCGGCAGCGGCGGGGTGTGGGTCGTCGATCGGTTCGGCAATTCGCTGGGGCTGATCCCGACGGCCGAGTTCTGCTCGAACGTCACCTTCGGCGGCGAAAACGGACAGACGCTGTATCTCACCTGTTCGAAACAGGTCTACAGCTTGAGCATGAAGGTCAAAGGGGGGCAGTTCGTCCGCAAGAACAAAGATCGCCCGGCCGCGGTTGCACCGGCGGCAACCCCCGTCAACCCGGTGGCTCAAATCGAATTTCGCGAAGAGGCCGAATACGGCGTTGCCGACGGGAAAAAACTGACACTGCACCTGGCGCGACCGACCGGAGGCCGTGCGGCCAGACCCGGGATTCTGTTCATCCACGGAGGCGGCTGGGCGGGCGGAAAAAAAGATGACCTGAAGGATGCCATCCGCGAAGCCGCTAAACGCGGCTATGTCGCCGCATCGGTCGGATATCGGTTCGCACCGCAGAATCGGTTTCCCGCTCAGGTCGAAGACGTGAAATGCGCCGTCCGTTGGATGCGCGCTCATGCCGACGAATTGCAACTCGATCCCAACCACATCGGCGCCATCGGTTTTTCGGCCGGCGCCCACCTGGCGATGCTTCTGGGGACGATGGACAAAGACGACGGCCTGGAAGGCGACGGCGGCTGGCCCGAGCAGTCCAGCAAAGTCCAGGCGGTCGTCGCGTATTTCGGCCCGGTCGATCTTCTCGGCGAATATCCGGAAGCCTCGCAGAATATCGTCCGGAACTTTATCGGCGGCACCAAGGACGAAAAAGCGGCCGAGTACCGTCGCGCTTCACCACTGACCTATGTGAATTCGGGCGACGCGGCGATGCTGCTGTTTCAAGGAACCGAAGATGTCCTGGTCCCCTACGACCAGGCCTACACCATGGCGCGGGCCTTGACAAAAGCGAAAGTACCCGGCAGGGTCGAATTGATGCTGGGCGCCAATCATGGTTGGGGCGGCCCGGAGTTGGAACGCACGCTCAGCGAAGGGTACGAGTTTTTTGGTCGATACCTCAAGAAATTAAAGTAGTCATCATCGCTCCGCGTGATGAGTGCGAACGCCCACGGGCACCGAACAGGGTAATCGCATATTCCTGACGCGGCCCAAGATGAGACATTTGCCAGCCGCATCCCCGTAACGTTACGGGTTCTTTTCACTCATGGCCGCGAGGGATGTCAATTTCATTCGACATTCGAACTTCGACATTCCCGATTACGACCACTTGTCCCAATTCTTGGCATACTCGTCGACATTCTCTTTTGTCACGCGGTCCAGCGGGGCAAAATCGACCGTCTTTTCGGGTTTGTCCCCTCCCACGACTTTTCTGAAGAGGACGTCGACGCATTGCCGGCCGAAGTAATAATATTGCTGGCCGAGCAGTAACTGAACGTCTCCCATGCGGAGATGCTCCAGTTGCTGGGGGAGCGTATCCATGCTGACGCAAGTCACCTCTCCCTTCTCCCAGGGGAGCGGCTTGTCGACCATGATCGGCCAGCCGCCAATCATGGCCCAGCCTGTGATTTCAGGGTGGGCCTTCTGAGCACGCTCGACGGCCGCGTACGAGTCCTGCGGGGTCTCTTTATGGTAGTACACCTCTTTGAGCGTGAGGTTCGAGTGTCGGCCTAATTCGGCTCGCGCTCCGGCAACGCGTTTTTGAAGATTCGTCGCGGTTTCGTTTCCCGCGAGAATCGCGACCACTCCTGGCTTGTCGCCCAGCAATTTGGCGACGTTTTGCATGACGAGACGGCCCGCTTCTTCGTCATCGGTGCCGACATAACACAGCCGCTTCGATTCGGGCGCGTCGGAATCGAAACACATCACCGTGGCCCCCTTGGCGATGGCGGTATCAATGGCCCGCGAGACTTTTCCCGCGTCAGAACAGGCGATGGTAATGGCATCGACTCCGCCGGCAACGAGTTGCTCGATGAACTCGGCCTGTTTCTGGGCGTCTTCGTCATTCGGAGTCTGCCAGTCGATGGCGACCTGCGTGGGGGTTTCCTGCGACAGCTCGGCCGCGCGGGATTGGGCCCCTTTCCGGGCGGCAAGAAACACCGGGTTCGACTGGCTCTTGGCAATCATGCCGATCGTCAGTTTTGTTCGTGATCCGGCTGGCGACGAACTTCGCCCCGCGGGAATTTCCTGCCGCTGCTCGCAACCTGTGAATAACGAGCCGGTCGCTCCGAACAAGCCGGCGCCTGCCAGCCGCTGATTGAATTCGCGTCGCGTGAGCATAGTTTCTCGTTCTCTCTGCAATGAGCACCAAAGTTGAAATTCACTACAGTTCACTTCCAGTCGAACGCCAGGTCAAGGGCCACGGCCGAGTGGGTCAGGGCGCCAGAGCTGATTCGTTCAACGCCGGCCCTGGCAATGTCGGCTACGCTCGCAAGCGACACGCCGCCCGAGGCTTCCAGCACGACCTGCGGTGCGCGGGCGTCGCGAATCGCCACCGCCTGACGAAGCAGGGTGGTGGGCATATTATCGAGCAGAACCAGGTCGGGCCGGCCATCCAGCGCATCGTGAAGTTGAGCCGGCGATTCGACCTCGACTTCGATAGCCACATCGGGACCGACCGCGTCGCGCGCGGCACGCACTGCCGAGGCAATGGAGTGGTCGACTCCTGAAACTTTCCAGCCGGCGATGTGGTTGTCCTTAATCAGAACCATGTCAAACAGACCCATTCTGTGATTGCAACCTCCACCGATTCGCACGGCGTACTTCTCGAGCACGCGCCAGCCAGGCAGAGTCTTACGGGTGTCGTAAATTCGGGCCCGCGTGCCGGCCACGGCGTCGACGTACCGTCGCGTCAAGCTGGCGACGCCGCTGAGGTGTGAAATAAAGTTCAGCGCCGTCCGTTCGCCGGTCAACAGCGACCGCAGAGAGCCGTAAAGCTCAGCCACGACCGTCCCCGGCCCCAACGCCGCACCGTCGTCCAGACAGTTGACGAATTGAACCTGGGAATCGAGACCTTCGAAAACCTGCTGCGCCACCGATACCCCTGCGAGGATACCCGTCTGTCGCGCGACGATCTGCACCGATCCCGATTGGTTGGCGGCGATGAGTGCGCGGGTCGTGATGTCGCCGATGTCTGCGAGGTCTTCGGCAAGCGCCAGCCGAATCAGCGGCTCGGCGGCACGCCGTTCAGAATCTCCATAAGCCGGGTGAGAGTTCATGGGACCTTCGTCCACCGATGGCCCGGGCGGCACCTGACCGCTCGAGCATGAAAACCGCAGCTTACTTCGTGCCCGGGTCGTTGACCAGACGGGCGTCAATCCATTCGGAATCGACGAACTTCTGCAGCAACCAGCGCAGTGCTTTTTCAGCCGATCGCCTCGCCATCGGGTCGATGGGTGGCGCGGCTTGCGTGGCGCGATCGGCAGACTCAAGACCATTGATTCCCAGTCGCACATTCTGAGCCTGGTGGCGCATGCCCTCGTTAAAACGCTCCTGAACGCGGCGTGCCCAGACAACCCCGAACGTGTCGCGAAAGTCGAGCCAGACCCGGTCAAACGCGGCACCGTCGGCGGTTGTCCGGCGGGCGGTGTCGCGTCTTGCTGTCCAGGTCGCCAGCCACGCAGAAGCAACGATCAGCAGTGTGGCCCCGCTCCGGGCGATCGCGGCCGGCGGCATCCAGTCAACTGTTGCCGGGCATAACGAACCCACCAGAAAAAAAAGCGACGTCGTCCACAGCAGCGCGGGGACCGTATATCGCAATCCCAGGTAGTTGCCGGCACCCATGATCAGCACCAGAACGTAGCCGGCGAGAACCGGTTCTTCGAGCGTCCAGGGGGCGGGTGGCCAGCCCTGAGCCAATGCCGAGAACGCGGGCCATGAAAAAACGCACATCAATGGCAACAGGACAAACCAGGGCCACGCCCGGTGGATCGGCCGCCGGGCGCCGAGCACGGCAATCGGCGGTACAAGCGCTATGACCGCCACAGAATACCAGGCCAAATCGACGGCACCCACCGTGATTGAGGTCGCCCCGGCCGCTCCCGCCAGCCCCCAGACAATCCAGGCGGCAACGAGCCACAGCCAGAGTCGGTCCAGGGAGGTTTTTCGCAGGCCGCGGCGCAAGCGCCCGATGACAACCGGCAAACTGAGCCATCCCAACGTCGCAGCGCCTGCGAGAAAGAGACTCACGGCCCGCTCCGCTGGACGAGCGTCCGCGGCATGCTTCCGACAGCGGCGGATGCGCATTGTAAGTGCTGTTCGGGACGTAACGTCTGTAGCTTGGGCCGGGCGGCGAAATCCCGAGAATTGTCGGCACAACCGGGCCGAGAACGCTTGGCGAGCACAGCGCGCGGGCTTTGCCGTAATGCTTCGCGATACGCTCGGACGAAAATATCTGCTGTGAATCCCACGCTGCAATCCTAACGAATGGTCTGATGCTGTGCATCCGGCCGGCAGGAAACAAGTTGCCCCGAGGGATTTCTCGGGTTCGCCTCAGTCCCCGAACGACCAACACCTTTCCAGGAGATGCCCATAATGAAGTGGACGACATTGACCGCTGCCGTTTTGTTCTGTTGTGCCGCCGCCACGCAGGCGTCGGCCGATTGCAGCTGCGCTGCGCCGGCCGCGATGTGCGCGCCGTCGTGCGCCCCGACCTGTGCCGCTCCGGTCTGCTGCGCCCCGAGCTGCGGGACGACCTGCGGTTCGAGCTGCGGTTCGAGCTGCGGCTCGAGCTGCTGCCACCGTCACAAGTGCTGCAAACCCAAGTGCTGCCGCACTCGCTGCTGCAAGCCCAAGTGCTGCAAACCCAAGTGCTGCCGTAGCCACTGCGGTTGCGGAAGCAGCTGCTGCAACACCTGCGCCCCGACCTGCGCCGCTCCCGTTTGCTGCGAACCGACGTGCGCCGCTCCGGCCAACTGCTGCCCGACGTGCGCCGCTCCGGCTGCGAACTGCTGCAACTAGTTTTGTTTGCTGAATGACCTCCGGGTCATGGTTAAGGTGACCATGACCCGGTTCTTCTGAATCCTTCCCGCAACTTGCGGTTTCATATCTATCTCGACAGGTCTCCCCTGAAGAGGAACGTCGGCCGAGCCGGCAGGCCCCATCGGAAACGATGCGGTCAGCCGGCTCGACGACGTTCTTTGCCGCGCCCAGGCGCTTGAGAGCATCCTTTCAAACGGCACGCGCTCGCGGTATGCTCAAGGTGACGGCGGGTTGGGAGCGGTTTTCCACCGTCTCGCAACGCACCGCCCCCAGGTTCTGTGCGAGTCACCCGGATGCGCTGGCCGATTCGTCATCAAATTCTGCTGCCGTTCGCAGCCGTCGTTCTACTGGCAGTGACGGCACTCACGATCGTGGCGGTCACGCTGGCTGTGCGCCGCAGCGAACGCCAGACCCTGATTCAATTGCAAAACACAATCGACACGCTGTCACAGACCAACGTCAATTACACGGTGCCGGTCCTCTTGAAAATTCGCGGGTTTTCGGGGGCGCATCTGGTCGCCTGCGACGAATCGGGAGCCGTGATCGCCTCGACTCTGCCGGAAGCCACGCAGCTTCCCGCCGGCATCTCGACGGCGCCCACGCGCCGCGATCTGTCTTCGCTGGCGGCGCTGCCGACGGTCGCCCTGGGCGACGCCCGTTATTTTGTGGCGCGGTTGCAACCTCGGGGAGATCGCGAAATCCGCGCTCTGTACATCTTTTACCCGGTCGAGCGCTGGAGTCGCGTTCAATGGGACGCGGCAGTTTTGCCGGTCATGGTTGGCGGGCCGGCGCTGGCCCTGACGTCGGTCGTCGCGCTCTGGCTGGCGCATCGTTTCAGCCGGCGGCTGGGGCGACTGCAGGCCCAGGTGGCCTCGATCGCCGCGGGCGATTTTCTTGAGATCGCCGACGATGGCCGGCGGGATGAGATTCAGGAACTTGTGATTTCGGTGAATCAAATGGCGGCCCAACTGCGGGGACTGCGCGGGTCGATCGCCGATGCCGAACGCACCCGATTGCTGGCGCAATTGGCCGGTGGGTTGGCACATCAACTGCGAAACGGCGTCGCCGGGGCGCGCCTGGCGTTGCAACTGCACCAGCGGCGGTGCCCCTCGGTTTCGGCCGACACGAGTCTCGATGTCGCTTTGCGACAATTGTCGCTGACAGAAACTCAGGTGCGGGGGCTGCTTTCGCTGGGACGCGCCGAAATCCGGGAAGCGACCTGGTGCGATGTCGGCGAGTTGCTGGCTGAAATCGAGCCGCTGCTGCGGCCCACCTGTGAACACGCCGGTGTCGTCTTGAGCACCCGCTTTCCGACTGTCGATTCGACCGGTGTCGTCGTCGAAGTTGAAGGCTTGCGGGCAGCGATTCTCAATCTGGGCCTCAATGCGATCGAGGCCGCGGGACGTCGGGGGTCGGTTTCCATGGAAGCCCGCCGCGACGGACTCTTTGTCACGATCGACGTTTGCGACACCGGCCCCGGCCCCCCGCCGGACATCGCCGACTCGTTGTTTGATCCCTTTGTGACCGGCAAACCCGAGGGGGTCGGCCTGGGGTTATCACTCGCCCGCCGAATCGCCGTCGAATATGGTGGATCGCTGGCCTGGCTGCGCGAGTCGGGACGAACGATCTTTCGGCTGACGCTGCCGGCGGTCGATCCGACCGGCGGGGAAAAGCGGAAAGCCGAAAGCGGAAAGCGGGAACAACTCTTGAAATCTGAAATCTGATCTCAAATCTGAGATTTCAGATTCGTGACTCTGTGACTCTTTAACTCTTTATCTCTGCGACTTTGTGACCCTCCTCCCGCCATGAGCACCGTTCTGATTGTCGACGACGAACCGGCCATTTGCTGGGCGTTCCGCGAAGCGCTGACCGAAGACGGGCATGCCGTGCATGTGGCTGCTTCTGCCGAAGACGCGCTCAAGCTGGCTGACGAGGGTTGCCGACCGGACGCCATTGTCATGGACATCCGGCTTCCCGGAATGGACGGCTTGGCCGCCATGCAGCTTTTGCATCAGCGACTGGGGGCCAAGCCCGTCGTGGTGATCACGGCTTTCGGCAGCCTCGACACGGCCGTGCGGGCCATGGAGGCAGGCGCGTTCGACTATCTCGTCAAACCATTCGATCTCGACCAGGCGACGGCCGTGTTAAGGCGGGCGCTGGGGTCTGTCAGCAACGACACGCCGTCGCCCGGCGAACGACTGACGCCGACCGACAACCAGACGCTGGTTGGATCGGCTCCGTCGATGCAGCAGATTTTTAAGCAGATCGCGCTCGTCGCCGCATCGGAGGTCAGCGTGCTGATCACCGGCGAGAGCGGAACGGGAAAGGAGCTGGTGGCGCGGGCCATCCATCGGCACAGCGCACGCCGCGAAGGGCCGTTCCTGCCGGTTTGTATTCCGGCACTCAACCCGGGCCTTATTGAAAGCGAATTGTTCGGGCATGTGCGCGGTTCGTTCACGGGAGCGACCGAAGATCGCCGCGGACTCTTCGAACTGGCGGCCGGCGGCACTGTCTTGCTCGACGAAATTGCCGACGTCCCGGTCGGAGTCCAGGTCAAACTTTTGCGCGCCCTCGAGCAGCGTGAAGTGCTGGCGGTCGGCGACACGCGTGCTCGTCCGGTCGAATTGCGGATCCTGGCGGCAACGAACCGCTCGTTGCCCGACCTGATCGCTGCCGGGCACTTTCGGGAAGACCTGTATTTTCGACTGGGCGTGTTTCACATTCATCTCCCCGCATTGCGTGAACGGCGTGAAGACATCCCTGCGCTGGCCGCGCATTTTCTCACACAGTTTCGCCCGGCAGGCGAGGCGCGCAACCTGCGCCTGGCCGACGACACCGTCATGGAGATGACTAACCGCTCCTGGCCGGGAAACGTCCGCGAATTGCGAAACGCCATCGAACACGCGGCGATCGTCGCCCGCGGCGGCGAGATTCGCCCCGAGCACCTGCCCTCGGCGGCAGCCCTGAATCTGCCCGGTCAGGCGACTCCCGCTCAGCGGGCGCAGCGGCATATCGCCGACTGGGCGGCCGAGGTCGGTCTCGACCAGCCGGACTCGGCCGATCCGCAGGTGTACGAGCGTTTTCTGCAGCTCGTCGAGCCGCCGCTGTTGGAAGCGATTCTCAAGCGCTGCGGCCAGAATCGCGCCGCTGCGGCGCAGTTGCTGGGCTTGCATCGGGCCACTTTGCGGCAAAAACTCCGCCGACACGGCCTCTCGTAGGGTAAGCGTCCCGCTTGCCTTTCCGAGATCGGTATGCACGCTATTTCTTCTTCACAGCCGCGTCGCGCAACAAGTCGCAATGCACACGGGCCACATGCCACATCCAGCCGGGGCCGCCGCCGGCTTGCTGACCCCATCGGTTTTCGACCGCCTCGTGAAGGTGCTTCTGTGCCGCCTCGGTCTCGTCATCCACAAAATTGTTCAACCCGACATACAGCTCGGCATAGAACAGCCGCTTCTGGCGTTCGACGGGTGAGATTTTTGCCTCGGCGATGCGGGCCAGCACTTCGTCCCCGGTCAGTTCGCCGGCGAACAGTTTGTAGACGTCGGGAAACGGCTCGCGGTCGTCTTTCTCGTACTTGAGCAGCCCCTTGCGAGCCTGCTCTTTTCCTGCAGATTTGACCTGCGACAAATAACGCCAGATTCCATTTTCTCGATCGACGTCGTCGAAGCTGTGATAGATCTCGAACTGCCGCGTCGCGTCTTTGTATTGCTTCGCGTAAAAGTACGCGATCCCCCGCCGCCAGTGTTCCTTTTCCAGGTCGGGCTGCAGCTCGACCATCTTGTCGAAATCGGCGACTGCTTCGGCAAACTGACCGCGAAAGAAGTGCTTGTCGCCGCGACGGGAGTAGAGGTCGACGCTGTCGGGCGTGGCTTCAATGCGCTGGGTGAGTGCGACAATCTCGGCATCGAGATTGGTATTGACCTGTTTCTGGTCGTCCGGACGCGACGGTTCTGGATTCGATTGCCCCCAACTCGCAACAATCTGCATCTGCATAAGAATCGCGACCGAAAGACTGGGAATAGTTATGTCGCTCGAAAGAACATGTCGGAAAGCAAATCTTTGCCGGCGAGAGTAAAAATTCATGAAAAATCCGATCAGTCAATGAATTGGAAAGGACGCAACTCTGGGAACCACAGGACGCGGCAGGACATTTCCGCGGTGAGTCCCTGTTCCCAGCGTGTCACGTTCTTGATATTATCAATTGCGAAGGTATTTCTCTGCCTGAGGACGCGATGATCACGGCCGTTGAGACGCACATTCGCCTGGATGAACGTGGAGTCGCATGGATCGACGACACCAACGTCAAGGTGATCGAAGTGGTGCTTGACCAAACCGGGCAAGGGCTCAGCCCGGAAGGAATTTTCGACGCGCACTCGGGCTATCTGTCGCTTGCTCAAATTCACGCCGCCTTAGCATTCTATTACGACCACAAATCCGAAATCGATGCTGAAATCGAACGGCAGGTGAAGGAGTTTGACGAATTGCGGAAGAATTCTCTGAATTCTCCTGTACGTCAAAAGCTACGCAGCCTCGGCCTATTGCCCTGACGGGTTTCCAAGTCGCAAGGCTTCCCTCGATCCATCGATTGAGATGTCGTGAGTCTCCGATACCTCATGGATGTCCATGTGAAGCGCGGTATTACGGATGGATTGCGCGACCGGGGCATCGACGTGTTAACCGCACAAGAAGACGACAGCGACCGGCTCGCCGATCCGGATCTATTGGATCGTGCGGGGATTCTGGGACGCATTCTCGTGAGCATGGATGCGGATCTATTGCGCGAAGCGAACCGACGGCTCGCAAACGGCATCGACTTCGTCGGGCTTGCTTATTCCCATCAAGAGAGAATCTCGGTTGGTCAGGCTGTCCGCGATTTGCAACTCTTGGCCGAAGTCTTGACCGCGGCTGAAATGCGGAATCAAGTGGAGTATCTTCCTTATTGACCCATTGGCAACGCTCGACGCAAGTCGTATGCCTCAGCCTACGCCGCCGCCTTCGCCGCCCGCAGCTTGCGCGCCTGAGCCGCCGACGTATCGACGGCCAGCGTGATCTGCACGCGCCACTGGCCATCGGCGGGGGCAATGAATTGCCAGTGCGGAATCACCGTGCAGCTCTGATGCACCGCTTCGAAACCGGCTTCCGACTGGCTGATCGTCTGAATGGGAAACGTCCAGACGCCGGCGGCCTGCGACCACTCCAGC
Source organism: Planctomycetaceae bacterium (assembly GCA_009691905.1). GTDB lineage: Bacteria > Planctomycetota > Planctomycetia > Planctomycetales > Planctomycetaceae > SIAF01. The sequence continues at coordinate 3,326 of SIAF01000142.1, read as the reverse complement.
GACACGTCCAGTCCCAGCCATTCATCGACGAGGCCGATTCGGTCGGTCGGGGGCAGATTTTGCACCGTTTCGAGCGGGCCCAGTTCCCGGCCGCTCGCGTCGTAGTAATAGCGATCGCTGGCGCCTGCCGCCATTCCGGCGAAGTTGAATTCGATGCCGAAGTGCAGCGGCACATTCAGCGGCAGGGCCGACAGTTCGTAGACGATGTCGAGCCGACCGCTACCGCGTTCGAGCGTGATCGTTTTGCTCACCGAAATCGCATACGGCCCAAGGTGTCCGTGACGAGTGAGCCGGGCCTGGACGGCGTCGTCGGCACGACGCAGCACCGATTCGTAGACGCCCGCGGCGAAATCGCCGATTTCGCCCTCGCCGGCCTGCACCCGCTCCAGCGACAGGCCCGGTTGAAAGAAGTGATCGACGCAGCTTTTTCGCGGCCCGTGATCGTATTGCAGTTTTTTGTGCAGATCGGGCTGTTTGAAGGCCACGAGATCATGAATGCTGACCGCCTGGTGCTCGTCGTGCTGTTCCTGATGCCGGCCCGCCGCGCGCACCTTGTCGTGATACACCTCCGGGCGGCGATTGAGAGTGCCCAACAGGTTGTGGCTGATGGCGCGCAAGTCGAGCTCGTACAAATGTCCGCCGCGGCTGGGGGCGATATAGGCGATCAGCCGGTCGCTGGCGAGCCTGAGCTCTTTGCGGGCGTCGAGATTGTAGTCGGCCGCATCAATGCGAACCCACGGTCCTTCGCGACCGGCGGCCTGTTCGAGCAAGGTGTCGGCAGCGATCAAATGCTGATAGACGGCGTTCCGCAGGTGTGGCAGGTAGAGTCCGCCGAACGCGCCGTGCCAGTACGGGCAATTGCACTGTGCCCGATAGAGTTCGGTCTGCGCCTGCGAGAGCAGGTCGGCCCGAGCGCAACCTGATTCACCGCTTGCCAGCTCGTGTAAACGCTCGCTGACTTGCAGCATCCGCGCGTACATTTCGTTGCTCTCGGGATACTTGGCGCGAAAGTTACGCCAGAACCCGCCTCGCAGAAACGGCTTAAGCTGCGACCAGTCGGCGGCCGTCTCGTGGCTGCTGACCAGCTCGAAATACTCGACCTGCCGGGCGACGGGCAACGCCCATTCGGTCATCTCGCGATAACTGGCATCGGGAAGATAGATCCGCCCGAAAGGCGCCACCTGGTCGACCACCTCGGACATGGTCGTGACCTTGAGCCAGTCGGCGTTGGCGCGGAGCGCGTCCAGAAAACGGTAGATCCAGCCGTTCTGGTAGACGTGCTGCTGTGTGCCTGGCCACGTCCCGAATTTCTCGCCGTCGTCGCCGAACGTGACGACCGCATTCGGGAAGCGGTCGCCTATTTCGCGAAGATGGTTGATCGTTTCCTGCGGGTCGGCAAAGGGAATCGTGTACCGCAGTTGCTCGCTGCCGGGAAAAACCTTCAGCAGCCGGCCTTCGTCTTCTGTCAGGTAATAACCGTGTAATTCGTCGTCGCGCAGCCCGGCATTGCGGAAGTGGCAGTCGTCCAGAATCGTGTATTCGATGCCCGCCTCGGTGATGTCGCCGGCGAACGATTGTTCCCAAACCCGTTCGGGAATCCACATCCCGCGAACCGTCACCCCGAACACGTCTTCCAGGTACCGAGTGTAAGCGCGGATCTGCCCGATGCGATCGCGCCGGGGAATCGTCGCCAGAATCGGCTCGTAAAACGGCCCGCCGATAATCTCGATCTGCCCGCGATCGGCCAGATTCCGCACCCGATCAATGTACTCGGGGTGCTTCTCGACCAGCCACTCCAGAAGACTGCCCGACGTATGCAGGGCGATCGGAATTTCAGGGTAGCGTTCGAGCACCTCCAGCAGCGGAGCGTAACTATCGTGATAGGCGGCCGCGAAAACGCCGTCGAAATTCCCGATCGGCTGGTGGTCGTGCAGCGCTAACACAAGGCGAATGCGGCAACTCATAGACGGCGTCCTTTCCTCCATGCCGGGCGCGGCGCAGGGGGTGGTTTCTCAGGGGTCAGATCATTGAAATCAACAATCAGCGAACCGGTCCGGTGGATCCTTCGGTCGAGCCACCATTTTTCTGGAGGTGCCACGCCGCCACCGACTGGTCGAACTAACGCGTAGTTACACTATCGGCACTTGAATCGACGTTCGTTTGACAGAACCGGATGAGTTTTCAGAAGCGATTACCCGTTTTGCCCAGTTCGCCAAATCGCCGGTCGCCGCGAGTTATGGTCAGCCCTTACCACGTAACTTCGCAGCCAAGAAACTCGCTCAGCACAATGCGAACGACAATCTCTCCCGGTTGTGCGACGGCATAACGATACCGCCCGCGCTGCAGCACCTCCCAGCCACCTTCGGCTGAGTAGCTTTTCTTTCCCGTCACGAACGTGTTCAGGAATGCCCTAGTACCGATTTCTGGCCAGCCCGGGGATTCTGGAATGTGCTCGAATGCTTCCCGTTGTTCGGGAGACATAACGATCAGTGGGACAATCAGGACGCGCTCTGGCTCCTGGAGATGGGGTTCGCTGTACTGGTGAGCCGCATGGCCACGAGCGAGCTTGACGACGACGTTGCGCACACGGTTGTCCTCGGGTTTCCAAACAATTGCGCCGGTTTCGTCCTCGCGGCGTGCGGAGGCAATCTTGGTTGCAAGCGCCGGAGTGTGGCGAAGACTCGCTCGAACCTTTGTTCGTTGAACAATGGCTGGGTCAGTCGTCCCACTAATCACGCAGTCGATAAAGCACGCCAAGTATTCCTCGTCTTGCGAAAAGCTGTTGTTGCAGGCATGGCACGAAAATACGACGGGCACGTCGTCCGGCAGCGGATCGTCCAGCAGAATTCTCGAAGCAACGTGCTCGCGGGTATTCGGTTCTGCTCCGCAAAATACGCAGAATGCATCGTGACGTTCGTCGCTAAACATCTTTCTTGGGTCCATAGGACACCATATTTTCAAACAGAAGTACGAACTTGCGGTTCAGGCGACAATCTTCTGGCACTTGCCAGACGGTTGGACCCGCGTGTTGCCTGCAATTCTCAGCGAAGTCCGTCAAGGGCCAGGTTGGCCAATCCGGCATTGCTGTCATCGAGCAAGCGCCGGCGTGACTTCGTCGAATACGAATGCACGGCAGAATTCCTTACCAGATGATTCCCTAAACCAAACATACTTTGCAAAGGGTGCGATTCACTCAATCCCACGAAAAACAACGCAAAACGACTCTCAATAGGACTTGATCGGCGGGGAGCTCGAAAGTGATCTTGCTAAAAACGGCGTTCTTCCGCGAAGCTGCTGGTAATTCAAGCCGCAGTCCACGGAAGGAA
>SIAF01000141.1 GCA_009691905.1 Planctomycetaceae bacterium | reverse complement strand
TGGTAGCGGGTCCGAAGGCCCGTGCGTGAGTGAAGTTCAAGGGGTCGCGGCGGGTGAGGGCCGCGGCCCTCACCCGCCGGGGAAACTGGCTGAAAGCCAGTCTCTCTAAGAAATGATGCTTTTTGGTCTAGACAACGGGGTCCACCCCAAAGGAACGCGAATTGCTTGTACGCGAGAGAGAAGCGTCCCGTTACGATACCACCGCCAACAGGTTGGCGTCACGCACGACGACCCACTGGCCGCCAACCTGCTTGCGAAGAATCGATACGGCGCTTCCCGCGCGAACCATCGCGTTGCCGCCCGCGAGGGGGACAATTCGGACGGTGAGGATGCTCCAGCAGTACGCCAGGCTTCCGGAAACCTCGACCTCCTGAATGTCGCCGGTGGATTCAATGCGGTGCTTCGTCAGCAGGCCGCGAAGGCCGCTCTCGAAGGCGCTCCGCCCGCGCATCGGTGGCTGACCGGCAACCAGAAAGACAACGTCTTCGGCAATAAGACCCAGGACTGTCTCGACATCACCGGCCGCGGTGGCACTGTGTCACAGCGCACAGGCTGCTAACCCAGCACTGTTTGGGCGGGTGCATCGAATATCGTAATGTCGACGACGATGACTAATGGCTGGCTCCAGTCGACTGAGAGGACGAAATCCACTCGGCCTTCGCTGGGAGCAACGTTCATCACAGCGACGTCGGCAGCTCCAATAATTCGGTCTCGGACCCGACTTAAGACATCACCCGACGCGGTCTGTCCGGGGGAGTGAACAGCTATGACGGGCGGCGGAGCAATTACGACTTCGCTGGCGGATATGTGAACGATTGAGTCCGCTTTGATTTCCGGTGCGCCGAAGTGCTCCACGTGACGACCTTTCCGTCCCTGTAAGACCAGTCGATACGATTTGACCATTACCTGGCCCCTTTCGTGTTACAGTGTTACGAACAATTACAGCGCGCAACTCCCTCAGATTAAGTCTAAACCCCCGCCGATGCGCACGCAATCACTAGAATCAGATTTTTGTCAACGTGGAAACGCGGACTGAATTCGGCGGTCGTCCGGCTGGGGCTTTCAACGCCGAACGCCAAAGCGCACCTGTCGGGCGGCACTCAGGGTACGATGAATCGGCAACGATGCAGTGTGCCGCCCAGGCAGGTGCGACGCCGGGTTGGACGTAGCAAAAGCGTCCTCGCTTATGGCCCGGTTCATGAGGCGGGGCCGCGGATGCCATTCGTCGTCGCGGTTTATGCGCGTCAACAAGCGGGGACGCTTGTTCTACGACTCGGTGACACCCAACTCGATGGATTTCTTTCAGCAATTTTCGGAACAGGGAACCCGGATCGATCTGGCGTTCGTCGACGGCAACCACGATTACGAGTTTGCACTGTTCGACCTGCAGTCCGCCGCGAAGCTGATTCGGCCGGGGGGCATCATCGTCATGGACGACGCCAACCAGACCGGCTCCTTGTGGGCGTCCAAAACGTTTTTGGAGCAGAATCCGGGGTGGAAGGAGCTCGGCCACCGGGTTCTGACGGCGACCGATTCCGACGAACCCTTTGGGCCGCTGCCGACAATGCTGCCCCGTTGCAACCTCGTGCTGCTGCAAGCGCTGCATGAAATCGTCGTCGGCCGATTGCCGTTCACGAAGGGGCAGGTTGCATTCGATGGCAGCCAGGTCGACGGCATCGAGTTGCAGGCCGTTGCGAAGCTGAAATGCGACCCTGTTCGAGGCGTCGGCGGTGAATCGCCGCACTCCTTCGGGAGTGGAAGGGGGGCAGGGGGGGTCGCGCGGCGCTGTGATCGCGCGTGCATTGCTAGCGAACCGGGGGTGTCGTCTCGCGGGGGCGCCGCTTTTACTTCGCCGAGACGTCGTAGCACAGCAACACTCCCTGATCGCGCAGGTACAACCCGCCGTTGGCGACGACGGGGTGCGGCCAAGCCTGTGTTTTGCTGCGGTCGGGTTGTTGGAAGCGGCCGCGTTCGATGTACTTCTTGGGCGAAGGCTCGACCAGCGCCACTTCGCCGCTGTTGTGCCCGCGAACGTAAAGCCGGTGGTCGGCGTAGCAAACCGACGCGGCCCCGACCGAGCGGTCGGTCCACCTGACCTCGCCGGTCTCGAAGTCGGCGCAAAACAGGGCTTCGCTGCCCGTGCCGTACAGGTTGCCGTCGACCAGCACCGCCCCTCCGATGCTGGGGGCGATGCGGCGATCGAAATAGATCTGGGTGGCGGTCACGCCGTCTCCCTGAGGCTCCAGTTTCACCAAGCCCCCGCCGGTCCGCGAACCGGCTGAGAAGACGCGGTCATCGACGACGATCGGCGTGAGAATGTTGGCCCCCGGGTCGATCGTCTTGTCGTAGATCCACAGGAATTGACCGCTCTTGGCATCGACCCCCACCAGCCCGTTTCGCAGAAACGTGACGTACTGTTTCGCCGGCCCTGCGCCGACGATCATGATCGACGAGTATTCGGCGTTGCCTCCCTTGGGAACGGTCGACGTCCACAGGGTTTCGCCCGTTTGTTTGTCGAGCGCCGCGAGAGCGGCGGTGCTGCCGCCGGGTGTGCACACGAGAGTATTGCCATCGATCAACACCGATTCGGAGAAGGCCCACGAACCGTCGGCACCGCCAAAATCGGTCCGCAGATGCTTTCTCCATTTTGCGTCCCCGCGGGTCGTCTCAAGGCAGACCAGCTCACCATCCGACGCGAGACAGTACATGCGGCTTCCGTCCACCGTGGGAGTGCTGCGTGTGCCGGGGTATTGCGGCCCACGGTTCTTTCCCACTTTGCCGATCGGAGCCTCCCACACCTTGTCGCCGGTTTTCTCATCGAGTGCGAGGGCGAATTCGTCGTCGCCGCGGGTGGTCTGCAGGTAGACACGGCCTTTGGCGATGGCCGGCGACGAATAACCGGTGCCGATGTCAGACGCCTTCCATCGCAGTGCGGGACCCTCTGCCGTCCATTCGCGAAGCAAGCGACTCTCTTTCGAAATGCCGGTCCGCTCGGGACCGCGCTACTGCGGCCAGTCGGCGGCCAATGTCGGGGCAGCGAGAGCGAGACTGAACAGAATTGTCGCGAGGGGGCGGGGCATCATCGATCATCCTGACTGCGAGGTCGTGAAGTTTGAGACGCATGACGGCAGGCGCGAGAGAAAGTCTATCAGGATATCACGGTGTTTGACCACGGTCTTCGAACACTGCCTTTGACGATGACGGATTGCGATACCGGCCGACCGGCATGGTCGAACGCCGATCGATCGGCAGGAGACGCGGTAGTGTGCCGAATCCCTTTGCGTTATGATGAAGACTCGGGTGTCGTTGCCATGACGCGCCGAGGGGCGCGTCGTTGGCCCGCGAACCGCGGTGAGTTCGGTCGCTGAAATCAGGGGGTGTCAATGCGTGGCGTCGCGAGCAGTCTGGTGGCATTGTGGCTGGGCATGGCCGTCGCTTCGGGCGGAGAGATTCAGCCCGATTTCCTGATGGATGCGGAATTGGACGTCTCGATCCCCAAGCCGATCCAGGGGTTGTCGAAATCGACGACGGCGTTATGGATCGAGGCCCTGTCCCGCCCCGAAGCCGACTTGCAGCGCGTGGCTGCCGAGACCATTGCCCAGGGGCATCGCAGCGGGTTTCCCGAATTGTCGGCGGCCGCTTCGAGACTGGTCGCGATTGTCGCGGCCGAAACATCGCACCCCGAGGCGCGATTTGCGGCCGCCCGAGCGCTGATTGTTCTGGACGCGAAAGATGCGGCCGACGCCTTGTTCGAAGCGTCGCAGAAAAACGGCGCTGATTTAAAGCAGTTGATCGAGCCGGCCCTGGCCGACTGGCGTTTCGTGCCGATCCGCAAAGTCTGGCAGGCGCGGCTGGAAGCACACAACGTTCGGCATCGCGACCTGCTGCTGGCGATCCGCGGTGCCGAAACTGTCGAAGATGCAGCGGCGGTCGGGTCGCTGCTGAAGATCGTCCACGATCGATTACGACCGGCGACGGTCCGCCTGGCGGCGGCCCGGGCGGCCGGCCGAATCCGAAATTCGGGTCTTGAAGCCGAAAGCGAGCGGCTGCAACCGCTGCCGTCGGCCAACCGCTTGAATCGGTTGTGTGCCGTGGCGCTGCTCGAACAGCACAGCTCGGATGCAGCGCTTGAGATCTTGCTGCGGCTGGCGGTCGACCCCGAGCCGAGCGTCGCGACGGCCGCCCTGACGCGCCTCAATGCCGTCAACGTCGATCTGGTCGTGCCGCTGGCCGAGCAGGCGATGCAGAACGAAGATGCGAATGTCCGTGAGCAAGGGGTGCATGCCTGGGTGGCGCGGCCAACCCGCGAGCGGGTCAGCCTTCTCGCGCGGCTGCTCGATGACCAGCATCCCCGGATCCGGGCCAATGTTCGCGACGAGTTGTTCCGCCTGGCAGCGACTGCCGAGTTGGACGGCCCGATTCGCCAGAAAACGATGGGCGTTTTGGCCGCGGACGGCTGGCGCGGGCAAGAGCAGGCGGCCCTGCTGCTGGGTGCTCTCGATCATGAGCCGGCCGCCGACCGGCTGGTGGAACTGCTCGAATCAACCCGTTCGGAAGTCACCGTTGCCACCGCCTGGGGCCTTCGCAAAATTGCCGTCCCTGAGACGCTGCCCCAAATACTCGACAAGGCGACCCGACAAACCGATCTCCGCAAACCAGGGGGGGGCGATCGCGATTTTGACCGGCACGTGGCGCATCTGTGCGAGGCGATGGGATTGATGAACTATGCGCCCGCCGAGGACTTGCTGCGGCAATACATTCCCAAAAACTATAATATGGGAGAGTTCTCGCGGGGGGCGGCAATCTGGGCTCTGGGAAAACTGCATGCGGGGGTCCCTGACGAACCGCTGGCGGCGCTTCTGGCTGCGAGGATTACCGACCCGGCCCCCCCGCCCGATCAACCACCCGAAATGATGCGTGTGCGGCTGATGGGCACGGTGTCGATCGTGCGAATGGGGGTGACTTCGCAACTGGAGCGGTTGCGCGCCTACATGGGGCCGAAGGTGATGGGAATTCCCTCGCATCTGGCGATCCGCTGGGCGATTCGTGAATTGACCGGCGAGATTCTACCGGGGCCCGACCCCGATATCGTCGCGCCGGGGGGTCGGTTTCTGGAGAGCCTGGACGACCGAAGCCTCAATCTCCCTGACGAATGAGCATCCCGAGACCATCGGGCCTTCCCCACCGCCGGGCAACCCGTTGATTTTCGGGCGCACCTGGCGTTCTTATAGAGAGCGAGAACGGGTCTTGACCAGGACGGATTTCAGGAATTGAGGCTCTCACGGGGGCCGCGACGGCGGTCCCTGCATCGATTCGAGAGGAGTTGCCCCATGCTCCAGGCCATTGCCAACCCGGAAGAACTGCGGCGGTTTGCCAACCAGTTGAAGAAGTTCAATGCCAACCTGACCGACCAGATGACGGCGCTCGCCGGGCAATTGGACGGGCTGAGCGCCACGTGGCGCGACCAGGAGAACCACCGCTTCTGCGAAGAGTTCCAGCGGAACTTGCAGATGATGGCCCAATTCATGGAATCGAACACCGAGTACATTCCCTTTTTGCTTCGCAAGGCCGATCGTCTCGACGAGTACCTGCAACAGCGTTGAGCACACCGGGCGTCGTGCCCCGAATCATTTTCGAGAATTGATTCGGGCCAGTTAATTCGGGCCAGATGATTCGGGAGGGGGGCATTTGACTTTGGCCGATTCAGCGCATGTGACATCGATCGAGGCGATTGCCGCGTTTACGTCGGCCTTGCGGAATTTCGAAGACGAGGCGTCGCGGGCCTTGCTGCACGTCGATCAGCAGGCCCAGGGGGCGTTGCAATGGCTCGAACACGACGCCCCGTTTTACTGGAAAGGGCAGATTCGAACCTGCTACGACGAAGTAGCCCGCACCCGCACCGCGCTGGAAACCTGCAAGATGCGAACCGTGGCCGGCAATCGCCCGGCATGCCTGGAAGAGCAGCAGGCGTTTCGAGCGGCCCAGCGCCGTCTGCGACAGGCCGAAGAGATGATCGAAGTCGTGCGGCGCAGGGCGCAAAAGGTCCTTCGCGAATACGACGAGTATCGCGGTCGCGTCATGAACTTCCGCTTGTGTCTCGAGCGAGGCGTGCCGCGCACTCTGGCGCTGCTCGATCGCACAGTCGCTTCGCTGGATACCTATGTTGATCTTCCCCCGAGCGAAAGTTCGCTCGAAGTCAATCTGGCGCCGACGCATCCCGCCCCCTTACCCAAAGCCGAGGCGCCATGAGAATCGCCGAACTGGGCAGCGGCATCGGCCGCTTGCGCGACGCCGTCGAAACGCTCGAGGCCGCCTGGCAACAGACCCAGCACGACTGGACTGACGAAAACAGTCGCAACATTTACGAGAACCACCTGAAGCCGATGCTGATCGAAGTCACCTCGGCGTATGCCGCCATCCAGCTTCTTGCCGACGAGCTGGCGAAAGCCGAGCGCGAGTGCGAGCCATGGTGACGGTCCGTTACGACCGCATGCGGCTGCGATTCGAGGCCGGCCAACCGGGGCGAAGGTCGTTCCCGGCTTCGCGAGGGCTGTTATGAATCCATTTTCGATCGATCACTATCGACAGGTCTTGCGGGACCTGCAGTCGGGGGTCGCCGAGCGCCGCCGCACCGAGCAGGAACTGGCCGAATTCGAATCGAGTGAGGATGGGGCATCGCTTCGCAAACTCGAACAGACGCTGCGGGCGCTGACCGATCAGTTTCACCAGTCGATTGCCGCGGCGAATGAAAAGTACGATGCCGAGCGCCAGTCGCTGGACGACCGAAATCAGGCCGAGACCGACGCGGCCCTCGACGAATACGGCCAAAGCGTCGGCCACAGCGGCCTGCAGATCGACGCCGAGCGGGAGCAAGTCGATCGCAAGTATCAGGAGAATTGCTGGCTGCTGGCATCGATTCACGACGACAAGGCCGAAAACAGCCCGCAATGGCAATTCGAGCGATTGGCGTCGCAGTTTCAACAATCGCGAGAATCCCTGGCGCAGCAATGGAACGCGGCCGAGGCGCTGCAGACGCAGGCATTGGCCCTGGTCGAAAAGCGGCGGCAGCGGGTCGAGCCGCAGTGCGTCGTCCCCACGCCGTCGCGCAATCGCGACGAGGCTTCGCGGCGATTCGCCGCGGCCACGCACGAAGTTCCCGAGCGACTTGAGCGATTGAAACAACAGGTCATGCCCCGGCTGTTTCAAGGATTGGTTTTCGTGCCCGCGGCGGTTCTGGTCTGGTCGGCCTTGTTCGCTTTCATCGCCTTTGCGATCGATCCGCAATGGCTGGGGTTCAGCAAGCTGACCGGGTCCGAGTGGCTTCTCGTCAGTTGCGGTGCGGCGCTGGGCATCAGCTTTGTGGCACTGCTCATCACTTTCGCGGTCGCCGCGCGACAAACCGCTGAAGCCTACGAGCTGATCGCGCAGAGCCTGACCGATGCCCGCGCACACCAGGAAGAGTGGCAGCGATTCGCCAAAGACGAGTTGCAGGCCCGGGAGCAGGACTACCGCACCCGGCAGGCGACGGTTGTCGAACGGCGCGAACGATCGCTCGCGCAGTTTACGGCAACCCGCGAGCAACAGGTTGGCGAGCTTGAGGCGCGGCGCCGTCACGAGCTGCAGCAGGCGGGGCAGCGCCGCGAGAAAGCCCTGCAAGACGCCTCCGGGCGGCACAACCAGCGGCTGCTGACGGCCGAAGCGGCCCACCGCAGTCAGACGATCGCCCTGCGAACAGGCTACGATCGGGAATGCGAACGGCTGACGCAAAACCAGAAGCGGCAACTGGCCGAGCAATTTCTGCAGCGCGACGAGTTGTGGAAGCGCTGCCAGACGCACTGGCAAGCCGGCGTGGCCCGGCTGAGAGAGGCGTCGGCAGCACTCGAAGTCGAAAGCCGGCGTTGGTTTCCCGATTGGGACGAAATCGCCAGCCCCGCCTGGAAGGCGCCCGAAACCCTGCCCTCGGGTCTTCGCATCGGCGATTACACGGTGAATCTGCGTGACATTCCCGACGGACTGCCTGCCGATCAGCGCCTGATTCCAGCCGAGACCACGTTTCGATTTCCGGCAGTCCTGCCATTTCCCGAGACCCCCTCGCTGCTGCTCAAAGCGCGCGGCGCCGGCCGATCGCAGGCGGTGCACGTGTTGCAGACCGCCATGCTGCGGCTGCTGGCCGAATTGCCGGCCGGCGATGCGCGATTTACGATTCTCGACCCGGTCGGTCTGGGCGAGAATTTCGCGGCGTTCATGCATCTGGCCGACTACGACGATTTATTGATCTCGAATCGCATCTGGACCGAGACCGCACAAATAGAGCAGCAACTGGCCAATTTGACCGAGCATATGGAGAACGTCTTTCAGAAGTACCTGCGGAACGAATTCGCGTCAATCGAAGAATACAACGTCCGCGCCGGCGAAGTGGCCGAGCCTTATCGAATTCTGGTCGTCGCCAATTTTCCCGCGAATTTCAGCGAGCGGGCGGCGCAGCGGCTGGTGAGCATTGCCACCAGCGGCGCCCGCTGCGGCGTGTATACGCTGATCAGCGTCGACACGCCGCAGCCGGTTCCGCGGGGGTTCGATCTCTCGAACCTTGAGGTCGGAACGACGGTGTTGGAATGGCAGGACGGTCAGTTCGTCAATCTGGCGATCGGCCCCCAACCTTTGCCGCTCGCGGCCGACCTGCCCCCGTCGGCGCCGCTCATGGCGACGCTGATCAAGCAGGCCGGCGAGCGATCGAAGCATATTCGCCGCGTCGAAGTTCCGTTTCATCGCATCGTGCCCGGCGAAGACAGCTACTGGACGGCCGACAGCCGCAAGTCGATCGACGTGCCTCTGGGCCGGGCCGGCGCGACGAAACTGCAGCACCTGCGGCTGGGTATCGGCACCTCGCAGCACGTGCTGGTGGCCGGTAAAACCGGCTCGGGAAAATCGACGCTGCTGAATGTGATCGTGACCGATCTGGCGCTTCGCTATTCTCCCGACGAGGTTGAGTTTTACCTGATCGACTTCAAAAAGGGGGTCGAATTCAAGACGTATGCCACGCATCAGCTTCCCCACGCGCGCGTCATCTCGATCGAGAGCGATCGCGAGTTCGGTGTGAGTGTGCTCGAGCGGCTGGATGCCGTGCTCAAAGAGCGCGGCGATCGATTCCGACAGGAGGGAGTGCAGGATATCGCCGCGTTTCGCGACGTGCGCCCCGAGGTGGTGATGCCTCGCATTCTATTGATCGTCGACGAATTCCAGGAATTTTTCGTCGAAGACGACAAGTATTCGCAGACCGCCGCACTGCTGCTCGACCGCCTGGTGCGGCAGGGGCGGGCGTTCGGGATGCACGTGCTGCTGGGGTCGCAAACCCTGGGAGGCGCCTACTCGCTGGCACGAACGACGATCGGTCAGATGGCGGTTCGCATTGCGCTGCAATGCAGCGAGGCCGATGCGCACCTGATCCTCAGCGAAAGCAACACGGCCGCCCGGCTGCTGACCCGTCCCGGTGAAGCGATTTACAACGACGCCAATGGTCTCGTCGAAGGAAACAACCCGTTTCAGGTGGCCTGGCTCGACGACGACGAGCGCGACGACTATCTGATGCGGGTCAATCGGCTTGCGCGCGAGCGCAACAGGCACTGGCCCGAACCGATCGTGTTCGAAGGCAACCTCCCTGCCGATCCCTCACGAAATGCCGCGCTGCGGCAACTCGTCGAATCGACCCAAACCGCAGCACCGCACGAATTCGACGCCGATCGGCCGTTGTCGGTCTGGCTGGGCGAGGCGGTGTCGATCACCGGCCCGGCCGCGGTCTCGTTGGCGCGCCGCTCAGGATCGAACCTGCTGATCGTCGGTCAGGATGCCGATGCCTCGCTGGGGATTCTCGGCAACTGCATCGTGGCGCTCGATGCCCAGTTGCGATCCAAAGCCGATCGCGCGGGCGCCGCCACCCCTGGGTTGCATCTGTTCGCGGGCAGTTCGGGCTCGGCTTACGAGCAGCGCTGGGCCGGCCTGCTGGCAGCGCTGCCCACGTCGGTGCGGGTCACTCGGCCGGCCGAGTCGGCAGGGACAATCGCCGAAATCGCGACCGAGGTCAGCCGCCGGCAGAGCGAATCGACCGGGGTGTCGCCATTGTTTCTATTGATCGACGACTTGAGTCGCTTTCGCGATCTGCGGAAGTCCGAGGACGATTTCGGTTTCGGAGGACTCGATCGCGACGAGCCGCCGACGGCCGGGCAGCTATTCGCCAATGTTCTCCGCGAGGGGCCGGCGGTCGATGTCCACGTTGTGGTCTGGTGTGATTCTTACAACAACGTCGAGCGCTGGCTGAGTCGGCAGTCGCTCCGCGAGTTCGAAATGCGGGTCGCCTTCCAGATGAGCACGACCGACTCGAGCAACCTGATCGACTCACCCGCGGCAGCGCGACTGGGGGTCAACCGGGCGCTTTTGTATTCTGACGAACACGGCACAACCGAGAAATTCCGCCCCTATGGCCCGCCCTTGAGCGACTGGCTCTTGTGGTTGGCCGCCCGATCGGGCATCGCGACTTCCGACAGTCTCGCCGGCGAAGTCGATCTCGATCGCTGGATGCCGAGCTGACGCCGCGCGACGTCGACATGTTTAACCCGGATGCAGTTCCAACGACGCGGTTGCACCAGGCTGGCGAGCGGTGCATAAATATGTTTCACTCGTGATCGCGGCATCAATGACCGGCGAGACGTTTTGTCAACGGCCTGGCTGGCGACCATTCACTGAATTGTGCCATTGGGAGAACCCGCACCATGCAAAGCAAAGCGACGACGGTCGAACAGTATCTTACCGAATTGCCGGCCGATCGACGGGAGGCGATCGCGGCTGTTCGCGAAGTGATTCTCAAAAACCTCGACAAAGATTACGAAGAGGGCATGCAGTACGGCATGATCGGTTACTATGTTTCGCACCGGATTTTTCCGGCCGGATATCATTGCGACCCCCGGCAGCCGCTGCCGTTTGCCGGCCTGGCGTCGCAAAAGAACTATATGTCGCTGTACATGATGTCGATCTACGGCGATCAGGACCAATTGAAACAATTTCAACAGGCGTGGGCCAAAGCCGGCAAGAAACTCAATATGGGCAAGTGCTGCCTGCGGTTCAAACGGCTCGACGACCTCGCACTCGACGTCATCGGCGAAGCCGTGCGGCGTGTCCCGGCAAAAAAATACATCGCCCGGTATGAAGCGATCATGAGTGCCATGCGGACGAAGCCGAGCCGCAAATCGGCCAAACCGGCAACGCCCACTAAGGCCGGGAAATCGCCTCGCAAACGAACGAAGACGGCAAAATGATCGGCCTTGAGTCGCGCAGGTCAGGATTTCCAGCCTGACGCTGCGAGCCGGTGGGTTTACCCCACCGGGCCGTCGCACCGGTGGGGTAAACCCACCGGCTCGCTGTTGCGATGCCATTGCTGTCTGCGTCAGCCTGGAAAGACTGACCTACTCGCGGACCTGCTGCACCAGCTTTTGAACCGAGGCGGCAATGCGGTCTTCGATGTCGTCGGCCCATCGCAGCGCGGGCCGGCCGTATTCGTAGAGGTTCGAGCCCCCTTCGTAGCCCCCCTCTTCCCAGACGCGGCGCGAGGGAATGTAGGCGATCATATCGTCGGCATATCCGCAGACCCATGTTCCCGCGCCGTACTCTTTCTTGAATCGCAGCGCGTAATCGACGACTGTCTCGGCACCGGTGCCGATGACGAGCATTTCCTTCCCCAATTGCCACGCATGAACCGGATACGGGTACGACGGGGCAAATGTTGCACCGGCGTCGAGTTGCTTCAGCAGCCGCGCGGCCCAGCGGCCCTTGATGGCATTGTTCTGTGTGAGTGCGGCCTGCAAGTCGTCGCGGGCCATGACCTTGAGATAGGGCAGGTCGACGATTTCGAAGGCCGTACGCAGGCCTGACGAAACCGGCTTGAGAGGCCGCTTGAGCGTCGTTTCGACCGCGCCGGCAAGCATGCTGCCGTAATGTTCGCACAGCGCGACGGTGCGTCGCGGCAGCGGGTTCTGATCGCCGCCGCAGGTGTTGACGAACATGGCGGTCGTGCCCGGATGGCTCTGTTCCAGTTCGAGCTGCGCGAAACCGGGATAATCGCCGCACCAGGTGGTGAAACTGAGCGTCGTCGGGTGGCAGGCGTATCCGAACAGGACGGCGGCGAGGCTGCCGTCCGGGCGGGTCACCGTCATGACCGGCACCGAGTGATCGACCGGGCCGGCCAGGGGAGTTCCCTTCTCGATCAGTGCGGGAACATCGGCCTCAAGGTTGTTGCGCCGATTGACGGCAAACGTGGTGCGTCCCTCACCGATCGCGAGACTGGCGGGGGCCAGGTTCGACAGCGACTCGCCGACCATGTCGACGAACCGCGCGACCATCAGCGCGGTGTACTCGTCGACGAGGGCGACCTGTTCGGCTTCGACGGGGTAATAGTCCACGAGATCATCTCCCAGCCGGGGTCCGCAGTGGTTATGAGAGAACGTGAACAGCACTTGCCGACGGTCCAGCCCGAATCGTTCGTTGAGTTGCTCAAACGCCCGATCGCTCATGGCTTTGGGAACACCCTGAAAGTCACTGGTCACGAAGACCGCGCGACGGCCGTCGCGGTCTTCGAGCGCCAGGGCCTTCATCCACAGTTCGTGCAGCTTGCCGTCGGGCGGACGTTTGGTTCCGTAGCCGGCAAGCCAGACGGGTTTGTCCGGGGTGATGACCGCTTTGGCGATCCCCGCCTTCCACAGGGCGTCGGCGGCATGGACAAGGCTGGTTGTGCTGCCCAGACAAATGATCGCCAGGCACGTCGACAACATGCGGCAGCGAGGGAACATCGCGTGAAGCCCGCAGGCGGGTCTGCGACAAATTCGAAAACGCTCGATGGGTTTCATCGTCTGCTTGTTCGCGTGGGAGATCGGCAGAATTCCTTATCTGGTTTGCCCCGTCCCGTCACACGAGACTCCACCCCTTGCGATACTCGCGGCGTAATAACGGCGCGGCTTCGGGCGCGTTGGGACATCGCAGGTTGACCGGGTCCCACTCCAGGGTCTTGCCGACGCGGTAGGCGACGTTCCCCAGGTGGTTGGCTTCGGTCAGCCGCCCGGCATAGTCGAAGTCACACGTTGTCGGCGCGCCGGTCTTGCAGGCGTTGATCCACTCGGCATAGTGCCCCAGCGATTTGGGAATCGACGGCTCGGGCGGCTGGAAACCGTCGAACTGTGGCTCGGGCAGCAGGACGTGCTTGAAATAATCAGACAGCAGCATCCCCTTGTCGCCGACGAACAGCACGCCACTGTCCCATTTGGGAATGCCCCCCTCGGTCCAGAGGGCCGGTTTGTTGACCCCCTGGTACCAGGTCAGCGTCACTGGCGGCAGGTCGCCGCGCGAGCCGTATTCATAGGTCGCCTGCATCGAAGCCGGGGCGAGATCGGGATGGGCGGGAGGACCTTTCGCCGAGATCGTCAGCGGGGCATCGAGGCTCAACGCCCAGAAGGGGAGGTCGTTCCAGTGGCTCCCCAGGTCAGACATCGTACCGTTGCCGAAATCCCACCAGCGATACCATTTCGGGCCTGGAACGTAGACGTTGTTGAACGGCCGGGCGGGGGCGGGACCCAACCA
Organism: Planctomycetaceae bacterium; assembly: GCA_009691905.1. Taxonomy (GTDB): domain Bacteria; phylum Planctomycetota; class Planctomycetia; order Planctomycetales; family Planctomycetaceae; genus SIAF01. The sequence continues at coordinate 1,512 of SIAF01000141.1, read as the reverse complement.
CAAGTCCCAGTGCAACCCTTTCGGAACGGGTTCTTCATCGCGCGGCCGCTCTTGCAGCGTCACGTTGTCCTGATGCTGTTTGGCTTCTTCAACGGTGGGATGCCAGCCCCACGCACGCGAAACCCAGACATGCGCTTCGCGGACCGCACCGATCGCCTGCGATCCGATCAACTCGACCACGCGGCGGTAATTCTCCTCGGCGTGAATCTGCGTCCCCATCTGAGTGGCCACCTTGGCCTTCGCCGCCGCTTCGCGGATGACGCGTGCTTCCCAGACGTTGTAGCTCAGCGGCTTTTCGCAGTAGACGTGCTTCCCCAGTTGCAACGCGGGGAGCGTGGCGAAGGCATGCGTGTGCTCGCACGTGCTGACGACGACCGCGTCGAATTCGTCGGCATGCTCGAACAATTTCCGAAAATCGACGAATTTTCGAGCCTTGGGAAAACGCTGCGCGGCCTGATCGAGATTCGCCTCGGAAACGTCGCACAAGGCGACGATATTTTCGGACGCGACGCCGGCCGTGTTAGCCGCCCCCCGCCCGCCGGCGCCGATGATGGCGATGTTCAGCTTGTCGTTGAGATTCTGCCCGCGCACAATCGCCGGGGCACCCAGCGTTACGGCCCCTGCAGCCAGAGCGGTCGTCTGCAAAAACTTGCGCCGGGTTGTCCCCCTGGAAGCTTTGACTTGCGGCTGCCGTTCCGAATGTTGCATGACGCTCTCCTCAACAGGCTGACGAGAAACCGAACCGGGCATTGCGTGAGTTAACCAAAGGCAAGCGGGGGATGTCAATCCCCTGTTTCTTTCCACCACGCACCATTGTATCGCATTTGCGAGAAACACGAGAAACAGGGGGCTGACGGCCGGGGGGACGTCATGCCGAACGGCAATCCCTTGCACGATCCGGGGAACTCGTCAACACTCAGGATATGACTGGCAGTAAATCAGCGTCAATCTGAGGTCGCGCCCTTGTCCTGGGCTGCTTGCCGTTATGCAAACTTTCTGCAAACCGTTTCTGGCGATCGTGATCATCCTGGGGTTGTCGACGGGCCACGCTCGGGCCGACGCCCTGGCACGGCTTAACGCCGACCGGCTGGATGCGGTTCACAAGGCAGTGATCGCCCTGCAATCGCAGCGGGACGATTCGCCAAGTCCCGGCCCCTATCGCGACTATCGGGCCAACCTGCACGTCCATTCGGCATTCTCGCACGACAGCCGGGGCAAGCTCGACGACATCGTCGCGGCTGCGAAGAGCGCCGGGACCAGCGTGTTGATGTTCACCGAACACCCGGCCGACCATTACGACTTCTTCAAAGACGGGCACCAGGGAACGCAGGATGGCGTGCTGCTGATTCCGGGGGCCGAGATGAACGGGTTTCTGGTCTATCCGACGCACTCAATGCGGGGACTCGCCTCGGGAACGCCGCAGGAGCTGTCAGATCTCGTGCGCGGCCGCGGCGGCCTGATGTTCGTGGCGCACCTCGAAGAGCGCATGGACTGGCAGATCGCCGGCGTGAC
>SIAF01000140.1 GCA_009691905.1 Planctomycetaceae bacterium | reverse complement strand
TCGCTGGGCACGGCCGTCTCGCGCACGGGGGTGTTCCTGAAGAAGCAACTCTGGATGTGGCCGGTGATCGCCACCGTTCTGCTGGGCATCATCGGTTTCATTGTGCACCGCTCGATTGCAGCGACGATGAAGGCCAACTTGCGGTCGCAACTCGAGACGCTGCTGACGGTCGAGACCGAGATGCTCGAAAACTGGATCCATACGAATGCCGCGAATGCCGCCGCGCTCGCCAACAGTCAACCGATCCGCGAGAGCATTTACGAGCTGCTCGACGCTCACGAGCCGGCTGAGGAGGGCAAACCGCGCACCGACCTGGTTGAAATTCGGCGGAAGCTGCAAAAGCAGTTCGGTCCCACGCTCGCATCGCACAGTTACGCCGGCTACATCGTCGTGGACAAGTCGCAGCGGATCGTGGCGGCGGCGACCGAGGAACTGATCGGGCGCCAGACGATTCCGGAATACGAGGCAATCCTGTCGCGGGCACTGAAGGGAGAAACGACGATCGGCTCCCCGTTCGGCAGCGTGGTCACGCTCAAAGACGAGACGGGCCGGCTGCGGACCGGCGTGCCGACCATGTTCGTCGTCGCGCCGGTCCGCGACGCCAGTTTCGAGATCGTGGCGGCCGTCGCCCTGCGGATCCGGCCCGAGCTCGAGTTCACCCGGATTCTTCAGTTGGGCCGGTTCGGCGAGTCGGGCGAGACATACGCCTTCGACAAGACAGGTCTCATGGTTTCGAACAGCCGGTTTGACGACGATCTGATACTGACCGGAATTCTTCCCGACCGGGACGGCGTACGGTCGATCCTCAACGTGCACTTGCGCGATCCCGGCGGGAACATGACCGAGGGATTCCGACCGAAGGTCCGCCGTTCCGAGCAGCCGCTGACGAAGTGCGCCGCCGCCGCGATCGCCGGCAATTCGGGAGTCGACATCGACAGCTACCGCGACTACCGCGGCGTGCCGGTGGTGGGAGCATGGACGTGGCTTCCCGAGTACGACCTGGGGGTGACGACCGAGATCGACCTGGACGAAGCCTATCGGCCGCTCACCATTCTGCAATGGACGTTCCGCAGCCTGCTGGGGCTGCTGGCGGCCAGCTCGCTGGCGATTTTCCTGTTCTCAGTACGCGTGGCGAGGCTGCAGCGCGAAGCACAGAAGGCGGCGATCGAAATGAAGCAGCTTGGGCAATATACCCTCGAGCATAAACTCGGGGCGGGAGGGATGGGGGTCGTTTACAAGGGACATCACGCGATGCTGCGTCGGCCCACCGCCATCAAGATGCTCGACGTCGACAAGGTCAACGACGGCTCGATTCAGCGGTTCGAACGCGAAGTGCAAATCACCTGCCAGCTCAACCACCCCAACACCGTCGCCATTTACGACTACGGCCGCACCCCCGAGGGGGTCTTCTATTACGCCATGGAGTATCTCGACGGAATCGACCTGCAGACGCTCGTCGAGAAATACGGCCCTCAGCCCGAGGCCCGCGTCATCCAGATACTGCTGCAAGTCTGCGGCTCGCTGTATGAGGCCCACTCGCTGGGACTGGTGCACCGCGACATCAAGCCGGCAAACATCATGCTCAACCGCCGCGGGGCCGAGGCCGACGTGGTCAAGGTGCTCGATTTCGGCCTGGTCAAAGCGGTCGACGATGCCAAGCAGGCGGGCCTCACCGCCGCCGGCTCACTCACGGGAACTCCGCTGTACATGGCCCCTGAGGCGATTCAATCGCCCAACTCGGTCGATGCCCGCAGTGACCTGTATGCGGTCGGTGCGGTGGGCTACTTCCTGCTCACCGGTCACCCGGTCTTCGAAGCCGGAAATCTCGTGCAGCTCTGCCAGCAGCACATCGACGCCATTCCCGTTCCGCCGTCGCAGCGGCTCGGCCGGCCGATCTCGACCGAAGTCGAGACCGCGCTGCTCGCCTCGCTGGAAAAGATGCGCACCCGCCGCCCGCAGACGGCCCGTGACCTAGCGCAGCAGTTGCAGAAGGCGCCGACGAAAGGGGACTGGACGACCGAAGCTGCCGACGCCTGGTGGGACCGACACCAGCGAGGCCTGCCGCCGGCCCCGTCGCCCACGGCCGACGCTGCCGAGGACTCGCAGTACAGCCGCACCTACGTGACCGACATGGGTGCCGAGCCGCCAGAATGAGTCTCGACCGGGCGTGACTGTGCTGCATTTTCTGTTTCGCCGAGTCGCTTGCGATGCGTGTTTGCGCGACCTGCACACACGCGGCGAGCAAGCTTGGTGGCGAAACGGGTCGAGCAATCGTTTCGAGCAATCGACGCAAACCGTCGATGCGGGCGACCCGATTGACGACCGTCCTGACGAGACTTCGCACCCTTCGCGTTGTAAGCTATCGAGACCAGCACGTAGTCGAACGGAGTCTGACGTTGAGCGAACTTTCCGTCGAGCCGCCGCGAAGCCCGGCGCCGAGCGTTGATCGGTCCCCCGGCGGCGGCGACGGGCCACGCCCCTTGTCGCGCGATCGCTCGTTCTGGGGGATGACCGCCACGCAGTTTCTGGGGGCTTTCAACGACAACCTGTTCAAGCAGGTCGTGTTGCTGTTGTGCATCGACTTCGCCCAGCAGCAAAAGACACTCGATTACCAGCCGTACGCGCAGGAACTGTTCGCCCTGCCGTTCGTCCTGTTCTCGGGCTTTGCCGGGTTTCTGTCCGACCGCTACAGCAAGCGGCGGATCGTCGTGAGTTGCAAGGTCGCCGAGATCGGCGTCGTGCTGCTGGGAACGTGGGCGCTCTCGTCCGGTTCGCTGCCGGCGATCTTTGCCGTGCTGTTTCTGCTGGGAACGCACAGCGCGTTTTTCGGGCCGTCGAAATTCGGCATCCTTCCCGAGCTGGTTGCCGAACGCGATCTTCCCGCGGCCAACGGCATCTTTTTGATGACCACCTTCCTGGCAATCATTTTCGGGATCGTTTGTGCGGGCAAACTCAAAGGGTACGTCGAGGGGCATATCGCGATCGTCGTCGCGGCCTACGTGGCAGTTGCCGCCGGCGGTCTTCTGGCATCGCAGTTGATCCGCAAAACACCGGTCGCGCGGCCCGGTTTGAAATTCGAATGGTCCGATCTGGTGGTCAGCGGCGAGACGCTGCGCATGTTCGGGCGCGATCGGCCGCTGCTGTTGGGGCTGATCATGTATTCGGTGTTCTGGCTGGTCGGGGGGTTGACGCTGCCGGCGATCAACGCCTTCGGAAAGCTGCAACTGTTCCGCGACTTGCCGGTGACCGAGGCGGACGGAAAAACCAGCCTGATGGCCGGTTTCCTGATGATCGGCATTGCCGTCGGTTGTGCCGGCGCGGGCTGGCTGTCAGGAAAGAAAATCAACTTTCGGTTCGTCCCCTGGGGCTGCTGGGGGATGGTGATCGGCCTGGCGCTGGTCTCGCTTCTGGGCTGGCTGGGGACCCCGCACGCCGAGGATGGGTCGCTGGCGGTCTCGACGGCAACGGTTACTTGGAGTTCGCGGCTGCTGTTGGCGCTGATGGGGATGGCGGCGGGGGTGTTCACGGTCCCGCTGCAGGTGTTTCTGCAGTCGCGTCCGCCGGCCGATCAAAAAGGGCGCGTGATCGGCGCGATGAATCTCGTGAACTGGATCGGCATCCTCTTCTCGGCCGAGATCTATTCCGTGTTTGACCGGCTGCGCGAGGCGGTCGGCGCACCTCACAGTGCGATTTTCGGAGCGACCGCCCTGCTGCTGTTGCCGGTGGCCCTGTTCTATCGCCCCCGCGAGACCCCCCGGCCGGGATTTCTCACGGCATCACCGCCCACCGCCTGACGGGTAAATTCTGATTCTCAAGCCGCGTGATTGTCTCTGCATCTGACGATGCGATAGACTTAGATTGACAGCGCACCTTATGTGTAGGTCAGCCTTTCCAGGCTGACGGAATCAAAGCATCCGCGTCAGGCTCGAAAGCCTGAGCTACTTACTAAGGCGATGCGATCTGCGCTAACAGTTGTGAGACGAGAGTGGCATCGACCCATCCAGAGATCGATCATGTTTGGCCCCTATTTGAGCGGTTTGTTCACGCTGTTCGTGATCGCGGCGGGATTTCTGTTGGCGGCGTTCGTGTTCGTTTTGCTGGGCCTGGCCTGCTCGTCGCTGCCGGGAATGAAATGGGGTGGCGAGTCGCTCAACTGCCCGCACTGCGGTGCTGAAACCCCGGCCCGCGATGCGGAATGCCACTCGTGCGGGCGGTCGTTTCGTGAAGAATCGATGGTTGTGCGGCCCGTCATCGACGCACCGAAATTGCGGACCTGAGCGAGGGACCGGGCCTGGCGGTCTTGAACTAGACGTTCGAGTTTCACGTTTGCTGTACATAAGCGCCTGCGCGAAAGCGGTGCCGGCCGCCGCCGGGTCACTCTTGCCACTTTCGTTCCTCCGATTTGTCGTTACGATGTCGGCAATTCATCCAGCGGACGCCCGGCGCGATCCGAACACTTTTGCGGAGCAACGAGCTTGAAAACATTTCAAATCGCCGTGATTGCCGGCGACGGGATCGGGCCCGAAGTGACGCGCGAAGCGATTCAGGTCGCCGACACTGCGGCCCCCCTCTCGCAGGCGAAGTGCGAGTGGACGTACTTCCCGTGGGGGACTGATTACTACTTCGAGCACGGCCGGATGGCGCCGGCCGACTATCTTGACATGCTGGCACCGTTCGACGCGATCTTGCTGGGGGCCGTCGGACATCCGCGGGTGCAGGATCACGTGACCCTCAACGGGCTGCTGCTGCCGATCCGCCGGCGGTTCGATCAGTTCATCTGCCTGCGGCCGTCGTATCTATACGACGGAGTCGAAAGCCCGCTGCGCGATAAGGCACCCGGCTCGATCGATATTCTGGTGTTCCGCGAGAATACCGAGGGTGAATACGCCAACGTCGGGGGACGGGTTTATCAGAATTCAGACCACGACGTGGCGATTCAGACGTCGGTGTTTACGCGACGGGGCTGCGAACGGATTATCAGGGCGGCCTTCGAGCGGGCGCAAAGCCGCAAGCGGCAGGGGGCCAAAGTCTCATCCATCACCAAAAGCAACGCCCAGGGTTACGGGATGGTGTTGTGGGACGAATGCTTCACTGCGGTCGCCCGTGAGTTTCCCGGCGTGGCGACCGAGTCGCTGCTGATCGATCGGGCGGTGATGGAATTCGTCCGCCGCCCGGAATCGTTCGACGTGGTCGTCGCCAGCAACCTGTTCGGCGACATCCTCACCGACCTGGGGGCGATCGTCGTGGGGAGCATGGGCCTCGCGGCAAGCGGCAACATCGACCCGACCCGCAAGTGCCCCAGCATGTTCGAACCGGTCCACGGTTCGGCACCCGACATCGTCGGGCAGGGAATCGCCAACCCGCTGGCGGCGATCCTTTCGGCGGCGATGATGTTCGAGCACCTGCAGCTCGATGTCGCCGCAGCAGCGATTCACGCGGCCGTTGCGCTCGTGCTGCGCTCCGGCGGCCCGCGCACCCCCGACCTGGGCGGCCGATCGAAGACGGCTGAAGTCGGTGCGGCGGTCGTGCGGGGAATTGCAACCACCCAAAACAGTGCCTGATCAGAACGATTCGTCGGCCTTGATTTTCACGAACGATCGCCGATGATTCCCCTTAACACCACGAACCTAAGGAAACTCTACGTGCCAGAGCATGTCGTCATTATCGGATCGGGTCCCGCCGGCTGGGCCGCGGCCATTTACGCCGCCCGGGCCAGCCTCAAGCCGCTGGTAATCGAGGGTGCGATTACCGAAGACAATCGTCAAAAAGGGACGCTGCCGCTGGGGCAGCTCGCGCTGACGACCGAAGTCGAAAACTATCCCGGTTTTCCTGTCGCCAATCTGGGAAGCTACCTCGACGCGGCCATCGCCAAAGATCGCCGGCAATACATGGGCGACCATCAGGGGCACGGCGTCAGCGGGCCCGAGTTGATGGAGCTGATGCGGCAGCAGGCGGTCAACTTCGGCACGCGGATCGTGACCGACGACGTCGTCGATTGCGATTTCTCGAAACATCCGTTTGTGCTCAAAACTCTCGAAGGGCAGCAGATCGAAGCCCTGTCGGTCATCGTCTGCACCGGGGCGCGCGCGAATTACCTGGGGCTGCCATCGGAAGACCGCTACAAAAACAACGGCGTGTCGGCATGCGCGGTGTGCGACGGGGCTTTGCCGCGATTTCGCAACAAACCGCTGGTGGTCGTCGGCGGGGGCGACAGCGCCATGGAAGAAGCCAGCTATCTGACAAAGTTTGCCAGCAAAGTCTACATCGCGCACCGCCGCGACACGTTCCGCGCCAGCAAGATCATGGCCGAGCGGGTTATGAAAAACCCCAAGATCGAGCCGAAGTGGAACACAGTCATCGATGAAGTGCTGGGAAATGAAAAAGAGGGGGTCACGGGCGTGCGCTTCAAAAACGCGATCGACCCCCATCAAACTGAAGAAGTTGCTGTCGGCGGCTACTTTGCCGCGATCGGTCACACCCCTAATACCGACTTCCTCAAAGGGCAGATCAAGCTCAACGAGAAAAGCTATATCGCCTGGACGACTCCGCAGCGAACCTACACAAGCATCGAAGGGGTTTTCGCGGCCGGTGACGTCGCTGACGATTACTACCGCCAGGCGATCACCGCCGCCGGCTCGGGCTGCATGGCGGCACTCGACGCCGAACGCTGGCTCGCCGCAAAAGGCTTTGAGTGAATCGCAAATCGTAAATTCCATCCATCCGCATTTGACAGGATTTCCCGCGCATGTCCGCTCCCGTCGCCGTCGTTCTTGCCGCCGGTAAAAGTACGCGGATGAAGTCGTCCTTGCCCAAAGTGCTGCACGAGGTGTGCGGCCGACCGATGATCGACTTTGTGCTCGATGCGGCGCGGGCCGCGGGTATTCGGCGGCAGGTCGTGATCGTCGGGCACGAGGGCCAGCAGGTCAAAGCGGCGCTCGCGCATTCGCCGGGCATCGAGTTCGCCCTGCAAGCCGAACAGAAGGGGACGGGGCACGCGGTCATGATGTGCCGCGACAACTTGCGGCAGCACGACGGCGCCGTGCTGATTCTCACCGGCGATGCGCCGCTGATGCGCGCCTCGTCGTTCACGGCCCTGCTCGATGATTTCAACAACGAGCAAGCCGCTTGTGTGATCGGCACAGCGTTGACCGAGAACAATTTCGGGTTGGGCCGCATCGTCCGCGATCAGCAGGGCGAGTTCGTCAAAATCGTCGAGCAGAAGGATGCCACGCCCGAAGAGGCCGCGATTCGCGAGATCAACGTCGGCTGTTATGTCTTCGATTGCCGGGCGCTGTTCGAATCGCTCGATCGAATCGAGCCCAACAACAAGCAGAAAGAGTATTACCTGACCGACTGCTGCGGAATCTTGCGGGGCGAGGGGAAACGCGTTGTCGCAAGTCGGCGTCTGGACATCGTCGAAGCCCTGGGAGTCAACACCCGCGCCCAACTGGCCGACGTGCATCAGGCCCTGCAACGCGACTTCTTCAGCACGCTGATGGCCGATGGGGTGACCATCGTCGACCCGGCACAAACCACGATCGACTTGCGGGCGAGAATCGGTGCCGACACCGTGATTCATCCCTGCACGACGATCAGCGGCCCTGCCGTGATCGGGGCCAATTGCCGCATCGGCCCGCACGCGCACATTGGTCCCAAGGCGGTGCTGGCCGACGGAACCGTGGTTGCCCCCTTTCAGTCGATCGGTTGAGGAATCCTACGCATGCACGAGTATTTGACGCTGATCAGCGGCCGGGCGCACCCCAAACTGGCCGGCGAGATCGCCGCCTACCTGGGGATTGAACTGGGGCGCGTCGACATCTGGAATTTTCCCGACGGCGAGATCGGCATCAAGCTCGAAGAGAACATTCGCGGCCGCGACGTGTTTATCATCCAGCCGACCTGCCCGCCGGTCAACGAGAACCTGATGGAGCTGTTGATTCTGATCGATGCCTGTCGGCGGGCCAGCGCCGAACGAATCACGACGGTCCTGCCGTATTACGGCTACGCGCGGCAGGATCGCAAAGACGCCGGCCGCGTACCGATCACCGCCAAGCTCGTCGCCAACCTGATCGTCGAGGCCGGCACCGACCGCGTGCTGGCGATGGACCTGCATGCCGCACAGATCCAGGGATTTTTCGACGTACCGGTCGACCACCTCTATGCGGCGCCGATTCTCGACGAGTACTTCGCGTCGCTGAGCCTGCCTGCCGACGAAATTGCCGTCATCGCCCCCGACGAAGGGAGCATCAAGCGGTCGCTGCACCATCAAGAGCGGCTGGGAGGCTCGTTGTGCATCGTCGACAAACGCCGCTCGAGCGCCACCGAAACCAAACAGGCCAACCTGATCGGCGGCCCGATCAAAGGCAAAATTGCGCTGCTGTTCGACGACATGATCACCACCGCCGGCTCGATCGTCGGCGCGGTGAACATCGTTCACAGCCACCATGCGATCCGAATTTACGTGGGGGCCACGCATCCCGTCTTCTGCGGTCAGGCGACTGAGCTGTTGCGCGCGGCGCCGATTCACGAACTGGTCGTGACCAACAGCATCCCGCTCAAAGAATCGCAGATGCTGCCGAACTTGAAAACGGTCAGCGTCGCGCCGCTGTTGGGCGAAGCGATCAAGCGGATCCACCGCAACGAGTCGGTGAGCTACCTGTTCGATTGATCGGCCGGCCTGGCCAATGATCGGCAATCGCGCGTGTGTCGGCGATCGGTCCAGAACAGATCCCGGTCTTGGCGCCCCAGACAGCAGAAACTGACTGAATCACAAGGCCGGAAGAGATCCACGAACCGGAAGTTCTCAGCCCTTGCCGCCGGTCTTCCCAGCGGGTTTGGCGGCGGGCTTGGCTGCCGGTTTCGCGGCAGGCTTGGCGCCTGGCTTGGCGGCGGCAGCTGCGGCCGGTGCGGCAACGGCCCCTTCTTCAGCCTTTTCTTCCTTCTTTTTCTTCTTCTTCGCGGCCACCTTGACGACGCGGGTCTTGGGAAGCCCGATCGGGCTGCGCCCGGCGGTCCAGGTTTCTTCAACCTTCATCTGGTCCACGCGCTCTTCGCGTTTGAGAACGTTACGCGAACGGGACAAACGCCCTCGCCGCCTTAAACTCTTGTCGATGGGCATCTGTCAATCTCCTGCTCGAAACGATGGTCGTTGATCACATGCTGTCGCGCCCGTAATGGCAGGCGCGATTGGCTTCGAATTTCGCGATTCGGCAGTTTATGCAAAGGGACGATTCAAATCAACCAAGTTCGAAGGGACACGACCGATGTACGAGGTCAACGCCGGTCTCTTGATGTTGAAATCTGATGACGGACGTATGATACTGGGCAAAGTACTCCTGCGTGATCAGGGATGTTCAATTCCCGACTGGTCGATACCAGTTCTAACGATCCCGGGCTCGATTTCGCAAAGTCGCCATGAAGCAAACGTTGATCGTGATCGCCGGCGCTCTACTGGGAGCCGTGCTGGGTTACCACGCTTTCTTTTGGATTGCGTTCCAGGGTTACTACGCGCTGGCCCTTCCCGGCGGTCTCCTCGGGCTGGGAGCCGGCTTCGGAAGAAACCGATCGCTGGCTGTGGCGGTGGGCTGCGGCTTGGCGGCCCTGGCCCTGGGCTTGTTTACGGAATGGCGATTCGCGCCGTTTCAAGCCGACGAGAGCTGTGGGTTCTTTCTGAGAAATCTCACTGATCTGAAACCGATCACGCTGTTGATGATTGTCCTTGGAGCGGGCATTGGCTTTTGGATTCCCTTCCGCCGCATCGAACAGCCCGATCGAGCGAATGGTGAGAACACCATCGCGTAGCAGCCTGTTGAAAATGAGTCAGGCTCCGCCGAACCACATCAGATTTCCCGGTATTTATCTATTCGCGTCGAATCCAGTCACCATTTTCAACAGCCTGCCGGCGAGTACGTCGTCTCACAGGAATTTCTCTCCCTCAGGAGCTCGCAGCATGTTTCACTCGTCGCGTCTGGTTCGGGGTGCGGTTGCCCTCGGGGCGATCGGCACCGCCTTTCTCGTTCAGGGGGCGTTTGTGGACGAATACAAAAGCGGCATCAACTGGCCCGAACCCAAGGTGATCGACCCCGGCCCGATCGGCGGCCCTCCTTCGGATGCCACGATCCTCTTTGACGGGAAAGACCTCTCGAAATGGGACGGCGGCGAAAAATGGCCCATCCAGGACGGCTATGCCACGTCCCGCGAGACCGGCATCACAACCAAAGCGGGCTTCGGTAACTGCCAGTTGCACCTCGAATGGGCAGCGCCGGCCGAAGTCACCGGCGAAGGCCAGGGCCGCGGCAACAGCGGCGTGTACCTGATGGGAAAGTACGAGATTCAGATTCTCGATTCGTACGGCAACCCGACCTACTTCGACGGGCAGGCCGGGTCGATTTACAAACAGCATCCTCCGCTGGTCAACGCCTGCCGCAAGCCGGGTGAGTGGCAGACTTATGACATTTTGTTCACCGCACCCCGCTTCGATGCTGCCGGGAAGGTGCAAAAACCCGCCTACGCCACCGTGCTGCACAACGGCGTGGTCGTTCAGAATCATTTTGAACTTCTGGGGGGGACGTTTTACGAGCGACCCCCGGCTTACGAAGCGCACCCCGATAAAGCCCCCATTCATATCCAGTTTCACGGCAACCCGGTCCGATTCCGCAATATCTGGATCCGCGAACTCGCCGAACCGGTGAAACCTTAGCCGGGTTCCGTAAGGGTTTCGGGGTTCGCTGGCGGCCTCGGCTGAATTCCGGCGAAATGGCAGCCGAGGCATGAAGTCTGCTTCGGGCTTCGGCCGATCTGAATGAAGAGGGATCGTACCCCGGCCTGCGCTCGCGCAGCGTGCGCAGGTCCGGCCTTCTCGCGTCCCTGCGCGTCTCCTGCGAAACGGATGGCGCGGCAGAAGACGGCAACGGACGCAATTCATTTCCCAGTCAGCAGATCCCGCAGTCAGCAGATCACGCAGTCAGTCGACCAAGACCAGCCATCGAACGACACAGCCGCGTCGGGGAAACACCCCCCCGTAAGCCAGGTTCGTGGAGAATTTGCCGTGGCGTCAAAACAGCCCCCGACGGAACCCGAAGCCCCCAAGACGGTCGAAGAACGCCTGGAGGGACTGGAAACATCGGTCCGTCGCTGGCGGCGTCTGTCGCTGGGTCTGGGGGGAGTGGTCTGCCTGGTGATTGGCGTCGTTGCGATTGACTACCTGGGCCTGCGCGGGACCGTCCACGCCAAAAAATTCGTCGTGCGGAACGAAAAAGGAATCGCCCTCGAACTCGAAGTGTCGCCGCAGGGAGACGGGCTGATCAGCATCAACGACTCCAAGGGGCTGCCGCGGGTACTGCTGGGGAATTCGCAAAAGGGCTTCGGCACCCTCGAACTGTACGGCGGCGACGAGCACAAGATGGTGTTCCTCGGCGGCAGCGGGTCGGGTGGCCAGATCGCCGTGTATAACAACGAGAAGAAAAAAGTCGTCGACCTGCAAGCCACCAAGACCAACAGCGGTGCCGTCGTCGTCAACGACTTCGACGGACGTTACGTCCACGGCCTGTCGGGTGAACGCCGATAGCGCGCATGGTTCGCCGGGCAACCCGGCCAGGTTGCCATCGGTAGATTCATTCTTCATCAAATGCGCGCACGGTGCGCGCATTCAATAAAGAAAGAATCTACTCAACGACTCAACTTTTTGATGTCAGCCTGGGGGGCGGTATGTAATAGCCAGGGGCGTCAGCCCCTGGCAAACGTCCCGCATTTGTTCCCAGCCCCGGCAGGGGCGAAACATTCCGTTGGTGCCGCCCCTGCCGGGGCTGAAATGTTTCCTCTGCCAGGATCCCGGGGGCTGACGCCCTCGGCGATGACATGTCGCCCTCCGGGCTTCAAACCATGCCCCCCTCCGGGATGAAACAACAGTCGAAGTAGAGTCTTTCTCTGCAAGATGCGTGCATCTTTGGGATGCGGGCGATAGCCCACGTTAGGTAAGGCTGTGCCTATCGACGGCGTGGGCAAAAAACCGGTATTCAAAACACCCGGCACCGGGCATGGCTCTCTGAGAGGGGCTGTCCGAGAAGTCCAATCTGTACACTATGAAACAGCGATTCGTACACTGAATTCAGGCCATTTCATCTGAACGAACGTCAACTTTTCGGGTAGCCTCTCAGTTGCGAGGGTCGACAACGCCTCTCAAAGGGGGTGCGGCAACCGTTCCGCTTTGCCGATCGACGCCCGGCACGGCAACCAGGGGGTTGACGATCAATCTCCGAACGGGAGCCTCGCCCGGGACGGCCTCTCGCGGGGAAAGTTTCCGGAATTGGGGATCGTCTTTCAGAGCCGGATGAAACAAGCAAACCTGTTCCAGCATTTGAGCCGTCATCCCGCGTTCGACACCGCGGCGGCAGAATTCGAGCGCCCTGACGTGGGAGTTTTGACGAATTCGTTCATCCTTGGCATCTCGCGCCACGACGGCGAATGCGATCGCAGCGTCGAGGTCCAATTCGCCGGTCTCTTCGCAGTGAGACAATGCGGACTCAATGTACTGCAGGTCCGGCAGGACGTTTCGATCCAACGCGATGCGAAATTCGCATCGCGCCAGATTGTGATGAACCTGTGCCAGTTGCGGGTCGAGGGCCAGGGCTTTGCCCAGCGCGTCCCGGGCCTCTTCCAGTTTCGATTCTCGCCGCAGACACTCGCCCAGATTGTTGTAGACGATCGCTGTTGCGAATCCCTCGTGAATCGCCCGTCGATTGAATTCCACGATCAACAGGTTGTCGCCCGAACGGATGGCATAGGTGTACGCCAATCCGGCGGCGGCTCGGCCATCGGGAACCAGTTCAAGCAATTCGGTGAAATCCCCTTCCGCCGCCATCGATTTGCCGTCGTTCAGATTGGCACACGCCCGCAGGAACTGCGCTTCAACAAGCGTCGAGTCAGAGTCTAATGCCCGTGTGCAGTGTTTAACCGCCTCTTTGAAATACCCCTGCTCGAACGCGACCTGGGCGATCCCGAACTCTCGAATGGTCAGCGAATCCCGTGTCGCCAGCGCTGTGGCGCCCGCCAGCAGGCCGGCCAGTGCCACCGTCGACGCCGCCAGAATCGGCCGGCGATGGGTCCGCACGCGCCGCAGCAGCCGACTTCGAACCGTCAACTGCTTCCGCATCTCGTCGGCCAAAACAGCCATCGAAGGCCAGCGGCGGTCGGCAGAAAATTCCAGGCAACGGGCCACAATCGCCGCGACCTGCGGGTCAACGCTCGGGGCCGCATCGCGCAACGCCAGCGGCCCGGTCTTCTGGCGGGCGTACAAATGCGACGCGATTTGCTCGCGCGACCAGCTTTCAGAAATCCCGCCGAACGGCAGCTTGCCCGAGAGCATCTCGTACAACACCACGCCCAGGCTGAAAATATCGGTCTGCACGTCGACCTGCGACGGTTGCGGCTGGCCTGGTCTCGTCAACGGTTCGAGCTGTTCGGGCGACATGTACGGGAGCGTCCCCCCCACGCACCGCGCGGCGTCGGCACCCAACAGAGCCAGGTTGAAATCCAGCAGATACGCATGCCCCTGGTTCGAGAGCAGCACGTTCGAGGGCTTGACGTCGCAATGCAGTGTCGCGTGGCGATGGGCATGTTCGAGCGCGTCGGCCAACTGAATGCCGATCGTCAGCATCGCTTCGACGTAGCTGTATCGGGCCGGCCAGGCCGGCTGCGGATGGACGAGGGTCGTCCGATCGTCGATGGGGTTCCCGCATTTGACGGCTTCGAGAACGGCGCTGCCCCTGGTCGGTTTTGCCGTCCGCGCGAAGACCCCGTCGACCACGTCGAATAGCGTCATGCGGCTCAGAAACGGCATGCAGATCCCGGTCAGTCCGCGGTCTTCATCGCGCCTCACCGAGTACACCGGGACAATCTGCGGATGGGCGAGCTCCGCCAGCGTGCGCGCTTCGCGCGAACCCAGCGGCGTCACCTTCAGCACCACCTGTCGGCCGCCGAGGCTTTGCTCCTGCGCCAGAAAGACCCGCGAAAACGCCCCCTCCCCCAGTTGGTCGAGCAGATCGTAGCCGAGCCAGCTTTCACCTTTCTTCGGCCAGAGCGGCTGCCCCCCGAGGTTCCACATCGCCGACTCGGCCATCAGCAGGCGATGCACTTCGATCACATGCAGCAGCGAGCGTTGCACCGCGGGAAACCGGCTGGCGAACTCGGCCGCGACCAGCCGTTCTCCCTGTTCGGTACGCCGACAAAACTCTTCATACGTCAGATCCACCACGGCCGACCGGCTGCACAGCAACTGCGGATGCCGCGAGATCAACTCGTGCGCGTCGAGGCGTTCACCGGGCAGACATTCGGCGATCAGGTCGGCCGCCAGTTGCCTGGCGGCCGTCACCTCGCTGCGAACTCTTGCTTCGGGAATCAATCCCACGCCGGACATTAGTGAACCACCTTCTCGTTCAGTCGTTTCAGGACTCGCTGGACGGTCTTGGAACTTAACCCCAACTCGTCGGCGATCTGTAGGTAACTCAAGCCCTCTCGTTTCAACTCGATGACCTGACGATAATGCGCCGGTTCGCCTTTGATCAAATGATTCCACTGCTCGTCGGCAATGAACACCGCGCTGGGGCTGGGGGTTCTCGCAGTCAACTGCGGTTCACCACACGATCCATCGAGACGAACCTCGCGATTCACGTTTTTTCCCTGCGAGCACAAGCGACGGCGGGATTCGTCGGCCACCTTGTTGCGGGCGATTTGAGACAGGTAGGCTACCAGTTCCTGCGACGTCGGAAATTCGCCCAGTCGCGCGCGGTGCTCGAAAAACGTGGCCCAGACCGCCTGCACGAAATCCTGGGAATCGAATTTAGAGCGAATCGCGCGATTGAGCTTCCTTCGGACCGCGCGAATCACGTGGTGGCCGTACTTCTCGACCAGCTCCGGAAAGGCGTCTTCATTCCCGTCCTTGAACCGTTCAAGTAACGCGGCGAACTCGGGATCGGGGATCATCGTCGGCATGTTGTCTGCTCCCATCGCCGGGCGACATTGGCCTAGTGCCGCATCTCGGAAACGGGGTTTCATGAAAACGGAAAATGATATATCTCTCGTCAACCCTCGATTGTGAGGCGGGAGCTTAACCAATGCCAGGGACGGCGGCGAAGATTCGGGTCAGCGAGAAGCAGCAGATCGTGTTGC
>SIAF01000139.1 GCA_009691905.1 Planctomycetaceae bacterium | reverse complement strand
CTTTTCCTCGCGACTACGACAACACCGCCGAGTTCTTTGAACAGCATCCATGCTGGCTCCCTCCTCCTTGAGCAGAGAAAGGATGCCATATGCCTCGCTCGCCGAGAACTCGGCTTTTGTTCAGACACAGAATCCGGCAGAGTCAGCAATTTCAATTTTCAATGCCTGCTTCGCAATTACCCGATGACGTTCCGAAATCTCCGCACGGCTTCTTCGACTTTGTCGCGGCTATTAAAAGCACTGAGCCGAAAATATCCTTCTCCCGCCGCGCCGAAGCCGCTGCCGGGGGTGCCGACCAGGTGGGCTTGATTCAGCAGGCGATCAAAAAATTCCCAACTCGTCTCGGTGCCCGGCGTTTTGACCCAGACGTAGGGGGCGTTGACGCCGCCGTAAACTGTCATGCCCGACGCTTGCAGTCCTTCGCGAATCAGCCGCGCGTTTTCGAGGTAAAAGTCGATGATCGCGCGGACCTGCGGCTTGCCCTGGGCCGAGTAGACCGCCTCGGCGGCGCGCTGCACCGGGTACGACACGCCATTGAACTTCGTGCAATGCCGGCGATTCCAAAGCGCATGGAAAGAAACCTTCTCGCCGTCGGCGGCGGTTCCCATCAGCGATTTGGGGACCACAGTGAACGCGCAGCGCACGCCGGTGAAGCCGGCCGTCTTGCTGAAGCTGCGGAACTCGATCGCCACATCGCGGGCGCCCTCGATTTCATAAATCGAATGCGGGATCGCAGGATCGGTGATGTAGGCTTCATACGCCGCATCGTACAGAATGACGGCGTCGTTGGCTTTCGCATAACCGACCCATTGCTGCAATTGCTCGCGGCGGGTCACCGTACCGGTCGGGTTATTGGGATAGCACAGGTAAATCAAATCGACTTTGCCTTCAGGCAACTCGGGAATGAAATTGTTGGCCGCCGTACAGGGGATGTAGACGAGTCCGGCAAAGCGACCGGCGTCGTCGGCCTGCCCGGTGCGGCCGGCCATTACGTTCGTGTCGACATAGACGGGGTAAACCGGATCAGTGATGGCCACGATGTTATCAGCGCCGAACACGTCCAGGATGTTTCCCGTGTCGCACTTGGATCCGTCGGAGATAAACACCTCGTCGAGTTCGACGGCGGCTCCGCGAGCGAGGTAATCGTTGTCGACGATCGCCTGCCGCAGAAAGTCGTACCCCTGCTCGGGACCGTAGCCGCGAAACGTCTGACGCGAGGCAAGCTCGTCGACGGCCTTGTGGAAAGCCTTAACGATTACGGGGGGCAGCGGCTCGGTCACGTCGCCGATTCCGAGGCGAATCACGTTGGCCTGCGGATTCTCGCTGCAGAATTTCGTGACCCGCCGCCCGATCTCGGGGAAAAGATACCCGGCCTTGAGCTTGCGGAAACTGTCGTTGATACGCGCCATCAGCAGAGGGCTCCTCAATAATAATCAGTCGCAAAGTTCCGGAGCAGCCTGTTGAAAATAAGTCAGGCTCCGCCGAAACACATCGGATTTCGCGGTATTTATCTCTTCGCGTCGAAGCCAGTCCCCATTTTCGACAGGTTGCGAGGGGTCGGCCGCCTCGATCAGCCGGCAATCTCGAAAATCGCTTCGACTTCAACCGCGACGCCGGTCGGCAATGACGCGAACCCCAGGGCGCTGCGGGCGTGATAACCGTCGGTCTCTTTACCGAACACCTGGTGCAACAGATCGGATGCGCCGTTGATCACCAGATGCTGTTCGATAAAGTCGGGGGCCGAGTTGACGCAGCCCAGCAATTTTACGACTCTTAATCCGTCGAGCGTGCCGTGCCGGTGATGCACCGATTGCAGGATTTTGACCGCGCATTGCTTGGCCGCTTCATATCCCTGTTGCGTCGTGAGCCCCGCGCCGAGCTTGCCTTTGGTATCGCTGACATGGCCCGACGTGATCAACTGAATGCCGCTTTTGGCGCACAGATTCAAATAACCGGGGGTCTGGACGGGAAAGTCGATTCCCAGATTTTTGGCACGAAGTTCAGCGCTCATGGGGGGTTCCTGGGGTGATTCTGGATTCATCTTCCGGTCAGGTATCATGGCGAGTCGGACGCCGGAAATCGAGGGCCGCAAAGCCGCCTTCGGCTGTAACCAAAAGAGGGGGAACCACGAATATTACGAATTAAACGAATGATCCCTTTTCCCGCACTCGATATTCGTGTTATTCGGCCTATTCGTGGTTAAAATCTTCTTCGGTCAAAGTTGAAACAGGCAACAAAAATACCCGATCCGCCTCGTGTCCCGGCGTGCCGGGACACAACGAGGTGGATGGGGCCGGGCTTGTGGTGTATCAGAACCGTTAGCCACCGATCTCGCTCACCGATCCGGGCAAGCCGGATGGGGTCGGCGCTGCGACAGCTACCAAACTCGGCTGCGTCAGAGTGATTTGCGTCGATTCGCGTCGATTTGCGGCTTCCTGCACACGATCCGGCCACGGACATTTGCGCGCCGCAGCAACAATTTCAATGTTTGCTATGCGAAGCCTCACTCGATTCGGCTTTGCCAACCACTACCCGGATCGGAGCGATTCGAAAATCTCGCCACCGGCATACGTGGCGCGCGAAGCGAGGCGTTCTTCCAAACGCAGCAATTGGTTGTATTTGGCAAGCCGCTCGCTGCGGGCGACCGAGCCGATCTTGATTTGCCCGGCCCCCGTCGCCACGGCCAGATCGGCGATCGTCGAGTCCTCCGTTTCGCCGCTGCGGGCTGAAATCACAGGCCAATAGCCCGAATCGATGGCCGTTCGCAGAGTCGATAATGTTTCGGTCAAGGTGCCAATCTGATTGACTTTGATCAGTACGCTGTTGGCGACCCCCCGCGCGATCCCTTGCCGCAGTCGTTCGGCATTGGTAACGAACAAATCGTCGCCAATCAGTTGGACGCGCCGTCCGAGACGCCGGGTGAGCAATTCCCATCCGGCCCAGTCATCGTCCGCGACACCATCTTCAATGCTAATGATCGGGTAGCGCTCAACCCAGCTCTCGAGCAAGTCGACCAGTCCGGCGGCGTCGACCGAGCGCTGGCCGCCGGCGACGAGGTTGTACCGAGTTCCGTCGTAAAAGTGCGTGCTGGCCACGTCGATGCCCAGCGCCACATCGCGACCGGGGGCGAGGCCGGCCGCCTCGATCGCCTCGACAATCAGGGCCAGGGCCTGTTCGTTATCGGTCAGCTTCGGGCCATAGCCCCCTTCGTCTCCGACAAGTACTCCTTCGAACCCTGCGGTAGACAGCAGTCGACCGAGTTGATGGTAAACCGAAACGATTTGGGTCAGCGCATCGCGGTACGATCGGGCGCCCACGGGAAGGATCAGGAAATCCTGAAAATCCAGATTCCTGCCGGCGTGCAGCCCGCCCGAGATCATATTCACCATCGGCAAAGGAAGCGTCAGACGCGTGCCGAGCGTTGCCGGCGCGCAGGCTGTGGTTGAAGTCGCTGCCACGGAAGAACGCGACGGGCCGGGGAGAATTGCCAGCCACAATTCGTGGAGATGTTCGACCAGGCTCAGCTCGCGCGCGGCCGCGGCGGCGTGCGCAGCCGCGAGTGAGACCCCCAGGAGCGCATTGGCCCCCAGCCGCGATTTGTTGGCAGTCCCGTCGATCTGGCACAGCCGCTCGTCGATCGCCGATTGATCGGCCGCGTCCATTCCATAAATCGCGCGTGCGAGGACATCGTTGACGTGACCGACGGCGCGCAGCACGCCACGCCCTCCCAGTCGCGCCGGGTCATTGTCGCGCAACTCGTACGCCTCGAATTGGCCCGTGCTGGCTCCGCTGGGAACGATGGCCGAACCAGTTCGGCCGCCGTCACAGGTGATTTCGACCTCGACGGTGGGTTGGCCGCGGCTATCGAAGACCTCGCGGGCGTGGACAATCTTGATGCGGGTGTCCTGGCGGGAGCGACTCATAGTCTAAGAGCGGATGAAATCCTGATTCTCAATACGTCCGCACGAACTGGCGAACAGAAAATTACGCAAGGCGCGTTTGACGAAGCCCCAGCTTAGGCCGGGCACTTGTTTCAGGCAACCAGTAGCGATTGCAAACGACCGAGCACGGCTGGCCAGTCGCCCGGCGGGCGAAGAAACAGGCTGCGGCAGAAATTGCGAACCGTCTGTTGATCGCGCTGGGCGGTGAGATAGTCAACTTTGCTTGTGCCGTCGATGCGCGACCAGGCGCAGCCGGCCAGATGAGGCAAAGTGCGGGAAACCAGCGACTGGGGTGCAAAAGCTGCGTGGGCCGACAAAGAGGCGACACCGCTGCGGTATGCGTCCCAGAACGCCGTCGTGAGCGCGGTGTAATCGGCCATTCGTTTCTGATGCAAGACCGCCTTCAGCAGCAGGTGGCTGAGAAAGAATCCCAGATCGAAGGCGGGATCGCCGTAGTGGGCCGTTTCATAGTCAACCAGCACGATTTGACCATTGGCGAGCAGCACGTTTTTGGGGCTGAAATCGGCATGAACCAGGCAAACCGGAGAAGCAAACATGTCGTCGATCATCCGGTCGATCTGGGGCGCAATTTCCGGGCAAGCTGCGGCGACTCGCCGATAGAACGGGTCAACTCGCAATTGCACGAAGACTTCGGTGTCACCAAACCGGGTTTGCAACTCGGGTCGAAAGGCGGTCTCGCGGTGCAGTGCCGACAGACAGGTTCCGAGAAACGAGGCCACCCGTGGCTCGGCAACCCCCTCGAGTAAACTTTGTTTCCAAACGACATGATCGGCCGGTGCGGCCTGCATCGCGAACAGATAGTTTTCGCGATCTTCGAAGAGCACTTGCGGGACGACTCCCGGAGGCAAAAGCGGCTCAAGTACGCGCATGGCGTCGGCCTCGCGCCAGATTCGATCCAGACGGCTGAACCAGGGATCCTTCGTGCGGAGCCGGGTTCGCGATTGCTTGACGACGAACGCATCCCCTGCCGCCGGCGTGACCCGCAGCACGACGTTCGAGACGCCCCAGGCGAGCGGGGTGACCTGCGCGGTCATTTCGCGCGGCAATCGGCCGCTGTCGTGCAGGTAATCGGCGGTGTTTTGCGAGGTCAGTTCGTGCATCGACTTCAATGCCTGAAGCGTCAAGTGACAGGAATTCCTGGACCGGTCCGGGTTGGGACGATCATCGTACTGACGCGGGATTGAGGCAAGCACGGCCCCATTTCCGATCAGTGAAACCCTGCCGCCTTCGCGGAATATCGCGACCGGCGAGACTATGACAGGTGGCTTTCGGCCCGCGAATTCCGCAGTTCACGCCGATTGAACCCAACCCCGAGAAAAATCCGGCGGGTCGCCGAATCTTTTTGTTGCATCGGGTCGGCGGGATGCGATACACTGGGTTGGTGGGAGTCCGGCTGACGTAACGGGGGGGATGGTCCTGCCCGGCTCGGGTTGCGTCGATCCTGCCGCCCGCCGACGCGAAGCGGCGCTATTTCTGACGATTGAGCAAAGGAGACCGTAATGCACGTTCGTTCCCCCAGATTTCGTCTGACCGTTCGATCCGGAGCGCTGACTGTCTGCGCGGCGGTGGCGATGACACTGACTTTGACGGCGGCGGCCAAACGCCCGCTGAAAAAGTTGACCTACGATCCCACGGCAGCGTCGGTCGAACTGTTCGACGGCATCGAGCAAGGGACGCTGGAGTCGACTGTCATCATGAAGGGGCCGTTCGGAGGGACGGTTTTTCTCGAGAACAAAAGCGATCAACCGTTGACTGTTAAATTGCCCAAGGCGGTCGCCGCTGTTCAGGTCTTCAAGCAAGGCTTCGGGCAGGGACCCGGTGGCGGTGGTGGGATCGGTGGAGGACAGCAGGGTGGAGGCGGTCAGGGTGGCGGTGGTGGACAGAGCGGCGGCGGGGGCATGGGCGGCGGCGGCATGGGCGGCGGCGGCATGGGCGGCGGCGGCATGCAGGGTGGCGGCGGCGGCGGGTTCTTTTCAATTCCTCCAGAAAAGACCGTGCAGTTGCCTCTGACAACTGTGTGCCTCAATCACGGCAAGCCAGATCCTAGACCCCATCTGACTTACAAACTTGTCCCGATCGAGGTCTACACGAACGACCCCGTTCTGCAGGAACTTGTCACAATGGTTGGGACCGGAAAACTCGATCGATCGTCGGCTCAGGCTGCGGCCTGGCATCTCACCGACAACATGAGCTGGGACCAACTGGCGGCGAAGAAGATTCGGCATGTGGGGGGTGTCCCCCCGGAGCCGTATTTCCAGCACAACCAGTTGGCGGCTGCCCGACAATTGGTGTCGCGCGCTCAAGAACGAGCTAAGGAACGCGAGACCGAAACGAAAGACGACTCGCCCAAGCCGGCGAACCGTCGTTCGGAAAAGAAGATCTGAACCCTGATTCGCTCGGTACTGACCGAACGATGCGGTGGCGCGGCACTCGCCGATTTCGGTATCGTCGCTGTCAAACAAACCAGGAACCTGCTCATACGGGCAGGTTCCTGGCGTTCTTTGCATCGGGAAATCGCAGGAGGTCGATCAGAAACGCAGTTCGGCGCCGACGGATAACCCTTGGACGGTCCAATCGTGATTCGTCAGCCGAGTCACAATACCGGGGGGTTGCAACAACCCGTTGCCGTTGTAGTAGATATTGTCTTCAGGGCGGGTGACGTGATTGATCCAGATGAAGTTGTAACCCACCCGAACGTTGAAGTTTTGAGCCAGGTGAAGTTGCACGTTGGGTCCGACGTCGACGCCGAATGCGAACGAATTGAGCTGCTGGTTCGTGGCGACGATTCCATCGTTATTCGAGCGCAGGTGATTGGTGGTGACCGCCCCGACCATCGAATTCCCCAGGAGCATCAACTTGGTATCGAGCCCGAAGCTGATCCATTTGGTCACCATTTCGAGACGAGCACCGACCTGCCCGCCGTAAAGATTGTTGAACGTTGACGATTCGATGGTCGTGTTGATTTGGGGCAGTCCGATCTGTTCGTCCTTGAATTCGCCGTACTGCACCATCTTCTCGCGGAGCTGAAAATATCGCAAACCGATGATGGGATTGAGCTGCAGGAATCCGTCGCGGTCGAAGTCGCCGATGTAGTTGGCTTCGGCTCCCCACAACTGCGATGCGTAGGTGACATTGAACAACTGGTTGTACAGGAGAATATGGTCACTGATCTGACCGTGGTCGAGCACGCTGGTGCCGAGACTGGTTGTGAACGTCAGGAAACTGCTCGGGTCGAAAGGATTACTGACCTGGATCTGGGGAAAGCGTGTAATGTCGAACCCGCTGGTCTTTTTCGCCAGGAAGAAGGCACCCACCTCAATTGACCCGCCGTAAATCAAGTCGGCCCCGACAGTCGCCCGAATGCCGCTGTTGTTGGAAAGGGCGATCGGGTAGGTCGTCGGAACCGTGGCAAATGTCAGCAGCGTGCTGCCACCCGGGGTAAAGACCGGGAACGGCTGCGTGGGATCGGTCACACCCAGGACTGGCGCCCCCAACAGGCCGTCGCCCGGATCCTTCAGATTCCAGTTGAGGTATTCGGCTCGTATGAAGCCCCCCTGGATCCAACGCGCGGGGCCATACGGTGCGGGATCGCGACCTGTGCCGCAATCGTCGCAGGTCCAGTTTCCCGGCTGCCAGACGGCAGGCGAGGCGTCGCCCTGTTCCAGGGCATAGCCATCCGGCGGTCCGGATTGGGCGTAACCCGGCACTGCGCCCCAGGGGCACGCACTGATCAGCACGGCGAGCGCGAAACAGCGGGCTCGTGTCATCTTCCCGGTCCTCGACAAGGTTTTGCAGGGTTCAGTCCTGCCAGACCGTCCACGGCCCAATCGGCCACGGTCCTAAGGGGTCGGTCTATAGTGATTATTCACGCTGTAACACGAGTATCGGACTTGACGGCAAATTGACTTGGACAAAACCGATTCCGGAGACGAAAAATGTGCCGGTTGTAGGCGAACCAGCGATTGCAACAGCCTTGCCAGCCCCAAAAAACGGATATTTGCGAGATTTGCGGTATTTGTTCCGATTGTAAGGTCGGAGGCGAATTGCTCGGCCCAAGAGACCGGTCACACGCCCGATCAAATCGCGCGATGGCCCCTCGAACGGCGGTTTGTCCGAATTCCGCTTGGTTTTGCTGTGCGTGCAAGTCATAATTCAATGCGCCGGAATCAACTTATGGAAGATCTGATCGATGCCCGATTTCCCCCAGCCTGAGCTTCCGCTCAATCGACGAGAGTTTCTCGGTTCGAGCGCTCTGAATGCCGCCGGGGTCGCGGCGGGCATCGTGGGCTGGGGCGGAGTCTCCGCCGCCAGTCGCAGCCCGTCCGAGCGGGTTCGCGTCGCGGTCATCGGCCTCCGGAATCAGGGAAAGTCTCTGGCGGCGGCATTGGCCGGCCTGCCCGATGTTGAGGTCGCCGCCCTGTGCGATGTCGATCGCAGCCAGTTTGCGCCGGCGGCGAGTGCCGTCGAATCAATGCAGCCGGGGCAGCCGCCCCGATTCGAGACCGATTTTCGACGGCTGCTCGATGATTCGCAAATCGACGCCGTGATCGTGGCGACCCCCGATCATTGGCACGCCCCGCTGACGATCCTGGCCTGCCAGGCCGGCAAAGATGTCTATGTCGAAAAGCCGGTCTCGCAGTCATTGTCTGAAGGCCCCCTGATGCTGACCGCGGCCCGCGAGCACGGTCGAATCGTCCAGTCGGGCTTGCAGCAGCGCAGCGGAAGCCACTTCCAATCCGCGATCGAGTTTGTTCGCAGCGGGCGGCTGGGGGCGGTGCATCTCGCCAAAGCCTGGACGGGACACCAGCTCAAGTCGATCGGCAGCCGCAACGACGCGCTCGTCCCGCCCGGCATCGACTACGACCTTTGGCTGGGTCCGGCAGCGAAGCGAGAGTTCAACCCCAATCGCTTTCACTACAACTGGCGCTGGTTCTGGGAGTATGGGACCGGTGAATTGGGGAATTGGGGCGTACACCTGCTCGATGTCGCCCGCTGGGGGCTCGATGTCGGTTATCCGATGCAGGTTGCCGCGACCGGCGGCAAACACTACTTTCACGACGATCGGCAGACTCCCGACACCCTTCACGTCAACTACGCTTACCCGCAGTGTACGATCACCTGGGAACATCGGCTGTGGAGCCCGCATGGGCCCGAGGGACGCAATGCCGCCGTCGCCTTTGTCGGCGATCGTGGAACGCTGATCGTCGATCGCGGAGGCTGGAAGGTCTACGGCCAGCACGACGCGCTGACAGCCGGTCCCGGCGAACTCTTGACTGGGCATCTGCGGAACTTCATTGATTGCGTAAAAACCCGGCGATCGCCGGTCTGCGATCTTGAAACGGGGGTCGTCAGCAGCGCCTTATGCCACCTCGGCAATCTTGCGTTCCGTGTGGGGCGAAGTCTTGAGATCGATCCGAACACGGGCGCGATCCAACGCGACAGTGCGGCGCAGGTGTTGGCCGGCCGCGAATACCGTTCTCCGTGGGGGTTGTCCGGTTCGCATCGGCTCACAAACGCGCCGAATCAGTGCTGCGTGACCTGATCGGCTGCCATCGGTCTCGTCGTTTGGGTTCGCGATAGGTTGCCATGGACTTCGTCGCATCGGTGTTCTGCTGGCTTGTGGTTGCGGCAGGTCAAGTCGATCAGCGTCTGGAATCGCAGGCGGCCCCCTTGCTGGTCGACAAACCATTTCACCAGGCGCTCGACCAGCCGTTTGCAGCGACCTGGAAAAATATCGATCTGCGGACGATTACCGGGCGAATCACCTCCGCCCGGCACATTGCTATTCTCGTCGATCGCCGACTCGATCCCTCGCGAACGCATTCTGTGGCGGCCTCTGGCGAGGCGGTCGGCGCGTTTCTCGAACGGCTGGCCGAAGAGTCGGGGGGCCGAACAAGCACGGCTTCGAATACGATTTATCTCGGGCCGCAAGCGGCTGCCGCGAAACTGCGGACGCTCGTCGCACTTCGCCAATCGGAGCTGATCGACCCGAACTACGGGATTTCGAAAGTGCGCCAGCGCGAGCTCGCCCGAACGACTACCTTCGTGTGGGCCGACCTCGACCGGCCGGTCGATCTCGTCGATCGCCTGGCGAAGGGGTACCAATTGCATGTGGAAGGGCTGAACTGCATTCCGCACGATCTGTGGGCTGCAGCCGCGCTGCCCGAGGCGACCGCCGCCGAAGCGTTGTCGATGGTCCTGATCCAGTGGGATTTGACTTTTGAATGGATCGATCAGGGGCGCGGAATCCAATTGGCGCCCATTCCCGAGCGTGTCGTCATCGAGCGACGACATCGCCCATCCCAGCGTGTTTCGGTCGCCGCCGCCCTCAAGCTCTGCCGCGAAGAACTGCCCGACCTCAAAGCGCGCGGCATGGGGGGCGAAATCGTGGCGCGCGGGACGCTCGAGCAACACGAGGCGCTGGAGCGCCTGCTGCGGCCCGTCGCGGTCGCCCCGCGCCCGGCGCCTGGGCCGACGGTCTTCACCCTGCGGTTTAAAGCGCCGGCGAATTCCCTGCTGCGCAAACTGTCCGAGCCGGCTTTTGGCCAATGGCGCTTCGAATATGACGCCATAGCGCTGCGTGACGCGGGAATCGACCTCGAACAGCGGATTTCGTTTGAGATAAAAGACGCGCCGATCGATCAGCTCCTCAAAGCGGCCCTCGATCCGCTCGGGCTGACGTTCGAGATCGACGATCGCACGGTCAGGCTGCATGTGCAGAAGCCGTAATCGCGCCTGCGATGGAATTCGAGGGACTTCGAATTTCCCGCGAACTCGGCCGAGGCTGGCGGTGGAGAAACGCAAAACAGTCATTAAGATAGAGCTGTGCGTCGCCGCGCGCCTTGGAGACGTCATTACCAGTTAAGCCCTGAAAACCTTAGTACGCTTTTCGAAAGACTCTTTGCGATGCTGACCCGCCGAGCCAAAGCGACATTTTACGCGCTGTCGACACCGATCATGACCGCGAACGGCTGGATCTACCGGCACTTGCGGGCACCTGCCACCGCCGGTCTCAAGGTTCACCTCGGCCCCGGACAGCGCAATTATATGCCGGGTTGGATCAACGTCGACGCCAACATGTTTACGGGGAAGTGCGATGTCTGGGCCGACCTCCGCAATCCGCTCCCGCTTCAGGATGGTACGGTCAAGTGCTGCTACTCGCATCATGTGATTGAGCACCTGCCGAATTTGCAGCACCATTTTCACGACGTGTTCCGGTGCCTGGAACCCGGTGGGATTTATCGCGTGGGGGGACCAAATGGCGACACCGCCATGTGCAAGTTCGTCGAAGGCGATGCGGCCTGGTTCTCGAGCTATCCCGATGACCGCAAAAGCATCGGCGGCCGCTTCGAGAACTTTATCTTTTGCCGCCAGGAACACCTCACGATTTTGACTCGATCGTTCCTCGAAGAGATCATGGGCGAGGCCGGTTTCGTCGAGATCCGAGTGTGCCTGCCCGTTCGAGAAACGAATTATCCCGAGCTGTTTGGCGAGGTTCTGCTCAAAGAGCACGAAGCCGACTACGAACATCCGCATACGTTGATCGTCGAAGCCCGAAAACCGGCATCTCACACCAACGGTCACTGACGATTCGCCGGCGACTGGCCGCACTTATCACACCTGAAAGACACCCGTCCGGAACGGTTCAGGTTCGCCGTGCCGCGTCGCAACCTGCAAGGCCTCGATCAGAATCAGGCGGGTGTGCGCGGGTTCAATGATCTCATCGACCCAGCCGCGGGCGGCGGCATGCCGCACGTCGGTCTGCGCTTCGTAGGACGACACGACCTGCGCTCGCATCGCTTCGAGTTCGGCAGCATCGACGCTGCGTCCGGCGCGTTTTTGTGCGGCGATGTTGATCTCCAGCAGCGTCGCCGCCGCCTGTCCGGCTCCCATCACCGCGTACCGGGCGGTGGGCCAGGCGAAAATGAATCGCGGATCGAACGCCTTTCCGCACAAGGCATAATTGCCGGCGCCGTAGCTGCCGCCGAGAATCACCGTGAGTTTCGGGACGCGGCTGTTGGCGATGGCGTTCACCAGTTTCGCTCCGGCGCGAATGATGCCCCCCTGCTCCGAGTCGCGGCCGACCATGAAGCCGTACACGTCCTGCAAAAAAACGAGCGGCAGCCACGTCTGGTTGCAATCCATGACGAACCGAGCTGCCTTGTCGGCACTTTCGTGGTAGATCACGCCGCCGAAGTGCAGCTCGCCCTTGTCGGTCTTCTCGGGATGATGCTGGCTGGCGACAATTCCCACCGGGAACCCGCCGATTCGGGCATATCCGCAAACCAGCGTCCGGCCGTACTCGGCCTTGTACTCCTGAAACGACCCGGCGTCGACCAGGCACGCCAGTAAATCGCGAACTTCATAGCGCTGCTGCGGATTGAGCGGGTAAAGCTCGTACAAGTCGTCAGCCGCCCGGGCCGGTTCGGCAGGCGTCTGCCGCCCGAACATCGCGGCTCGCGAATCGTCAGGGAACAGCCCCACCAACGACCGCAACCGCGCGAGGCACGACGGGTCGTCTGGCTCGCGAAAGTCGATCGTGCCGCTGATCGCCGCGTGCATGTGCGCCCCCCCCAGATCTTCGTGCGTCACCTCCTGCCCGATGGAACTTTTCACCAGGGCCGGGCCGGCCAGATACAGTCCCGACCCATCGGTCATCACCAGCTTGTCGCACAGCACCGGCAGGTAGCCCCCGCCCGCCACGCAGTTGCCCATGATCGCGGCAATCTGCGGGACGCCCATCGCCGACAGCACGGCATTGTTGCGGAAGATGCGGCCGAAATCGTCTTCGTCGGGAAAAATCTCATCCTGCAGCGGCAGAAAGACGCCGGACGAATCGACGAGGTACACCAGGGGCAGGCGATTGATCATCGCGATCCGCTGCGCCCGCAGCACCTTTTTCACCGTCATGGGAAAGAACGCGCCGGCTTTCACGGTTGCGTCGTTGGCGATCACCATGCACGTCCTCCCGGAAACGCGCCCGATGCCGCAGACGACGCTGGCCGCCGGCGCACCCCCCCACTCCTGGTACATGCCCCACGCGGCAAACCGCCCCAGTTCCAGAAGCTCGCTGCCGGGGTCGACGAGTCCCGCGATCCGCTCGCGAACCGTCAGTCGCTGCTTTTCGTGCTGCCGCTCGATCGCCTTCGGCCCGCCCCCCGCGGCGATTTGTGCTCGCTCGCGGTGCAGCGTCTCGAGCAATATCGGCCAGGTCTCGGTAGGTTTGGGAGCGGTCGATTCGGGCATGGCGGGTGGCAACAGGATGGTGAAAATGAGCCAGCCGCAGTGTAGCAGAGTGTCGAAAACGTAGAACGGACTCTTTGCCCGTTTGAACGAAGGAATGAATAACCAGAGTCTTCAACAAGCCCCTCGGAGAGCGCAACAAGGAAACAGACGAAAACCTTCAAATTCCCGCGGAATCGCTCGGAGAGCGCAACAAGCCACGGGCCGGCACAGTGTAGGCGTCTTTCTCCGAAAGACGCACCAACGGCGTTCCCCATCCACAATCTACTATCCCACCATCCACCATCCACCATCCACGCCCCCCGCCGAATCACCCCGTATTTTACCACGCCACAAGTTCCCGCCAGAAGACCGCGGTGTGCAAATCTGGAAATGTGGCGAAAAATCATTCAGTGCGTGCCGATCGATTGTCGCGTCGGTTCGCCGCGCAGCCGCCTCACGCCGACTGATTCGGCGGACCGTCCGACGGCTTGTACCCTCCAGATCCCGGAAAGTTGCCAGTCGGTCGCCGCCGTTTGGCAACGCGCACCCGGTTGGGTTATGATGAAATCCTCAACCCACTCAACCCATCCTCTGCCCCGGGGGCCACGGAGCACTTTTCATGCACATCGACTGTCCGCACTGCCAGAACCCGATCGACATTGTTCTCGATCAGCCGACCCAGCCGATCACCTGCCCTTCGTGCGGCAGCAGTTTCTCGCTGTTCGATCCCGACAAGACCACTTCGTATCGGGAAAACGAGGTCAAAGAGATCGGCCGCTTCCGGCTGATCGAGCACTTGGGGAGCGGCCATTTCGGCGACGTCTGGCTGGCAGACGATTCGACGCTCGCCCGCCAGGTGGCGCTCAAAGTGCCTCGTAAAGAAGACCTCAGCGCCGACGACGTCGAGATGTTCATGCGCGAGGCGCGGGCGGCGGCGCAGTTGAAGCATCCCCACATCGTGCACCTGTATGAGGTCGGCAAATCGGGCAAACTGGTGTTCATCGTCAGTGAGTACATTCGCGGGACGACACTGGCGGAATGGCTGGCCGAGTACAAACCGGGTGAGAAACAAGCCGCCCGGCTGTGCGCGACGCTCGCCGACGCATTGCACCACGCGCACGAAGCGGGTGTCGTCCATCGCGACATGAAACCCTCCAACGTTCTCATGGACGAGAAAGGCGAGCCGCACATCACCGACTTCGGCATGGCCAAGCGCGACGGGGCCGAGATCACGATGACGGTCGACGGCCGGATCATGGGGACGCCGGCGTACATGTCTCCCGAGCAGGCGCGCGGCGATGCGCACAACGCCGACCGCCGCAGCGACGTGTACTCGCTGGGGGTGATGCTGTTCGAAATGCTGACCGGCGAGCGCCCATTCAAAGGCAAGTCGAAACTGCTGATGATCCAGCAGGTGCTGCACGACGACCCGCCGAGGCCGCGCAAAATCAGGAAAAGCATCGACCGCGATCTGGAGACGATCTGCCTGGCGGCGATGTCGAAAGAGCCGGAGCGCCGGTATCAGACGGCCCGGGAGATGGCCGACGATCTGCGGCTGCATCTGGAGGGGAAACCGATTCGAATGCGGCCGGTGAGTTCAATCGAACGCGCTTGGAAGTGGATCAAGCGACATCCCCTGCCTGCCGCCGGCGCAATAGCGATCGCCGGTTTGCTTCTGGTGATTGTGGCGATGTACTGGCTGAATCAGCCGCTGCGGCACAAAGTCCGAATTGCGACCAATCCGGCGGGGGCCGCAATTGTGTTTATTCCCATCCGCGAATCCGATGGCGAATACGATCCGGAACATGCCGTCCACGCCGGCAAAAGCCCGATTCAAGTTCGGCTGAAGCCTGGTGCGTATATGGTCGTCGCCGACCTGGGTGAGAAGGGCTTTCATGAGGTCTTCCGAACCATTCCGGTGGATCTTCAAACACTGCCCGAGCCGTACACCCATAAACGTTGGGCTGTTACGAACGGGTGCGATCCATTCAATCCCACATTTTTATGCGGCATTTGCAATTGGACGACTACGAATCGGCCCGTGAGTTCGGGGTAGCGTTGGAATCTGAGAGGCGAACATTGCATCCCGAACTGCGGTCCATGTGCGGCTCAAGACCGCGA
>SIAF01000138.1 GCA_009691905.1 Planctomycetaceae bacterium | reverse complement strand
AAATGCGGCCCATTCATGTGCGGCTGGCCTCGCGAACGCGAGGACACGCGCTGGTCGTGATGCTGGCCTACCGGATCGTCGCCGAACTGGCGCGTTGCTGGCAACACCTGGACCTGACCGTGGCCGAGGGAATCGCCGAACTCACGTCACTCTGCGCCATTGAGGTGAGCGTCAAAGGACGCCCGCAATTGAACCGCATTCCCCAGCCGCGTGACTCGGTCCGGCAACTCCTCGATGCCGCCAGCGTCCCATTGCCTTGGGCCGTCCTCAGTCGCGCTGTGAAAGTAACCACTAAAAGGAAACTGCCCACACGCCGCAAAGTCCATTGAGGCACAATGACTTATCGCCTCCGAACGCATTAGCGTTCGGAGGGAACATCCGTTGGAAACATCTTACGACGAGCCATCGACTCGACTTCCCACGACGACCTTGTAACTCATACGCCATCACGCGCAAAGTGCGTCGTACACCCGCGAGGGGCGCCCTTCGTCACTCGAAGTTGACAGCGAACGCCATTTGGCGTACTGCTCCAGCATCGGCGGAAGCTCGACCCTTGGCCGAAGGGTTTGGTTGCCGCTTCTTCTCGTCCCCTGTCGCTGTCGCTTGGAATGGCAGGGCGACCTAAGAGGCTGTCCGAGAAGTCCAATCTGTACACTATAAAACAGCGATTCGTACACTGAATTCAGGCTATTTTACCTGAACGCACGTCAACTTTTCGGATAGCCTCTAAGATGAAGGTCGGCGAGTTGATTTCAGAGCTTTGGAGACTTTTCTCGAATGAGCGGCAGTCGTAACGTCTTATTGGGATTGCTGTTGCTTTCGATAACGCCCGGCTGCATCCACATGCATCCGACGCGTTCCGGCTTTTTATCCGATTACTCAGGGATGCAACCGCTGGGAAAGCGCGACAAGCGGCTGGTGCAGCCCGTCGCGCCTGGCGCTCTGGCCGAGGTCGACTCCTTTTATATTGAGCCGGTGACCTGGCTGGCCGACGATCTGGGGCAGCCGGTCCGCGATCCCCGCAATGCCGAACACATTCGTGATTCGCTGGAAGTCGCTCTTGCGAAAGAGCTGGGTGCGATTCGACCGGTCGTAACTGAGATCGGGCCTCAAACGGCGCGAGTTCGGGCCGCTGTGACGGGGGTTCAGGAAGCCAAACCGTTAATGAATATGATTTTACTCGTGCAGATCGTCGGGCCGCTGTTCAACGGCGGGGCGGTCGCCGAGATCGAGGTCATTGACCCAAACGGCGTGCAGATTGCCGCCGAATCGGTGGCGTATCGCGGATACGACTGGGATGTGCTGGGCCTGTTCAAGAAGCGAACGCATCCCGAGTCGGCCATGCGCCGCGCCGCGCGGCAGCTCGCGGGGGATTTGACGGTCGGCGACGCGACGGCTATAGCCGATGATTCTGAAGGATGCGGCGACGGGCCCTTCTGAGACCCGCGCGTCGGTCGATGCGCAGCGTTCCACGCAATCGGGGGCAAGGTATGCTGGATTTGAAAGGGCTTATCGCCGGCGAGCGTGATTTGTCGACGCTGGCCGAGAAGCACATCAATCCGGCGTTCGTGCGGGTGCTGCGGCTACTGGGTTACGACAAAGAGTACGTTCGCGGGCAGGGTGCCTATCTGTACGATGCGGCCGGGCAGCGGTACCTCGACTGCCTCTCGGGCTATGCCACATTCGCCTGCGGACGAAACCATCCCGTCATCCGCGATTGCCTGCGTCAGGCGCTCGACCTCGACCTGCCCAACTTGATTACGATGGGGGTCGCCCGACTCTCGGGGCTGTTGGCGCGCGAGCTGATCGCCGTGGCGCCGGGTGAACTGGACACGGTGTTTTTCACCAACAGCGGGTCCGAGGGGGTCGAGACCGCGCTGAAGTATGCCCGGGCGGCCACCGGCAAATCCCGCATCATTCATTGCGACCGATCGTTTCACGGCCTGACGCTGGGGGCGCTATCGGTCAACGGCAATGCCGAATTCAAGGAGGGGTTTGGCACTCTGTTGCCGTCGGTCACCACGGTCCCCTACAACGATCTGGAGGCACTCGAGCGCGAGCTGTCGCGCGGCGATGTGGCGGGCTTCATCGTCGAACCCATCCAGGGAGAAGGGGTGTACCTGCCCGACAACGACTTTTTGCCGGAAGCATTGGAACTGTGTCGCAAGCGCGGCGTCGTGTTCATTGCCGACGAAGTCCAGACCGGACTGGGCCGCACCGGCCGGATGTTCGCCTGCGAACACTGGCGGGTCGAGCCCGACATTCTGATCACGGCCAAGGCCCTCTCGGGGGGTTATGTTCCGGTGGGGGCCGTGCTCGCCAAGCGTTGGATTCACGAGAAAGTCTTTTCGAGCCTCGATCGCTGCGTCGTCCATTCATCGACCTTCAGCGAAAACGACATGGCGATGGCGGCCGGCCTGGCGACGCTGCACGTGTTGCGCTCTGAAAAGCTGGTCGAAAACGCGGCGATGCTCGGCGAGCGCCTGCAAAGCGGGTTGCGCGAGGCGGGGCGCAAGCACGAGATGTTTCGCGAGGTGCGCGGCAAAGGGCTGATGCTGGGGATCGAATTCGGCCCCCCTCAGGGGCGACTGCTCAAAGTCGGCTGGAACTTGCTGCACAAGCTCAATCCCTCGCTGTTCTGTCAGGTGATGCTGGTCCCCTTGCTCAACGAGCACCACGTGCTGGCCCAGGTGGCGGGATATCACCTCGATGTGATCAAGCTGCTTCCGACGCTGGTCATTACGCAGGCCGATGTCGATCACCTGGTAATTGCGTTGGATCAGGTGATGGCCGCCGCGCACCAGTTTCCCGGCCCGGTGTGGGACATTGGCCGGCGCATCGCCCGATCGGCGACGCGCCTGGGGGGCTGACCATCGCGGGCGAGGGCGCGCTTGGTCGATAGAATAACCCGGCCTCGTACCGAGACCGGGTTCTGGATTGTCCCTTTCCGCAGCGCCCGATCAGGATTCGTGCGGAGCTTACTCGCCTGGGGCTTCGGTTTCAGCACCCTCGTCGGCCGGAGCTTCGCCGGCGTCTTCTTCCATGTCCTTGTCTTTGTCGGCGTCATGATCGTGGGCATCGAGAACGGGCAGACCGGGCTTGGCAACATTCACATTGGGCTTCGCCGGCGGTTTCGATGCATCCTCGCCGCAGCCTGCGAACCAGGCACCAACCGCCAGCAGGGCAACGAGCGTCAGCAACTTCTTCATCGAACGACTCCTCTGAAATTTCAATCGTCCCGACGGGCGGGACCGGTTTGTGGTTGTCGAACTCGCCCCACCATGGGGAATCGGACCACTGCACCTGCTAAGACGCGCCGAAGCGGTCGTTTATTCCGTCGATTTCTGCAATTCAATGTCTGGCCCGCCTCATTCTTGCCGCGCGCCGGGACGCGCAATCCCAGGAGACACACACAATCGCACGCACAAATCGAGACCCAACAAGCGTTTGCGATGTCGCCGCTGCGGCAGCGAGGGTGGATTTGTCGAGGAACAGCGCGGTAGAATTCCAGTGCGGCGAGCCGCCGGGTGTCAGCCCGCGGGTTGGAACGCGAGGCCGCACCGACCGAACCCACGTGCTCGCGCACGTGGATCGCCGAATGTCTTGTCTCCGACCGCTCAGGGAATAAACCCCCCGATTTTTTTTAAATTGCGGGAATACAGGCGGGCCGCGATGGATCACAGGTTGTGAGTGCTTTATGGATCACCGCGCTCGGAAACTGTCAGAACTGGTCGCGCAGCACTACGAACTGCTTTATCGCTACGCGTACCGACTCACCGGATCAGAGGCCGATGCCGACGATTTGACGCAGCAGGCGTTTCTCACGGCGCAGGTCAAGTGGGATCAATTGCGGGACGAGAATTGTGCGCGATCGTGGTTGTTCACGATTGTCCGAAACGCCTACCTGAAACAACTGCGATTGCCGAGCTGTCTGCCGTCGAGCGCGCTCGATCAGGTAGCCGAGCCGCCATCGCCTGACGAGTTGTGTGATGTTGACGGCGAACAACTGCAGAACCTGCTGAACGACCTGCCGGAAGAGTATCGCTCACCGCTGATTTTGTTTTACTTCGAAGACTTCAGCTACAAAGAGATTGCCGAGCATATGGGAGTTCCGCTGGGGACGGTCATGAGCCGGTTGTCGCGGGCCAAAGCCTGGCTTCGAGCGCGGCTGACAACCCCCGAACTGATTTCCGCGTCTGACTCTAAAATGGATGCCTGATTATCGTGAACGAACGCCTGCCCCAACACAATCGCGCCGATTGCCGTGCCGCGCGGCGGGTGCTCGAATGGGCACGACCGGGTGAAACCGAGGCCCTGCCCTTGGCGGCCTCAAACCGTCACGTCGAGAGTTGCCCCGATTGTCGGGCGGCACTTGAGCGAAATCGGCAACTCGACCTCAAGATCGGCCGTTTGTGCCGCGATGTGCCGCTGCCTGCCGATTTGCAGTCGCGGCTGCTGGCAGCGCTGCAGATTCCGTCGGACGCGGCGGCAACCGATCGGGTTTCCAAGGACGGTCCGATGTCGGTCGAGGTTGCCGCGGCCTCGGTGAAGCACGGGCCGCAAAATCGGCTGTGGCTCCGACATTCGGTGCTGGCTGCGGCGTGCGTTTTCGTCGTATTGGGAGCCTGGTTTGTAATCCGGCCGCCGCGCCCCACCCTCAATCTGGACGAATTGACTGCTCAAGTGATCGAGTTGGTCGACCCGCAGGCACTGCCCGAGTTTGCTGTCGGCGATGTGCCCCCCCCGCCGCGCTCGATGGATACCCGTTTTCTGCGAATTCCGCCCAAACGGTTGCCCGGTGATTCGGCAGCGCTTTACTGTTTTCGATTCAAGACGCCGCGCGGGCGGATTATCGAGGGACGGTTGTTGGCGGTTCCCGTGGCCCAATTGAAAAATGCCCCCACCTCCTCCAGCTTTCTGGGTCGGCCGGCGGTCTACCTGGCACAGGGATTTTGTTCGTCGCAGTGGGCCGAGGGGGGCTATGCGTACGTCTGCCTTCTCAAAGGGGGCGAGAGCGACCTGAACCGGCTTCTTCCCGCCAGTTCCGTTGCCATGTGACCCAGTACTGTTGCCACGTAACCCAGTACTGTTGCCACGTAACCCAGTTTTGTTGCCACGTAACGGGGTCCGAGTGGACTTCTTCCCGGTGTCTCCAGTAGCATCCAAAAGAGAAACAGGCCGGGTGGCGAAATCGGCAGACGCACAGGACTTAAAAGCGTGGTTAAAAAAGCCGAAAGTAGTCATTTCCTGCGGAAATCATCGGTTTTTCCATCGCCGTTCCTTTGTCGAATCGTCCACACCGTGCGTGATTTCCGCACGTATTGTCACCTCTGGCTGTCAACTGGCTACACTCTTTCCCCGGATTTTCTGTTGACCGTTTGTGAAACTTTTATACTATGTTTCATAAACGTAACTGAAAGTCTGGGGAGAATTTCATGGCGTGGACACTCAGGGAATTGTCTGAACTTGAAGATGACTTAGTTAAACTTGAAGCCATCGCAAGGCGACTGCGTGCTGCACTGAAGGCGCTCGACGGTATCGGCGTAAAGGCAATCGACATCAATACCGACAAGTACCGCCGCGATGGGCTGATCTGGCTGGAAAACTTTGTGGTTGAAATCGAGGACGTTGTAAATTCACTGTTCGTCCCGAGATTGACCGAAAAAAAGCGATCGGTGCGACGGATCGTGAAACGCAAGGTCGATAAAGCCAGTAAGCCGTCAGAACTCATGGAAGGAATGCCGCCCAAACGGCCGACGCGAAAAATCACACTTGAGGATGTCGAAGCGCCGTGATGGGCGAGCCTTCTACGTTGCTCACGTGATGGCCAGTTTGTAGATGAAGCCCCCAAATTTCTTTTGGGGGTTTTTTGTTGTCCGTGAAACGTTTCAGAAACATTTCTGAAACACTTGACTCTTCCGCCACTCGTGCGTACACTATCGCCCGTATGGACACCGCGACCCCCAGACCAAGAACAAGGAAGTTGAAAATGAGAAGCCCAGCAGTAACGCCGATCGACCTGGGCGACGATCGGTACGTCACCGTCGCCTTCGCCGCGTCGTACCTCTCCATGAGCCGCAGTGCGGTTTACGAAGCGATGGACGGCGGCAGGCTGACCTACGCTCGCATTCCCGGCAAGGGAACGCAGTGCATGCGACGGATCAAGCTGTCAGTGCTGCGCAAGTTCGCAGAGGACGCGACGGTTTTCGCGGGATAGTTTTTCTCAAACCCGAAGGGGAATCGCCTTGAAACTTGACCCAAAAATCGTCGTCGTCGGAAACCGCGTACGGAAGGATGTTGACCACGGAATACGTGCCCTGTCTCAGTCAATCGAGTTACTTGGCCAGCTTCAGCCAATCGTCATCGACGAGCAAAACAACTTGATTGCCGGTGCCAGACGGCTGAGAGCCTGCTTACTCCTGGAGATCGACGTTTCAGCCGTGATTGCCGAGAACGTCACAGATGCGATCCTGAAGCTGAAGGCAGAGCGTGACGAGAACACTTGCCGTATCGACTTCACGCCAGAGGAAGCAGTTGAGGCTGGTCGAGGGATCGAAAAGCTAGAGGGACAGGCGGCGAAAGAACGGCAGCGAAGTCATGGCGGCACTGCGCCGGGGAAGTCCAAAAACACTGGTGGAAATTTACCACGAGTGAATGACCCTACCGGCAAGACGCGTGACAAGATTGCCGAAGCCGTCGGCATGTCGGGCCGGACCTATGAAAAGGCAAAGGCTGTCGTCGCCGCCGCAAAGGCAGACCCAGAGTTGCGGCCAATCGTTGACGAGATGAACGAGACAGGGAAAGTGGACCCGGCATACAAAGCAGTAAAGGCACGCAAGGCCGAAGCCGCGACCGCAGATACCGACCCGCCGACCCTGCCGATCACAAACGACGCGCCACCGATTGCCGACGACGGCGATAACCCGGTCGAAGCCGCGATTGCCGATGCAGTGGTCCCCTTCACGATCAAGTCTGGCCAGTCGATTCAGACCCAGATATCGCCGGTGATTGGCGACTTGAACAAGGCGCTTTGGGCAATAGAGAAAGTTGCGGACCTATTGCACTTGGACGCCGCCGCGAATGCCAAGTTTGATCGGACAGTAGAGCGAATCAAGCGGGTGCAAATGGACTGGCTTGGCTTGTGCAGAAAAATCGCAGACGTGAATTCGACTGTCAACGGGAAGCCGAAAAGCACAACGGCAATCCCTGCCGCGCCGGTCCCTGTCCCAAAGGAAGCTGGCGCCAGCGCGGCCGTAACCGTTCCGCCCGATCCGTATGACTGCTCGCTTAGTGCCGAGCGAGTCGCGGCTGTCGAAAAGTTTCAACGGGAACAGGAACTCGACACTCGCGAGATGCGTCGGCAGACGAAAAAGAAAAAGCGGGCTGTGGCTTCCCGCAGAAACGCGAAACTCGCCGACAAAACGAAGGGCAAGGGAGCCGCATGAAGACCCCACCGCGACCGCCACGACGACCACTGCGAAAGCCGGGCGTTCGGCCGCAACCGATCAGAATGGAATGCCCGGAGTGTCGCCATAGACCTGGAGGCGGCGTCGTCTACATGCTGACCGTCTCGTCTCCCGAGAGATTCAGGAAGCTCAAGTGTCCTGTCTGCGGCGCGACAGCAAAACAGGCCAAAGAGCTAAGCAAGCAATTCACAGGCCAGACGGCAACGAGTTTATGAGTAGGGTACGCGCAGCAATACTATCGGCGTATCGGCAATCGGTGCGGGTTGATTTACTCACCCGTCACTCAGGCGACACACGTGCGGAATTCACCAGCCAGTAAGGGATTTTTCCAATGACGACATTCGACGGAATTATCGAAGGCGTGATTGAACCCGAGAAACTGTATTCGCTGCCAGTCCTCCACAGGATCACCGGACTCGGAGACGTGGCGCTGCGACGCGCACAGAAGCGCGGCCTTCGCGTGCTTAGGGCGGGTCGGTACGGATGGGTCAGAGGATGTGATTTTATTTTGTGGGCTGCTGGCGGTCAGTAGAAATGACAAAAGGCTGGCGCTTGCCTTGGCGGGAAGAGCGCGCAGCCTTTCATAAACAGCGAGCGCGAATGTAATGGATTACAACGCAGCAGTCAAGGCCAGCCCACGCGCGGATGTTCTCGCGGTCGATGCTGACGGCATCCCGGATGAACTCAAGGCGCTCACGCAATGGGTTCTGTGGAAGATCGTCGTGCGCGACGGCAAGCCGACGAAAGAGCCGTTTCAAGTCTCCGGCGTTCATGCGTCTTCGACTAACGCGGCGACATGGACAACGTTCGATGATGTGTACGCGGCCTACATGAGCGGCGGATACGACGGCATTGGGTTTGTCTTCGCGGCCGGTGGCGGATACGTCGGCATCGACTTCGATGGGTGCCGTAATCCTGAGACGGGTGCAATCGACTATTGGGCGATTGCCAGTCTGGAGGACTTTCCGTCATACGCGGAGATCAGTCCGACGGGCACGGGGGTCAAAGTATTCATCAAAGGCGATTTGCCAACAGAAAAGACGGGCGCGAAAACCGGGAAACACAATCAAGTCCCCGGCATGGGCTACGGTGGGAAAAAACCGGGCATTGAAATTTATCAGCGTGGCCGATTCTTCGCAGTGACGGGTCATGCGTTGCCAGAAGCCCCGGCCGTCGTGGTTTCCTTCAACGGGGTGCTGCATGACTGGTTCGGGCGAGTGTTCACTCCGGCACCGGAAGATGCGAAGCCGATCAGCAGTAGCGCGCCGAGCGTGGATCGGGCGAAGCTGGTCGAACGTGCAATCGCCTATCTCGCAAAAGTCCCCGCGGCGGTATCCGGCCAGCGTGGTCATGACGCGACCTTTCACGCCGCGTGCATCTGCCGGAGCGACTATGGATTATCTCGTGACGAATCAGTTTCTGCGCTGGCGGACTGGAACGCGAAATGCGATCCACCTTGGTCGGAAACAGACTTACTGCGGAAGATTGACGAAGCCGGGAAAGAGCCGGTGACGTTGCGGCTGGCGAATGGACGCGACAACAGCCGGGCCGAATGGGTACACGACGGCGGCGACCGATACGCCCGAGCGACCGTTCAGGCAGCGCCTCAGGAAATCGCTATTCCGTTGTCGCAACCTGTCGCCGCCGGAATTGAGTTGTACATCGACGCCCCGAACTGGCCCGACCCGCCGAACGAAATGGCGTTCTATGGATTGGC
This sequence comes from Planctomycetaceae bacterium, assembly GCA_009691905.1. Lineage (GTDB taxonomy): Bacteria > Planctomycetota > Planctomycetia > Planctomycetales > Planctomycetaceae > SIAF01. The sequence goes on along the minus strand of SIAF01000138.1, from coordinate 6,137 downwards.
TGGCGACGTTGCTCGATTCGTGGAGCCTCACACGGAAGCCGATCCGGTCGCAATTCTGTCTCAATTGCTCGTGGCGTTCGGAAATGCCGCTGGCCGAAATCCGTATTTTGTGGCTGAGGAAAGTCGGCACCACGTCAACATGTTCCTCACGCTGGTGGGTCAGACGGCAAAAGGGCGGAAAGGCTCGTCGTGGTCTCGTGTCGGTCGTCTTATCGAGTCAGCCGACGAAACATGGTCGCGCGACCGAATCGTCAACGGACTGAGCACCGGCGAGGGATTGATTCATGCCGTGCGCGACCCGGTTAAGAAGATGAAGGAGGAAGTCAGCGGAGGCCGAACCGTCGGCACGTATGAGTACACCGCCGACCCTGGCGTAGACGACAAGCGGCTGTTGGTCGTGGAGGAAGAATTTGCCCGAGTGCTGAAGGTAGCTGACCGGAAGGAAAACACAATTTCGGCGATCATGCGGCACGCATGGGACAGCGGCACATTACAGACGCTCACGAAGAATGCGCCGGCGAAGGCGACCAATGCTCACATCAGCATCATTTGCCACATCACCCAAGAGGAATTGCGGCATTGTATTTCCGCGTCCGATCAGGCGAACGGGTTCGGGAATCGGTTTCTATGGGCGTGCGTCAAGCGTAGCAAGTTGTTGCCAGACGGCGGGCTTATCACTCAGGACGACATGCAGCCGTTCGTCGGTCGAATTCAGGAGTGCCTGAGGTTCGCGGCGACCGTCGGCGCTATGCGTCGGGATGCTCCCGCCGCAGAACTCTGGCGCGACTCGTATGCAATGCTGTCGCGGGACCGGCGCGGGCTTTATGGAAAGCTCGTGGGGCGAGCCGAAGCCCAGACCATGCGGCTGGCGTGCATCTATGCCTTACTCGACCTGTCGCCCGTCGTCGAGCGAGAGCACCTGAGGGCGGCACTTGCGCTATGGAACTACTGCGAAGCGTCCGCCGCCACGATCTTCGGAGGGTTCGCGGGGAACAAGATCACAGACACGATTCTGGCAGCCCTGAGAGGGGCACCGGACGGGCTGAACCGTACGCAGATATGCAGCCTCTTTCAAAACCACACACCGAGAATCGAAATCGAACAGGCACTGATGGGGATCAAGACCGACGGCCTGGCTGAGACAGAGACAGTGCCAACTAAGGGCCGGTCGGCGCAGCGGTGGAAACTGACTTCGGCCTGCTGACCCTTGTTTCGCTTAATTCGCAATCTCATAGAGACAGGGCAGGGAAAGGGAAAAAAAGAAAAAATGCTCTTTGATATACCGTTAAGCCCCCGCCCTCCCGCACTGAGAACAAGCGAAAGAAGCGAAAGAAGTTTGAGGGGAGATCGTCAAGATGCGGTATCCGTCTCTGCCTGCCCGCCCCCCGTGGTCGGCGGCGAGTTCAATTGTGGGCAAGAAACGCGATGGAACACATAACCCTTTGTCATGTTCGTATCTGTAAATGCAATGACTGACGACACTTATAACAGCGTGAAGCCAGAATGTAGCCAACCGGCGGAAGCGCTGATCGGCGAATCCGTCGGGGACGTTTCCGGGACACCAGCGCCCGGCCCTGACTCCGGGCGCGGTCGCAACAATCTGCGCCACGGTTGCTTCGCTGTCGGCAAGATGCCAGCGGGGTCGAGTTACGTCGCCAAGTTGCTCGGGGCGATGCGTCGGCAGGTTGAGGCGTTCCTGATCCAGCGCGATGGGGAAGTCGGATTGATGGCCACGGCCGTGGTCAACGAACTACTGCGGCACGAGCGCAGGGCGCTGCTGTTGAGCCGGTGGTTGAATACCGAACCGCTGGGCGCTGCGGATCGGGTTTCGATTTTGCGGGACATAAGCAGCGCGACGACGGCCCGCAATAAGTGCCTCCGGGAACTGGGCTTCGATGCGAAACCGAAGTCGCAAGACGTGTGGGCGTGCCTGTCGCAGCCTGCGAAGCCAGTACAGGCGATTGCGGCCCCGCCAGCGTCAAATACTGTGCAGGCGTCCACTGTCGATTCTGGGGGCATCCTGGAGCGTTCTACGGGGTCGGATGACCAGAGCGGGGGCAGGGCGTGACGAATCCTGGCGAAGCTATTCCTGCGATTCCGTCCTGCCCGAACTGCCGGTCAACAAACCTGCGGCACGATGGGGCTTCTCACCAGTGCCAGACGTGCAAATACCGGCTTGTGATTGAGGCAGATGGATCGACCCGGCCTTGGCTCGATTGGCTTCGGGCTGGACGAAAGAAAGGTGCGAGACGGTGAACTCTGAAACGCTGAAACAATTCGCTCAATCCCCTGCGGCCTTCCGGGAATCGCTGCTGATCCCGACGGGGCGCGGCGAGCGTCTCTTTGCCGACATTATCGCGCCTTTCCAGCGGGAGCGGTTCGCGGCTCTCGACCCGGCCTTGATTGCCGTTGCCCGTGGAGAGCGTCCCCCAATTGGGCGGCACTGGTGGGAGGCGACGAAAGGTGCGAGCAAAGACACGGACTTGGCGGGCTGCCTGTTGTGGCTCTTGGCCTTCACGGATCGCCCCCTGGACTGTCAGGTGGGCGCTGCCGATCAGGATCAGGCCGACGAACTCCGGAAGGCGGCAAAGGGGATTCTGCACAGCAACGAGTGGCTTGCCGGTGCGATCAAGATTCAGGGGTCAATGATTCTCAGCGATCGGACGGACTCGACTTGTGAGATCGTGGCGGCTGACGTGACTGGTTCGCATGGGGCGAGACCGGACGTGCTGATCCTGAATGAGCTATCGCACATTGCAAAAGACGAGTTCGCCGCGAACCTGATGGACAATGCGAGCAAGGTTCCGCACGGGTTGGTTGTCGTGGCGACCAATGCCGGGGTTTTGGATAGCTGGCAACACAAATGGCGCGAACTGGCCCGCAACTCTGCCCGATGGTCATTCCATAAATGGGATCGTCCAGCCCCTTGGCTTGATGCTGCGGAACTGGCCGAAGAATTCCACCAGCCGGTACATGCGGCTGTGGGAAGGCGTTTGGGTGACTGACGCCGGGGACGCGCTCGCCGATGCTGATTTGCAGGCGGCGCTAACTCGCTTCGGCCCGATGGGCGGATGGGAAGAGGGCGTCACGTTTATCGGCGGTCTTGATTTGGCCGTTCGACGCGACCACGCCGGGCTTGCGATCTTGGGGGCCGATCATTTCCGGCAGCGTGTGCGGCTCGCGGACGCGAAAGAATGGGCACCGATGGGCGGGCGTGACATCGACCTGATTGCCGTGAAGGATGCGATTCGGGAAGCGCATCGACGGTTCGGGCTGGCGGCGCTTTTCTTCGATCCGAGTCAGGCGCAATTGATGGTTCAGGAACTTGTGCGCGAGGGGCTGTCAACGCAGTTCATTGAAGTCTGTCAGCACGGCAAGGCGTCGGCGGTTCAAGCGACGGCACTGCTCGAAGGATTCCGTTCGCGCCGGATCGACCTGTACGACGATCACCGAATGATGCGCGACCTGAAGAAACTGCGGCTCGTGGAAAAATCTACGGGCATCAGGCTCGATGCAGTGAGTGACGAAACGGGACACGCGGACTTAGCCAAGGCGTTTTCGTTCGCGCTGCCCGACACGATGGGATTGTGCAATCAGGTTTTAATCAACGCCGGCGATTTTGACGAATACGACTCAGCCGGAGGATGGTGACGCACTTTTTGAAAGGGTAATCATGAGTCTTGAAATTGTACTTTTTGACGACGCGGTTGCAGCGCCAACACCTGGGCGCGCGGCCGCATATCGAACCGTGCCGCGCCCGGTGGATCGGCCATTGATACGCACGGGCGATTTTGGCGAGCCTTATGGCCTTGCCGATCTGCCGCTTGCCGTGCGCGAATTGCATCGGTGGCGGGCCTGCGTTCGTGGCGCGATTGCAGACGCGACGGCGCTCGATTCGGGCAACTCGGAACTCATAACGGCCGGGTCGGCTCTTGATGCAACCCGCGCGTTCGTCGTCATTCACGGCAACGCAATCAGCCCCGACAAAGTTCGTTTGGAATACCTCGACAACGGCGGCTGACGGGACACTCGACACATTCACTTTTCAAAACAAGGAGGTTTTCTAATGGCTAACACAAGGTTACATGAGCGGGTCGAAATTGGCGCGGGTCGGGTCGATTCCGAAGGGGGTCGTATTCGCAACGTGCGGATCATCGGGCGCGACAGCAAAAACGGACGCACCTATACGCAAGGTGCTCTCGAACAGGCGGCGACGATGTACGAAGGCGTGAGTGTGTACGTCAATCACCGGAGCGGGCGCAGTGGCGACCGGGACTTGCGCGACAAGATTGGCTGGCTCGAATCCGTGCGCGTTAGCGCCGGTGAAGTCCGTGGCGATCTTTGCCTGCTGCTGAGTCATCCACAAGCCGCGGTTGTCTTGGAGGCCGCTACTCGCAATCCGAAGATGCTGGGCTTATCGCACGACGCAGAGGGGGCGACAGGGACGCGGAACGGCCGCACCACGGTCGAGTCAATCTCGCGCGTGAATTCTGTTGACCTCGTGAGTAATCCCGCCACGAACCACGGGGGATTATTCGAGTCTTTTTACTTTGAAGACTGTGGCCCGGTCAATTCCGATACTCCATTCGCGACCGACTCGGCGTCCGAAGAAATCATCCGGCTCGTGTGTGCGGCACTGATTCGGCCGAACACGAGCGATTCTGACAAGCTCGGCAGAGTCGCTCAGGTCGTGCGCGCGTCGCAACTCGGCAAGAAATTGCTCTCGCCGGAAAACGCCGGGACGCCGGCACAGGAATCGTTTGATCGGAATTCGCTACGGCGCGCAGTTGGGATGCGTTCCATTACCGAATCGTCTGGCGCGAGCGATTTCATTCGCGGCCTCAAAAGCGCTCCCGAACCTTTCGCCATTGAGCGACGGACCGCGCCCCGACGTGCGCCGCACCGCACCGCGCTGAGAGAGACAGAGTCGCCCGCGGTTCTATTGTCGGGCGCTGCGTTCGTGCGGGCTTTGACTGGGCGGCCGACGAAACATCGCAACGATGATGACCTGACCGAATCCGTCGGGCCGTCGAAATTCGTGAAGGCACTGAAAGGCTAATTAACCGCTGGCCGATGTAGGCCGGTAACTTTTTCACGGAAACGAATCGAAACGAAAGCAGGGACGCGAGATGTCAACGGCAACATTAGAGGCAATCGACACGGCCATTTCCGAGAGGGCTTCGCAGGAAATCGCGGCGTATCAACGGGCAGTCAATGACTGCGCGGAAACCGGCAAAGTGCCGGCGACTTCAAAGCTATGCGGTCGGACGCTTGAAGAGTTTCGGCGACACGTGGAGTTCGCGAAAAATCGACTGGCGGCGTTCCGTGAATTGGAGGTCGCGGCCGAATTGAAGGCGCGGCAACAGTCACTCGGGGAACAGCGTGTTGCGGAACAGGCCAAGCTTGATGAGGCTGTTAAGGACGCGGAGAAGATGCTCACCGTGGCGGGGCGGCGGCTTGCTGATATCGACGCTGAGCGATCGCAAATCAGCGCCAAGCTATGGGACACTGGAACGGCCAGTTCAATTCTGAATCTGTCGCACGCCAAGGCACGCGATGAAGCCGCGGATGTCACCCGAGAGATTCAAGAAACAGAAAAGCGGATCGCGTGGTGTGAGGCACAGCTTCTCGGCACGCGCGAATATAACGGCATTGAATCTTATCGCCGTAACGAGGCGTTTTTTCTGAAGGATGCGGCGCGGCTGGAGGCAACCCTAGTCAAGTTTAAGGATGCCCAAGGCTGGGACGATTCTGCCTGCCAGAAGGGATTGCAGCAAGCGCGCATCGGCCTGGAGCGTATTGCGGACGCGAAGGCTGCGCTTCCGGGCCTATTGGAAAAGCTGCCGAAGCTCCAGTCAGAGCAAGATCGCATTTTCAAGCAGGCGCTCGACTGGAAATATTACGACTTGCCCGTCTGACAATCACGGCAGGGTCGGCTTCTGGTGGGCGTGCGTTTTCTTTTTGGCGCACCCCAGTTCGTGACTTGCGAATAGCCTCAGACCTCCTGATCTAGGGTTGTGAGTTTCTAGCGTTGGGAGTGAGCGAAGTGGCTTGATTCGTAGGGCATTCGTGGTCTCGCGGATGGAGAAGGGGAATTCAGTCCTGCGGAAAGAAAAATGGTACCTTCAACCTCTGCT
>SIAF01000137.1 GCA_009691905.1 Planctomycetaceae bacterium | reverse complement strand
GGCTATGTGAACCGCCCCCGTTCGGACGAACCCGGAGCCGAAACGATCTGGAAGGGACTGCAACGAATGCACGACATGGCCCTCTGCTGGGAGACCTTTGGCCCCGGCGATGATGGATAACTCAAAGATGTGTGTAACAACGAGGGGTTTATCCCCCCGGTATGACGGCCCGGTGGGATAAACCCACCGGCTCGCGGGGGCGGCGCTCTCGGCGCGAGTTTGTTGGTACACACATGGGAAAATCAGTCACCCTGTCGAGACGAGTTCGATCGATCATGCTTTCCTCAAATACTCAATGCGACGCATCCCTGGTCGGGCGCTACCTTTCTCAACAGCTCTCGGTTGACGAAGAGGCCGCGCTCGTGGCGCACGTCGATCACTGCACCGCCTGCCGCGGGCTGCTGGATGATTCGGCAGCCGAAGATTCGTGGTGGAGCGAGGCGTCGCAGTACCTGCCGACTGACGAATGGGACGGACCTGCGAGCGTGACGCACGTCGATGCGCTCTGGGCGACCGGCGAGGGCGATGAGCTTAGCGACGATGCCGGCGTTGTCCGCCGGCTCTCGGGATGGCTCGATCCGACGGATGACCCGCACCGGTTGGGACGCTTCGGCGGCTATGAAATCGCCGGCGTTATCGGCGAGGGAGGGATGGGGGTCGTCCTCAAAGGGCACGAGCCAGCGCTCAACCGCTTTGTCGCAATCAAGGTGCTGGCCCCGCATCTGGCCAGCAACGGCGCGGCCCGGCAGCGATTCTCGCGCGAAGCGCAAGCGGCCGCGGCCGTTCTGCACGAAAACGTGATCGCCATTCATCGCGTCGAAGAGTCGCACGGGTTGCCGTATCTGGTGATGCCCTACATCGCGGGCCAGTCGCTGCAACGGCGGATCGATCGCGAGGGACCGCTGCCGCTCGTGGCCGTGTTGCGCATCGGGCGGCAGATCGCCGCCGGCCTGGCGGCGGCCCATGCGCAGGGTCTGGTTCACCGCGACGTCAAACCGGCCAATATCCTGCTGGAACGCGGAGTCGATCGGGTCACGCTGACTGACTTCGGGCTCGCTCGTGCGGTGGACGATGCCACGGTGACGCGCAGCGGAATCATCGCCGGCACGCCGCAGTATATGTCTCCTGAGCAGGCGCGGGGCGATCCCATCGATGGCCGCAGCGATTTGTTCAGCCTGGGAAGTGTGATCTACGCGATGTGTACCGGCCGGCCGCCGTTTCGGGCCGAAACCGGCTACGGCATCTTGCGGCGCATCACCGACACCGAGCCGCGATCGATCCGCGAGATCAACGCCGACATCCCGGATTGGCTGGAAGCGATCGTCGCCCGGCTGCACAAGAAGGCTCCGGCGAACCGGTTTCAGTCGTCGGACGAAGTCGCCGACCTGCTCGAGCGCTGCCTGGCACACGTGCAGCAACCGACGAGCGTGCCGTTGCCGGTCGGGATCCCGCCACTCGTCGTGCGGCCTGCTGCCTGTGTTGCAGCCCTGAATGCCCAACCGGGTGGACCAAAATTCTCGGCGAAGCGGCTATTCTTCGCGCTGACCGCAATTGTTATGACCGTCGCAGCCGCCGTGGCGTTGTGGCCGAAGGCTCCCCCGCAGGAAGTCGAACAATACACGGGCGCGAAAGTTCCCGATCCGAGCGCAGCCGATCTGTTTGCCGATTCGCCTTCAGATCGTTCGCCGGATGCCTCGTCCGACCGCTGGGACGACCACCTCAGCCACGAATTGGAGTCAATCGGCTCAGACCTTGACGACCTAAATGAAGAGTTGAAAGCCAACCCGTAGATCAAGCGTCCCCGCTTGATCAAAGTAGGTCCCCTCTGCCGGAGGGGACCTTTTGCGAGTGGACGCCGTCGAGACGCGCGAGGTCCCGCCCGGCAGGCGGGACCTACTTTGAGTGTGCTGCCCTGTTTAGAGCCTTTCGCTCAGCCTCGAGACACTGAACTTTGTCCAGCCGGAGCCTTGAAAATCATGTCCATCCGAAAAATCACATCGCCGGCACTCGGCGTCGCGATCGTCCTGTGCATTGCCTTGGCGTGGTCAGGCGCGATCGCGCACTTCGTCAGTGGAAAACCACCAGCCATCGATGATGCGGTCATTGAGACCGACGACGAGGTGATGAAGGACGAGGCCGAGGATCGGGCCGATGACGACGACAACGAGGCCGATGAACCGGCGGAAGCGGACGAGGAGCACGAGGGCGAGGGCGACGACGATCAGACAGCCAAAAACCAATCCGAGAACGAAAGCGAACCAGACGACGAAGAGGAAACGAAGGCCGACGCTCGCGAAGACAGTGACGACACAAATCGCGACGAATCGGAGAAGCCCGCGACCGGCGACGGCGATCGGACGAAAGCCGATGCTGACGCTGCCGGCAAATCCAAACTCGGCTCGGGCGGCAGCGGGTTCGGCGGCGGCAACCCGGGAGCCTTCGGCGGTGGCGGCTTCGGCCCCGATTCGGGAGGCGGAAGCATGTTACCGGCCAGTGCGATGCCGTCGAAGCGCTATGTCGAGGGAATGCATCTGATCGTCGCATGGAGCGAGAAGCACGACACGCTGTGGGGTTACAGCGATTCGCTGGGAAAGTGGACCAGGCTCAAAATTCCCCGACAAAAAACTCTTGTCCCGACGGTGGGAATGTCGGTTGCCGTTTTTCAAGCGGATAAGCGGCTTTTTGCCTACAGCCCGACAACAGGCCGCTGGGGCGAACTGAAGACGACCGCGGTTCCAACAGTCTCTCTCGCAAAAGTCCTGGTGGAAGACAATCAGAAGGTTTTCATCTTCGCCGACTCCACCGGCCGCTGGTCGTCGCCGAATGATTCGCTCGACGACGACCGCGAAGTCCAGTCGGGCGCTTCCCGTTCAATCCCGCTCGTCGACTCCGCCGGCAATTCGATTGAGCTGGTTGACGCAGACAACGGCGGCGAACTCGACGCGGTCGTCGCCGAAACGTCGGCACGAACTCCCGCCAAAGAGGTGCTGGCGGCGCTGAAAGCCCGTGCCGACCAGGCCGACGGCGAGACGGCCCGCGCCGCCGCCAAGCTGCGGCAGGCGCGTGAACGTTTGCGGGACGATGACCCGCAGATCGTCGGGCTCAAGTCCAGCCTCAAGGATCTTGTCCGGGAGGCGTTCGAACGCCGGCAGCAGACGCAGCGGCTCGAAGCCGAGATTCTGCGGCATCGATTGCGGCAGGTCGACAACCGCCTGCTCGACCGCGATAAACTGAAACTGCAGATCATCGACCGCCGCCTTCAGGAATTGATGAACAGCAACGTCCGCTGGGACGCGGGAAGCGATAACGGCCTCGAACGCTCGCAGGCCATTGCCTCGACTCGGCGAGATGACCTTGCCCCAAGCAAACGCATTGCAGAGTTCGAGACGCGCGAACTGACCGACGAGTCGGAAGAAGTCCTGGCCGATGTCGCGCGTAAAGCCGGACCCAACCCCTACAAACGCCATGAATCGTATGCGTGGCTGATGGGTCGCGTCGCCCGCGATCCGCAGGGGCGAGGCTGGCGATTGCGCTATAGCGATGATCCGGCCGATGGTGACCGATACGACGGATCGCTGCTGATTGTCGGTGACGAAAAAATCGAACAACTGCTGGATGATGATGTCATTCGCGTCTATGGGCGAATTGACTCGTCGCAAAAAAACCCCGGCGGCAAGCCGATCTATCGGGTCGATCGCCTGCAGCGTCTGAAGCCCAACCGGTAGTGTTGACTCGCTCGCGTCGTCGAATCGACGACCGTGCTGCGCGACAACAAATACGTGAATCAGCCGATCGAACCCGGGTACGAGGTTCTCCGCGAGAGAGACGAGCCACGCTCGTTGCTGCCCGACAGACCGCCAACGTTCGACGACCGTCAGTAAAGTACTACGCCAATGTCGAGCTGGTTCGATTCGACGCGCTCGAGCGATTCGTGTCTCCCTCGTGCCCTGGCTGCTGCTTTGTCCCGGATGCACAGCACCAAGCTCGCGAAGCGAGCGCCAGCCCCAGCGAGCCGGTGGGTTTACCCCACCGGGCCGTCATACCGGTGGGGTAAACCCACCGGCTCGCTAAAGGGCTGCCAATTGACGGACCGCTGCCCCGTCACGATGCCGATTGGGCCACCGGTTGTTCTTCCCGGGCCGGCACGACACCGGCCAGCGGACGGGCCAGAATTTCGGCCAGCAGACGCGGCTGCTCTTTGAGGACCAGCGGCATTACGACGGTGAAGCGGCTTCCCTTGCCCAGTTCGCTCATCAGCGAGACTTCGCCCCCCAGGAGTTTCGAAAGTTCCCTGACGATCGACAGCCCCAGCCCGGTACCGGCATATTCGCGGGTGAGCGTGCTCGGTTCGGCGCCGCGGACCCGGTTTCCCTGCCGAAACTTCTCGAAGATCGACTCCTGATCTTCGAGCGGGATCCCCACGCCGGTGTCTTCAACCTGCAGCTCAAGCCGTTTTTCGTCGCGGAGGCTGGTGATCATCTGGACGCGGCCCCCCTCGGGAGTGAACTTGATCGCATTCGACAGGAGGTTCACCAGGATCTGCTGAATCTTGCCCATGTCCTGCACGAGCAGCGGAACCCGCGGGTCAACTTCGCACGTCAGGGCGATGTTGCGCTTTTCGGCCAGGGGCCGCATCATGCCGACCAGCCGCTCGGCCAGATCGGCAATCGAAAACTCGACGATATGCAGGTCCATCTTTCCTGCCTCGATCTTGGCCAGGTCGAGAATATCGTTGATCAGGGTCAGCAGGTCGCGCCCCGACGTCTGGATATTGCGCAGGTAACGCTGTTGTTTTTCGTTGAGATTTTCGGATCCCGTCAGGACGTCGCTGAACCCGAGAATGCTGTTGAGCGGCGTCCGCAACTCGTGCGACATCGTGGCCATGAAATCGTTCTTGAGATTGTTGAGCTCGAACAACTGCATGTTGACCTGAGCCAGCTCGTCGACCTTGTTATCGAGCGCGCCGTTGACCTGCCGCAGTTCTTCCTGGACGGCGACGAGGTGCCGCAACATGCGGTTGAAGGCCTGGCTCAGTTCTTCGAACTCGTCGCCGGTGCGGATATCGGCGCGGCGTTCGAGGTTGCCTCGGGAAATTGCGTCGCTGACCTCTTTGAGGTGCAGCACCGGCTTGACGATGACGTACCGCACAATGGCGTAGGCGGCGACCATCGCCAGAATGGCGGTCCCGATAGCCGTCGCCATGAGCATGGCGTTGTTCAATACCAGCGACTTTTCGGTCGTCGCCCGCGGGAAGCGGATCATGGCCATACCCATCAGATGGCCTTCGGCGGCGTCCGGGGGAACTCCCGAATGATGGCATGTCAAGCAGATCTTTGTCGCTCTGACTTCACAATAGTAGTGATACCACAACTCGCCATCCTTTTCGGGGAAGATCTGGATGTCTTCCGTTGCCCCTTCGAACTTGATCTTGCGGAACGCCGAGAATTCTTCCTGGCCGTGAGGACGCTTCTCGGGGTCGGACGATTCCGCACTGAACAAATCCCACTGGTACCTGTCCAGTCCGACCGGTTCAAGTTCCCTGGACATCGTATCGACGACCGCCGCGAATTGGGGGTCGTCGATCGCTTCGAGTGCCTGCCAATGTCGTTCCAGGATCGCAGGCGCCACGAGAGTGCGGCCGGTCCGCAGGTTCTGCTCCTCGACGATATCGGCCGTCAGCTTGCCGTAGATGTAAAAGCTGCTGGAGATCAGAATAAAAAATGCCCCGCCGAACAGAAAGCGGCACTTCCGTTCGAGGCTCGTTTCGCCCAGCAGACGTTTGAGGGTACGGTACGACATGGCGTGTCATCTTAATCGACCGTAACGCTTTCCCACCACTGCACATCGATCCGGGGCGATTGTTTCATCATTCTTGCTGACATTTCGGGCAAAAAAACGTCGAGCGCTGGGCCTGAACGATTCTGAGAATCGTCCCGCGCCCACACGAGAGGCAGCGCTTGTCGGCGCGGTCGTAAACGCGGTGCGCATTCTGGTACGACCCCGCCTGGTTGAGCGCATTGCGATACGAGCCGTCGCCCAGCGTCGAACCTTCGCAACGAATTGCCGCTTCAAGCACCTGGGCGGTGGCACGGGCCAGTCGTGAGATCTGCCGGGCGCCCAGCGCCGCGGCCGATCGCCCGGGATGGATCCGCGCCAGATGCAGAATTTCGCTGGCATACAGGTTGCCGATGCCCGCCACCAGTTTCTGGTCGAGGAGCGCGACTTTGATCGGACGGGTGGTGGCGCCACAGCGCAGGCGCCATTCCCGATCGCTCATCGCCAGGGCATCGGGCCCCAGGCGTGCATCGCCCAGTATGTCGGCCTGCTCGGCCGGCGACAAAAGTCGCACCGTCCCCAGGCCGCGGCAATCCCAGAACCAGAGCGAACGCTGAGCGTCGTCGCCCGACAGGATCCATTCCAACCGCAGGTGTTTCAAATCGGGAGGATCGGCCACCAGCACCAACCCCGTCATCCGCGGTTCGATGACGAACGCGTCGCCGTTGCACAGATCGAGCACGACCCGTTTGGCCCGTCGACGAACGGCCACGACTGTCTGCCCGAGCGCGCGGCGGACGATCGCAGGCGCGGGCGGGGTCAACACAATGGGTCGACAGCGGCACGGGCAGCGGCGAAACCCGACGAGTTTCCGACCGGCGACGAACGGCCGAATGCCCCGGACCATGGTCTCGACTTCGGGCAGTTCGGGCATACTTTATCCCGCCAAAAGCTGTTGTTCGAGCGTTTCCAGTACGTCGCGCAAAGCCCAGGCCCGTGCTGCCACGCGCAGCGTTTGCCCCTGCTCGAGAGCGAGGGCCACCTTGCGCTCGGCCGCGATGACCGTGGCATGGTTACGGCCCCCGAAATGTCGCCCGATTTCACTATAGGCCGATCGCGTGTGCCGCCGCGCCAGGTACATCGCCAGCATTCTCGGCTCGCTGATCGATCGCGTGCGGCGAGCCGAACGCAGCTCTTCGGCCTCAAGCCCGAACAGGGTACACACGACCCGCTCGATATCGCCCAGCCGCACGACCCGCAGGCAATCGCGTTCGAGATCGGCCAGAACTTTCCTGGCGGTGCCGACACCAACGCTGCGACTGGTCATCTGCTGCCAGGTCACGAGGATGTTTAGCGCGCCTTCGAGTTCACGGACGCCCCCCGAAAACCGTTCGGCGACATAGCGCAGCGCTTCGCCGCTGATGTCGATCGCCTGTTGCCGGGCTTTGCGGGTCACAATTCGCAAGCGCGTTTCGCGATCGGGATTCTCAAGACGGCAGACGAGCCCCGAAAGAAAGCGGGTTTTCAACTCGTCACTGGTTTTGGTCAGCAGTCGCGGATGCCGTTCGGCCGTGACCACGATCAACCTTCCGAAACTCGCCAGTTGCTTGAAGGTGTGCAGAAACTCTTCCTGAACGGCCCGTTTGCCTTCGAAGAAGTCGACGTCGTCGACAAGCAGCACGTCGACCGTGCGAAATTTCTGGCGAAAAGCCGGCAGCGTATGCTCGCGCAGCGCCTGCGTGAAGTAATTCGTGAATTGCTCGGAAGACAAATACACCGCGTGCATGTCGCGCCGGGTCCGCCGCAACTGCTTGTGAAGACCTTCGAGCAGGTGCGTCTTTCCCGTCCCGACCCCGCCGCACAGAAACAGCGGCCCGCCGGCGCCGTCGGGCCGCGAGCACATCTGCCGCACCGCCGTCAATGCCAGCTCGTTGCCGGGGCTGACGACAAAGTCGGCCAGGTCGGCAAACCGGCGGCCGGCCGCGCGCAGCGGCGCGACCGGCTCCACCGGCGCCGTGACGACCAGCGCAGCAATTTCTTCGGCGTTCGACGCTAACCGGTCACCGAGGGACGACGCCGACGGCGACAACCGTGGTGAGAGCATGACCTCGACGGCCGGGACGTCGACCGCCGGCTGCCAGGCGATCAGCGATGTGGCCGAACCCGCAACCGGCGTCGGCCCAACCACGGCGGCGACCGGCAAAGGCTGATCTCGCGCGGGCTCGGCAATGACTCCCGCCTCGAATCGCAGTTTCGCCGCCGCACCGATCACAACCCGGCCCGCTTCAGCCAGAGGATCGCGAAACCGCTTTTGCAGCCATTTGAGCAAGAACGGATTTCCTGCGCGGACCACCACGTCTTCGTTGTCGACGCGAATCTCGGCCTTGCCGCGAAACCAGTGATCGTATTGCGACTGGCCGATCAGCCCAGCCAGATTGCGACGCACGGACTCATCCTGATCGGAACGCGGCGGCACCAGCGCCATTTGCCCGGGCTGCATCTTGCGACCCCCCTCCCCGGCGCGCACCAACTCCCTGCGGCAATTCGACGACAGAGCGGCTTCCACTGCCTCTTCCGTGACGTCGCGGGAACGCTCCCGCAATGGTCCATCCGATGACGGCGCAAAACCACCGCTGTCGCGGCGCGCAGAGACTGCGGCGACGCGTGCGGCATGTCAGAAAATGAAAATCGGCTGCGTTCTCTGCGGTCACCAGAAGGCCCGTTGCACCAGGGCTTCTCCGCCTTCATCGCAGCCACTCAGAACTCACTCGGTGATGCAGATACTAACTGCCGTTCTCAGCCTGTCAAACAGAAAAATCAGAATCTCTGCCGACGGCGTCCGACAATCGCGCGAAACTCGCGGCAGTTACCGCGTCAGATGATTTTTGAATTTTTTTTAACCGCGCGACGACCCCGAACGGCCTTGTGCAAAACGTGTCGATTGCGCCGCGACCGGGACCCTCTTTCCAGATTTGCCGCCGATCGAATGCCGTTCCCGCCCGCAGAATTGTGCAATTGTGGCGCTGCCCGACGCGCTGAAAACGCGACCCCGACGCTTCATTCGATCCGGGCGGCATTCGCGTTTTGCAATCGCAGGTGCACGGCCATCCGTCGTTGTTCGATAAATCCCGCGTCTCGGTAAAGTGCGAGCGCGTAGCGATTCCCGGCATCAACGGCAACTTCGAGCGTCTCGCGGCCGGCGCAGGCGGCCCTTTCGGCCGCGTCGTCGACCATCATTCGGCCCAATCCATAGCCGCGCTCGCGGGGCACGACCCCCAGATAAACGATTTCGCGAGAATCCCGATCGTCGTGATCGACCGACAACAAAACGCCGACCGTGGTCTCGCCATTACGATAAAGCCGCCACTGCTCTGGATCGAACGGTCCGGCCGTTCGATGCAGCGCCAGCGCCTCGTCTCCCCGCCGCAACCGGGCCAATTCGGGACAATCGAGCGAACCCGCGAAAGAGGCCTCTACGACCCGAGCAAATACCTCCTGCGACACTTCTGTGAATGCGGTCGAGGCGAGTCGCCTCACGTCCGATCGGCAATCGTCCCCCGGACGCTCGGTGCGCCGCCGTTCGTCGCGATTTTGATCGTCGGCCGAGCGATGACTCGGTTCGGCAGGCCGCACTGCAGCCCGCGTCATCAGCAGCAGATCTGTGCAATGGGGAAACCCGCCGCAGGCCAGGACCTGCCGCCCGAACGTGTCGTCCGGCTCGATAAGACTTTGGATAAACAGCACACCCGCGGCATCCAGACGGCAAGCCACCACCTGCAACAATTGCCTTGACACGTCATTCAAGTCGTAGCGATCGGCGACCACCGGCGGCCACAAAAATGCGGCACGCCCGGGCCGGCGAACGGCGAACACAACCCCTGCCAGATCGCCATCGACCCTGGCGATCAGCAGATCGTCGAGCGATAGCTCGCCGCGGTCGACGGCACGATGCACCTGTGCGAATTGCCGTGCGCGTTCGTCCCGGGGGAGCCGATTGTACAGAAGCGCGAGAGCTGCCGTGGTTAGCCGACCTTCAGCGACTCCGATTTCGAGCATTTTACCCAAGCCGGCAGCAAGCCGGCCCGCAAGGGGCGTCACCGGGGGGGCACCCGGCAGCAAGCGGCAGTTCCGCTCGCGCCGCGGCCGTTTCGCTGAATAGTTTCTCGACGTTCGTGTCGCCGCACCGCGGGCAGTGGGCTGTCTGGGCCACGCCGATCAGAAGTTCAAAATCCTGCCGACAGTCGGCACAGCGATACTCGAACAATGGCATTGCGTCGTTCTCCCCGACTCCAAGATCTGAAATTCGTCGTCATCATGGGTTGGGCGGCCTGGTGGCTTCTCACCCGGACATCAGGCAATCACGATGATGAGCAACGATTCACGAATGTCAGCCGCCGCCGGATTCATTCTTTCGGCACGACACGCGTCAATTCGCTAACCGACGTCCCGTCAATCAATGTCCGCACGCGCGGGCCGTCACGCCAACCGGGGGGTAAAGTCCAATTCACCGATTCGTCGTTGCCGGGGAAGTCTATCGGAACGCTGAGACCCGCCCCAAACGCATACGGATTGGACAGTTTTGTTGCGCCCAGGCGGCCATACTGCTCAGGCTGCGGCACAACAGCCAGGACGAACGCCAGGCAAGCGGCAGCCAACGTGCCCATCGGCAACCAGCTCCGCCACCCGACCGATATCGGGGCCGATACCCGGGCCATTGACGTGGCAACTCTCACCTCAAAGGACTGCTCGATCGCCCGAATCTGCCGACTGACTGCCGGCCAGACCGAACCCCCTCGTTCTCGAGACGAACACAGTTCCCGCGATGCCGACAGGTTCAACGCTCCAGGCGCCCCGCCCAATTCCGGCCGTACCGAATCGATGGCAGCCGTTCGGGCCAGGTCGAGCGCCTGCTGCCCGGCCCGCAACCGTTGCCACTCGGCGCGGCAATGCGGGCAGGTCGCCAGATGGCGCTCGGTCTCGACACGACTTGTTTCGTCGAGATCGTTGCCGGCACGCAGCGCCAGAGAACGGCGCGCTTTACGACACGTCAGATTCCAAATCATCGGATCCACTCTCGTCCTTGTCGCTGGTCAGGGTATCCAATGCCCCGGCGACACCGCCGGGGCCGGCCGACTGGCGGCGCGTCCAAATGTGTTCGAATCTGAGCCGCGCCTCCGCCAGACGCCACCGGATCGTGGCTTCTTTGCGATGCATGATCGCGGCAATTTCTGAGGTTGAAAAGTTCTCGAGATCCCGCAGGATCAAAACCGATCGGTATTTTTCAGGAATTGCGTCGAGCACGCGGCGAACTTCCTGCTCGAGATCGAGCGCCACTCGAGGATCCGCCACGGCCGGATCGGGCGCTCGTTCGGCTCGGCTGTCGCTGAACAACGAAGGCCACACGCGTCGCTTGCGTTTGCGGATGAAATCCAGCGCCAGATTGACACCGATTCGGAACAGCCAGGGGCCGAACCGCCGCGCGGGGTCGAACTGGTCGAGCCGCTCGTAGACCCGCAGAAACGTTTCCTGCGATAAGTCCCGGGCCAGCTCGCGATCTCGGACGAAGCGCAGCAGCACGCTCAACAGCCGCCCTTCATAGCGCCGCACCAAATGCTCGAAGGCCTCCTGATCACCCTTCCGCACGTCTTCAACCAGGCGCGCATCGCTGACGGCCCCGCCCAGCGGGTAAGTTTCAGCCGCATGCGTTTCCGGCTCGGACATACGCTTCAAACTGGAAATCGCCTGTCCCATACCCCTTGCTACGTTGCATTCAGCGCCAGTGTTGGAAGCAACGAGGTTTGGGTATTGCGTTCCCCATCGCATCGCGACAGCGGAACCGCCGCGACAGGATCGGATCAAATCTTACCAGCGGTTTTCGGACGAAATTACTGTTCGAAGCGAAATCGCCATACGATTGTAACCTTAAACGAGAAAGCCACTTCTGACAAGCGCACTATCGAATCAGAGCGACTGCGGATCGCAGTCAGCTCAAAAGCTGGTGGGGCGGGCGAATCTGTCATGCAGGTGCGACACTACAAGCTGGCGCTTCAGGGGGCTTACGCCCCCCGCTCGCCGGGAGGTCGAGCTCCCTCGCGAACTTCACCGGATCCCGCTCGACCCGGCTGGCCCACGATGCAATTCCGGGAAACTCGCCCTGAATGACGCTCGCCAGGTGCTCCATCGCCGGACGCTCCGTCGCGTAATGCCCCGCCAGCACAAGCGCGATTCCCGCGGTCCGTGCCTCAAGACACGTGTGGAACCTCGCTTCGCCGGTAACAAATGCGTCACACCCAGCGGCGATTGCCGCCGGCAGTAGTTCGCCACCGGAGCCGCAGCAGACCCCTACCCGTGAAACTTCGCGATTCTCTTCGGATACGAATTGAAAATACGGCAGCTCAAGCTTCGTTTTGATCCGTGACAGCAGGTCGGTCAATCGAGCGGCGCGCCCGGTCAGTGTCTGTCCTGGCACGTCGAGAGAAAAAGTACCGACGCGCCCGACGCCGCGTTTCGAAATTAACTCCTTGAGCGGATACACATCGATGGCAGGCTCTTCATAAGGATGCGCAGCTCGCAAGCGATTGATCGCTTCGGGAACGAGTCGTTCGGGGCAGGTGATTTCCAACCGCGCCTCTGCAACCGATTCCAGTCGACCGGCCGCGCCGACGGCCGGGTGCGCTGCGTCGGAACCGAAAAAACTGCCGGTCCCCTCGATCACAAAGCTGCAATTCGAGTAGTCGCCGACGATTCCCGCGCCGGCTGACCACAGTACCTGCTGCACGGCCGCCAGATGCTCGCGCGGAACGAAGCAGACGATTTTGCAACAGGCCGGCGCGGCGACCGGGCGCAGCGGGCCGATGTCGGCCAAGCCGAGCAGTTCGGCAAGCTGCTGATTGATTCCCCGCGGGGCGTTGTCGTAGCCGGTATGCGGGCTGTAAACCGCCACTCCGGCAGCGATCAATTCCAGCAGCATTTTTCCCTGCGGATCGTCGGCCGACAGCCGCTGAATCGGGCGAAACAGGACCGGATGATGCGTTAACACCAAACCAACCCGCTCGTCAATCGCCTCGCGGGCCACGTCCGGTGTCAGGGTCAGGCAGGTCAGCACACGGGTCACTTCACGCGACCGGTCTCCCACCAGAAGACCGACGTTGTCCCACTCTTCGGCGAGATCAAGCGGGGCGAACCGCGAGAGAAACTCTGTCAGATCGGCGACTTGCGGCATGGCGAGGCGTCAACAGCGAATGACGAAATTCAAACGTGCGAGCGATGACGAGGCTCGAATGACGAAACGTGCATACTGCGTCACGCTCAAAATTCTTTGGACGATCGTGCTCGGTCAATCTTTCGTCATGCGACGTTCACCTATTAGACCTTCGTCATTCCGCCGCGTCCACACGACAAATCGGTACGAACGGTGGCACCCAGAAGGCGACTTCGCTAACTTGTGCATTCGTGATCTTGTTCGGAATCCCCCCGGAAGTGCGCCGCCTGCGCATTCCACAGTGCATTTCGGAGCGACAGACCACATGCCAAAGGTCGTGATTACCGCCAAGATCAACACGGTCGGACCGCACAACCAGATCTTCAAAGACAATGGATTTGAGGAACTGCACACTCCCGCGACCTGCGACCCCTTCGTCGAAGACCAGTTGATTGCCCTGGCGAAAGACTGTGAAGCGACGCTCGCCGGGTCAGAGGCTTACACGCCGCGCGTCATTCAGTCCCTGCCCAAACTGCGGGCCATCGTCCGGGCGGGGGTTGGGTTCGACGCGGTCAACCTGAGCGCCTGCGACAAAGCCTCGATTCCGGTCTGCACGACGCCAGGGGTTAATCACCATGCGGTGGCCGAACATGCCATCGCCCTGTTGATGGCGATTGCCCGCGGCTTTCCCGAATTGGATCGCAAAGTCCGGCAGAACCGCTGGGATCGCAAGCCATATCCGCGCGTGATGGGAAAGACCATCGGCCTGATCGGTCTGGGACGGATCGGCCAGGCCACCGCCTGGCGGGCCGCGGGACTGGGGATGAAAGTCATCGCGTTCGAACCCTACCCCGTTCGCGATTTCATCCAGCAATTCAACATCGAACTGGTCGATCTGGATTCGCTTGTAGCCCGCTCGGACTTTATTTCGCTGCACTGTCCGATGCTCCAGGAGAATCATCACCTGATCAATCGCGAGCGAATTGCCAAAATGAAGCGCGGGGTCATGATCGTCAACACGGCCCGCGGCCCGCTGATCGATGAAACGGCGCTGTACGAAGGCCTGACTTCAGGACAAGTCGCCGCCGCAGGGTTGGATGTGTTCGAAAACGAACCACTGCCTCTATCGAGCCCGCTGTTGAAACTGGACAACTTGTTGCTGGCTGGCCACGTGGCCGGGCTGGACAACGAGTCAGCCCACGACACCTCGAAGATGTGCGCTGAGATCATCGTCGGGCTGCATCAGGGCCGCTGGCCCCACGGTTGCGTGCAGAATTTGCACGGCGTCTCGGGCTGGAAATGGTGATTGTGGCGACAAAGTGCGGTGTGCCGTTTTCCCGGAAATTGCCGTTTCGCTCAGTCGCGCATCGCCTGACGAATTCAGGGCAGGGCGGGGGCCGGCTCGATCTTCGCGCGTCCGGCGGTCGATACCGATGATGAGGCGTTGCGCTCGTGCGTCGCCTCTTCGGAGGAACTGCCATGCGCCTGCTGCCTGCCGCCCTGGTGTTCGGCGCCGCCGGAGCCGGATACATCTATACGAACGAAGAGTTCGCTAAAACGTTGTCGCCGGCCGCCTGGATCTCAGACGAACAGGCGACGACGTCGCCAGGCACGCCTGAGTCGATTGAGAAACTGGCCAACGCCCCGGCGGAAGAGATCGTCGCCGTCGCCGGACCGGCCGAGTTGCGTCTGGACGAGATCTTTCGATTCGACCTGACTCCCAGGGCGATCGCCGATCGCTGGAACCGCGTTTCCACCGGCCTGGGCGACGTGCGCTATCAAGGGTATCGCGTCCCGCTGGTCACCGGCACGACGTCCAGGGATCTCGCCGGCAGCCTGACGTATTACTTCGACAGCAGTGTGAAGTTGCGCCGGATCACGTTTCTGGGAACGACCGGCGCTCCCGAACCGGTGATCGAGTTTCTATCGCGCCAATACGGTTTTGACCGCCACGACACCGGCAATGCGCGAGTTACGACGTATCGCACCCGCTACCGGTACACCGGGCTGCTCGAAATCACACCGGCAGGCGTTCTCGATCGCGATCAGGCCCGGAAGAATTACCAGATCGACCTGTCGATTGAACGCTGAGCGGCGAGTCGCGACCATTGAGAATAATTGTGAATTGTTGAAGCATTAGGATCAGTATTTCGCGCAGCAGCCGATTCGACGCGGAAAACATGGTCTTTGTTCGCCCCGACAGGCAACGCCGTGAAGGATTTTAAGCCGTGGATCTGTTTGGGGTTAGGGCATCAAGCTTTTTCTTTTCCCGTGCGCTGAGTTTGCGGATTGTGGGATCGCCCAGTGGTTTCTTGTCAGGGTTGGGCGGGCGGTATCGGGCGCGTTT
>SIAF01000136.1 GCA_009691905.1 Planctomycetaceae bacterium | reverse complement strand
ACCCCGAAAGGAATTCCCCAACAGACAGCAGACGACGAACCGAATCATCATCCGGCCATCCCCAAGGTCGTCCGCTCTTCGTCTGCGCCGCGCCCACTCGGCTGCTCGACCACAAAAGCGACACCGGGTACGCTTATTTAAGGTCTAGTTGAAATGTCCCGAGGCTCCAACCAATTAATGCCGGACTTCTTGAGTTCAACGACCATAATTGACGTTGTTACTGCACGCCCACTCGATGCTCTCTTCTCATCCCACACTGTCCCTGGGCCGACTACCGCAACAAAGTTCGTCGAACCGCGCACTTCCTCGTCGTCAGATTGAGAGCTGAAGCACTGCACGGAGGCGTTCCTGAGCGGCGCATTTGCCGGACTATTCCAGGATTCACCGAAGTCGTATTTCCCATCACTGTTCACATCCAGGTATGGACTTATCAAGGCTCGCCAACTGTGCATCGGCGTGCCATTTTCATCGTAAACGACAGCAGGCGGAAATCGTCCGTAGTCTTGATGATAGTTATTGAGTGCTAAAGCAATTTGGGCGAGCCTTCCGCGCGCGAGAGCATCGCGTTCAGCATTGCGTGTACTTATGAATCGGCGGACGGCCAGCGCTGTGACGATCAATAGGCAACAACCAAGAAATCCCGCCCACTTTCTCCAGTGATTGTCAAACGATGATGTCCTAGGCGCCAGAGGGTTCGCTTCCCCAAGTCGAGTCATACCATTTTCCCTCTCCATCAACTCCACATCCGCTGCCACCAGAAATGCCGACGATGGGCAGCCCCCTGGCTTTTGCGGCACTCACGACATCGTCGCCTAAGCAGTTTGATTCTTTTGAATCATCACCGCCACACATTATTGCCCGGCAGCCGTCCCACCGAAACTGATTGAGAGTGTGGGCCGGATTGTCACCCGGCGTAAAGTGAATAACCGCAGTTCCTTCAGGGCATTTGATTATCAGTATGGCACATGGGGAGGCTCCACCACCACCGATCATTGCGCCATTCGGCGTTCCGCAAAACTTCATATTTCCACCGGCTGGACCGCCGGGGGTCGCCCCTGGGAATGTTTTGACACCTGGGATCGGCTTGAGCCGACTCTTTTTGCTTGATGGACAAAAACAGAAGAAGGTGCCGGTTGCTGCTTTCTTCGTCGGGAACGACTTATTGCACATTCCCGGCTTCGGATAGCCGGGCTTTCCCGTTGGCGGCGGAGGAATCATTCCCGACGGGTCAACGCGATTCACCGGATTGTTGCTCACATAGGCGTACAGATTTCGGCGAGCTTCGTCGAGTTGCTCTCGGTCGATGCTGACATGGACGCCACCGAGCAAGACGGGTTCGCCGTCAGGCGGGAGCGGATCAAGAGCGGTGAATCGAGCAAGAACGGGCTGGTACATGGTGAATTCCTTTGCAAATCAGAAGCCGGGAAGACGGGGAACTGGTTGTTGAAAGCCGGGAAGCGACTGGTGAATACCGGGCATCGGGTGATGGGGTAGCTGATTCGGGACTCCGAATGCCGCGATACCGGGTGCGTGCGGCATTTGTCGTTGCATCAAGCAGCCAGAACACAGGCAGTTGGCCGTATGACCGGGCATCCCGGTCGGTTGCATTGCAGCTTCGCGAGCTTGCTTGCATTGGCGACACTGGCAACTTGGGCCGTGGTCAATGGTTTCTGCGCCTTGCATCCGCCGCCGCCGACGTTCCGCATCGCGCGTCATTTCTTCGAGTTCCTGTTCGATCCGCTTCATCTCACGCTGTTCGATTTCCCATTGCTGATACTCGTGGGACCGTTTCGCGTGAACCCATTTGTAACGCTCGTCATCGGGGGCAAGCTGACGGGCGAAATAATACGATTTCAGTGCTTCGACCTTGTTCCCCAAATCCCAAAAGCATTCGCCGCGCTCGATCAGAAACCCGGCCAATTCCTCTTTCGGCGTCATCGACCGCAAATACTTTCCGTGGCGAATGTCGATTTCCGTCCAGAGTTCCGGCCATTGGGTGTAATACGAATCCGTGTAGTACGCGATCCCCTCTCCCGATCCTTCAATGTTGAACCGGTCGGGTGGAATCCAGAGCACAAGGTCGGGGTTCTCCCAGCGGATCGTCGTCCCCTTCGGATCGTCCCAGCGAAAGAACGCATGGCCGCGGGTCTCGACAAGGTACACCGGAAACCCAAGAGCGCGGCCAACCGAAACGTACACGACCGGCATCGACGCACAAGTTCCACCTTCTCCGTCGTCATCCATGATCCCGTGAACAAACACGTCGCGGGGTTGGCAGAAGTCGGGCTTGAATTTACGGTCCGGTTGGTAGCGGACGCCGCAATGCACTTGCAAGACTTGCAGCATGTGCCAGCAGAAGAATCGCGCGAGCGAATTCCCGTAACTGTACGGCGTTGGCTCTTGATTCGCCTGCGAGTCGAACCGGTACAGGTGACGGCAAATCTCGAACTTGATTCGACCAATCCACTGGTCGCGTTTGGGAAACCAAACGTCGGGAGTCGAGTTCTCCGTGCCGGGCAGACCACGGCCCGCGCAGAGATTTCGCGTGAGGATATCGCAGGAGTCGAGTCCCGCGACTTGCAGCCCCAAGAACTGCTCAAGAGAGAGGAGACCATTTTCCATAAGTTCGCTCCATCCGAGATGACCTCGAAGCTACCCCGTCGAACCGAGGAATGCAACAACCATCCGATGCAATCCGATTTCGTGCCGAGGCGTTTCACTCATCTTCAACTGAGAAAGAAATCAAACCGCCAGGCCGGTCTGAATCGACGGCACCCGTGACGGGCGATGCGTTTCGGGTAATCTACGAAGCTGTGGTCGATGCGGCGCAGAGCAGATTTCACCGTCGAGGGGATATGACGCGAAATGGGATGAACGCCCATACCGGGAGTGACGTGCCCCAGAATAAGCCATTGGCGAGCCGCATGCCGTAAGGCGGCGGGTTCTTGATTGCCGCTCGAAGCCCGTGGCCTTACGGCACACGACTCGCCAGGAATCTCTCACTCATGGCCGCGTAAGGTATCAGTGGTTTTCCGGCCGGATCAGCCGCCAAATGATTGGCCCGCCGGATGCTGATTCGAGGCGCGGACCGTCGTCGACGCGCATTACACCAAAAGAATCAGCCCCACCGGAACTGGCCGAACCGTCAGATCGTGCGCTCGGCAGGATCTTGACGGTCCGGTCAGCATCCGGCCCTTGCAGCCCGCCGGCCCGCACCATTTATATCCACAACTCGTCAGATGAACTCAATTTGCACTGCACAGGCGATATATTCAGCCTCAACGCGACTCGACTGTCGCGCCGAATACATGCCTTACTCTATACACCGTAATTCGATCCCGAAAACCGACATACAAAACGAGAACTTTCTCATCTTTTTCAGAACTTCCCCCGCGATCGAGGCCGCGATGCGATTAAGACAGCCACCCTCGCGAAGGCAACTGGGCCGTAAACCCGTGTGACAACGTGGTCATTTATACCTAACGCGGCCATCAGTGAAACGTTCCTGGCGAGCCGTGTGCCGTAAGGCCACGGGTTTCATGCGACGATCAAGGACCCGCAGACTTACGGCATGCGGCTCGCTCATGTCTCATCTTGGGCGGCGTCCGGTAGGACACGCAGTTCGAGACCGAAAGCGGCCGTCGGCGGCTACTCCCAGACGAACCCCACGTCGATGAAGAAGACGTAGGTGTTGACCCGACCTTCCTCGGCCAGATGCTTGGCGAGCGCTTCGGCCTCAGAGACAGTCTCTTCGATCGCCGCGATATAGAAGCCCGAAAGTGACGCGACGGCCACCGCGTAACCCCCGGTCGTTTCTCTCAATGTCTGCATGGATGCGAGATCTGTCGGCAGTCTGCTAGACCTTGGGCGTGAAGCCCAGCACAATTTCGAACTGGGCCGCGAGTTCGCCGATCCGCGAATCTTTGATCGGCGCGAAGTCAATCGTCACGGCATCGCGGGCCTTGGGGTCGCGGAGGCTTTTCCAGATGCCGTCTTTCTCATTCCCGGCTTCGCCTTTAACGTAGCACTGCGTCGTGAATTTCTCCTGCCCTTTGACTTTGACCATGACATGGATGTGCGGAGCGCGCCCAGGGTACGGCACGGGTTTGATCGTGCGGAAGTAGTATTCGCCGGTCGAGCCGGTCAGGAACCGCCCGAACCCCTGAAAATTCGTGTCGTACTTGTCGCGGTTGCTGCTGCCGGAGTGCAGGTAGACGCCGTTATTGTCGCACTGCCAGATTTCGACGACCGCGTTTCGAATCGGGTCCCCCTTCATGTCGACGATCTTGCCCGTCAAATGCGTAATGGTCCCCACGGCGGGGGTCAAGTCGTCGTTGAGAACGATCAAGTCGTTGTCGGTGTCGAGCGGAAGCTTCGTGGGGTAAAATGGCCCTTCGGTCTGCGCGGGAGTTCGCAGCAGTTCTTCGGCAAACGCGCCCTTTGCCGTGAGAGCGGCGGCCCCGAACGCCAAACCACTCAGGAAGCCGCGACGGGTGGACGGGAAGATGTTCATTGTCATGGCTGCACCTGATGGATCGAATTTGAGCGTAAGGCCGGCAGACAGGGGCCTGCGGTTGCCGACAGTATAAACCCCGTGAGGCGACAGGAGTAGCCGCGCCCGGTCACAATTTCGTAACGTGTTGGCACATCACAACACAATTTCCAATTGCTTCCAGTAGGCCCACATCGGGCGGTCGGTTGGCATCTGTTCGACGACGATTCGAATCGTCTGGCCGGCGAATTCACTCAAGTCGACTTCGAATCGCCCCCAGTTCTTTTCGACCGTGGTGGCGTCGATCGACTCCGTCAACAGCACGCGGCCCGCGGCACGAACTCGAAGCTGCCATTTATCGGGCGAATCGTGCCCCACCCGCAGCAGTAGGCGTGCACGGCTGCCGGTCGGCAACGTGACTTCACGCGTATAAACCAACGGCCGGTCGGGGGCCGCCAGCGTCGCCAGAACCTCGTGCTGTCCCTGAAACTCAGGGCGAAACCCGACATTGCCGTCGGCGACTCCGCCGAACTGCGACCATTCGGGTAAGAATCGTTCGGCCAGCAATCGCGTTCGCGCGTCGCTGACGGCCAGGCTCCAGCGGTCGACCCCCTCCCGCTCGTCGTGGGCGGGAAAGGCCGGTTCGCGAACACTCGTCAATTGAAAAAGGCCTCGCGGACCGCCGCGCAGGCCGCGACCGAAGAAAGTCCACATCTGGTCGCCGCGCCTGATTAACGGCCCGAGCTGGGGCTGGCGATCCTCAAGTTCGGCCAGGGGCCACACCGACAGCGCCCGGCCGGTATTCGTATCCAACCAGACCAGCAAGGGGCGCGCCTTGTCGGGGGCCATCGTCTCGACCCGGGAATAGAGCAGCATCCCCTCACCGTCGGACCAATTGGCATCAAGGATCTGAGCCACGGGGTGAGTCCAGGCAACGCGGCCGTCATCCAGCGCCATCGCAGAAATGCTTCGTGACGTTTCAACATACACTTGCCGGTCGTCGCCCCCCAGAATCCGGCGTCCCTCCGACCAGGGAGCATGCCAGAGTTGCCGCCCGGTTTCGAGGTCGAGACACGCCAGATCGAGAACTCCCGGCTGGGCGATCAACACCCGCTGACCCAGCACCAAGGGGCGCGTGTAGTCGCGCTCGCCGAGGGCCGCATCGACGACGGCCGGCACCCAGGTTTGCCGCCGCAACCACAGCAGCCGGCCGCTGAAGTCACAACAGACGACGGCGCCGCCGATCGCGGCCACCAGCCGCGTCCCGGACATTGTCACCTGCGCCGAGAGAAAACGGTCGGTGAGGCTGTTGAGCTGCGCGATGGAGGTCTGCCGAATGACTTCGCCGGTCTCGGGATCGAGGGCCGTCAGGTCCATTTGCCAGGTCTGGTCAAGCGGAGGCGAGTTGGTCGTGAAGCAATACAGCAGTCCCTGAATCAAGAGTGGATCAGAAGCGACGTACAAGCTCGGATCGGTCGCCCACAACTCTTTGCCAGTCGCGGCCTCCAGGCAAAATGCGGCCAGATGATCGTTGCGCGGTCGCCTCAGAAAGATGCGGTCGTTCACCACGACACTTTGCAACGACAACAGCGGCCAACGTTGTACAAACTGCCCGGTGTCGGGAAACACCTGCAGCCATTCCCGCTGACCGGTGGCCAGATTGAAGCAAATCATCTGCAAGCGGTTGGAAGCGAACAGACGGTCGCCGGCCAGGCCGAATGCCATTTGCCGCGCCGCCCAATCGATGTCGTTGCTGTCGGGCGGGTCGCCATTGGGGGTTCCCGTCTGTCCCTGCCATTCGCCGTGCTGCAAGGCACGCCACACGACCGGGTCGACTTTGCCGCGGCGGCGGCGTCCCCGCGATGCCGCCCCCGTTTCGAAGACCGTGGCCCCTTTTCTCAGGTCGGCCAGCAGCGCGTCGTAGTCGGCAGTCGAGAGGGGGGGTTCAATCGCAGGGACAGCGGAAGTCACGGACGGGAAAGGATCTCGCCCCAGGAATGCGGCGGCGATTTTTTCGCGTCCTGAGAAGCCACCCCCCGCTTCGGCCAGGGATGTCAGCCGACCGCGTTGGTATTCAGCCATGGCCCCCAGAAAATTCCCTTCGACCAGCGCGCGGTCTCCGAGCCAGCGATAGGCCTTTATGGCTGCGGGGGTGCCCGAGAACTGCACGGCCACCGTTTGCATCTCGCGGATTGTCCCGCGCTCGATGGCCTGTTGCACGCGCAACCCACCGAGCATTCCGAAACGTTCGATCATCGTTTGACGCCAGGCAGGATGCCGCTTGAGGGCTTCGCCGACAAACTGCGTCAATGACTCGTACAGACCCGGCTCGCCCTCGTCGGGCGAGAGTCCCGATAATTGGTCCGGCTGAATGGACCCAATGATCTGGCCGGCCTCGGCAAACTGCGATTCTGCCAGTGCATTCTGCAGATCGGCAAGAACGCTCCAGCCGTCTTTGCTGCTGGGGGCGACGAGCGGGTGTTGCCAGCGGATGATGGTTTGCGGGGCGTTGGCAGGGGCCGCCTCGCGATCTCCGAGAATGCTGCGCGACTGGGCCTCAGCCCATTCGGTCAAGCGTTTGGTCCGCTGACGATGATCGGGCCAGGAGTGCTCGGGCTGACTGGGGCGGTTCCAGAACTGGAGCCGACCGCACAGGTCAAGCACGTCGTGCCACCGGTTATCGTAAACCAGACTCATCATTTCGGCGCGCACGAGCGGCTCTGGGCACACCTGAAATTTCGCAGCCGTCCACAGCGGTCCGGCCAGAAACGAAGGACTCGTCAGCGAGAAGGCCTGCGTTTGGCCGCGCTCGGCCGCCTGTCGGGCGGCACGATCGTAAAGCAGAAGAAAGCGGTCTGCCTCAGGAGGATCCCAGGCATCGAAGCTCAGGGCCGCCTGGTCGAGAACCCGCAGGTGTTCGTGCAACGGCACGTCCCGATCGAGGCAGTCGTCCAGAAGTCCCGCCAGGATTCGATTGCCCAGTCCTGCCGGCCGACCCTGTGAGAGAATGCGAACTCCGCAAGCGACCCGCCACCCGGCGGCAGCGACCCCCTCAGGCTGGTGTGCGAGCACATTGGCGTACCACGCCGCGTACCCGGTCTCGGCGTTAAGCAGTTCGGGGGGAACCCGGTCGAGCAAGTTCCCCTCGGCAAGCGAGGTGACTTCGGTCAACTCGCGCAGTTGGAAGCGTTTCAAGCCGATTTGACCGGGAAATACGGCGCGGAAGGCGATCAGCCCCAGTTGCGAAAAATCGTCGCGCGTCCCGCGCTGCGGGTCGAGAGCCCGCCCCCAATGGATGCCGTCGCCGCTGACCCAGCACTTGATGGCGCCGCCGCCCGAGATGATTCGAATCCATTGATCGGCCCCCGCATAGGCCACGGGCTGATTGGCCACGTCGACCTGGGTCTCGAATCCGCCGGCATCGGGCCGCATCCAGCCCAGTACCGCCCCCCCCGTTCGTTGATCTTTGACCAACCCCAGCACGTGCAGCGGGATGCCGTTGCTATCGGCGAGATAAATACCGGTGCCGGGGTCGGCTCCATCGAGCTGCAAAATGGCTTCGCACAGGCCGGTTCGAGGCAGTTTGACTCCGGCCCAGGCCGGCCCCGCATCCTTCTCGCGCGCCAGGCGCATTGTTCCGTCGGGATCACGAGTCAGGCTCGTCCCCCCCGACAAAGTACTCGTCCACTCCAGTTGCGTCAGCGGCACTTCCGGGAGCAGGTTGGTGCCCGACTCGGGATGCTTCTCGGGCAGTGGCTCTCCTCGAAACATCGTCAGCGTTCGAAACCACGCCCGGCGATCGAAATAGACATCGGTCGGAGGGCCTGAAAACGGCACCGTCATGAGTCGCAAATCGCCGCGGCTCAAAACGAGTTGACCCTCTTGATGACGAATCTCAACCACCCCGCGCAGGCTGCGATCGTAGCGATCGTCGTCGGCGCCGATCAGAACAAACGTGGCGGGGCGGGGCTGATCGGCCGTACGGGTCGTGCGGTGGGCAGCCCAGATCGGCCTGGGAGACTCGTAGTAATACAGCGAGATGCCGGTCAGCCCATTCCAGAAATGCAGTGCCAGCGTGTTATGCTCGAAAGGCGCCAGCCGTAATACCGCGTCAGCCGGCCAGGGGGCGGCGAGTCGCACCAGTCCTTCGAATCCCGCGACCGGCGTCTCGCCGCGAGTCCCCTCGAAGAAATTTGCCGGTTGACCGGCCGCGGGAGAAAGCCAGCGGGTCAACTGACTTTGACTGATTCCCGATGTTGCGTTCGCAGTCTCACGAAAGGCCGTGACACTCAGCGGCAACCGCTCGGCTTGCGGGTTGAGTTCGGGCCAGAGCGCGGCGGCGGTCGGCGGCGGCACCGACGATGCGTCAGGCAACGTTGAGGTCGGGGGGTCGGCAGTCGGCGGCGACTCGGGCTGAATCTCGGCAATCGCCGCCTGATTTTCTGACGGAAGGTCGGCGGTCGCAGAACCCGACGCGCTGCCTTGACCGCCAACGGCCGATGCCTCGGTCGGCGCCGGCGGGCCGACCGTCAGTGCGTTTTCGTCACGCGGGATCGACACGATCACCACGAGCAAGGCCGCGGCGATCCCCGCACAGGCGATCCAGGCGTAGAGAGAATTTCGGCGACGGTGCGACATGTCGGCAGCGGCCACCCTCGACCACAGCCGAGCGCTGTTCACTTCGATGCGGCCCAGCGCCGAGCTGAGACGCTCTTCGACCGCCAGTTGCTCGTGCAGCGCATGCCGCACAGGGACGCTGTGGGGCAGACGCTCGCGGATTTCAGCAAGCGCCTCGGGCGAGAGCTCCTCGGGAGCAGTCTCGCGGATCAGATTCACGAGTTCCTGATCGGACATTGCGTCAGCAGCCACCCTGATTGCGGAACAGCAGACAGCGTTTGAGTGCCTGCCTTGCCCGAAACACCAGCAGCTTCACCGCGCCTTCGCTGCGTTTAAGCTGCGTCCCGATCTCGGCCAGTCGTAAATTGCCCGTATAATGCAGTTCGATTGCCTGGCGGGCGCTGGGCCCCAGGCCGGCCAGACAATCGGGCAAATGGCTGATGGCCTCTTCGTCGACGGGCGAGGGCTCGTCAGGCATGAGCGACTCGAGTTCCAGACAGACTTCGGTCCACGCCTGCCGGTCGCCGCGCCGCCTGCGCCGCGCATGCTCGCGGAGCAGGTTGCGGGCGATCCCCAGCAACCAGGGGCGCAGCGGCTGCGCGCCGTCGTAACGATCGCGGGTTCGCAGAAACCGCAGAAAGACTTCCTGAGTCAGGTCTTCCGCATCCGAATGCTGCAGCATTCGCGCCCGCAAGTAGCCGTAGACTTCTCGCTGGTGATTCCGCACCAGTTCGTCGAAAGCGGCTTGCTCGCCGCCGAGGATCCGACCGATCAACGGTTCATCGGGCATTGGGAGTCAACCTCTGCAGGCGAGCGGGGGGCGTCAGCCCCCTGAAGCGTCATCTTGCATGCGGCGCCGCCTAATTCCCGTTGCGTAACCGCACAATATGGTAGATCGCCCGCAGGTCCGATGACAAGGGGATGCAGCCTACGGTATCGCTACATTTTGCGTCCCGGTCGCACTTTCGGGGTGTGGCGCGGAATTGACGTAAGTTCGGGAGGCAGTGTTGCCTCAGATTCGGGGCAAAATGAATCGGAAAAAAAAGAGGAGAACTGGCCCCGCAACGGCCAAAAGGAAAACCGCGGCGATGACCACGCCGCAGCCCACGACAATCCAGACAAGCTCGCTTTGTCTTTTGCGTTCGACGGAGTCTGCAGTCGTGTCGGAGTTGCTGACCGGCTGCGGGTCGTCCTCCTCAAAGCTCTTCGCGCGGCGCAGCATTGACATGATTATCCAAAAGGCCATTGCGGCGAACAGCAACAACAAAGCCGTGGCGCGCGAGTCCCCGAACTTTTCTCTGATCCCCGATCCGAAGAATGCCAATGGAAGCAAGATGACGGTGATGATCAGCAGGCCACTTGCTGCGATGAACCATATCCAGGCGATCTGGTTTGATTTCTTGCGTTCGTCGTTCATGCCGGGATTGTACCGGGTCGGGCGGGAGGCGAGAAACTGCCCAGTCAGTTCTGTACGAGCGAAAAGAAAAAGGCGTCCGCCGCCGCGACGACCACCATTACGGCGCCGGCCCACAGCTTGCCGATCGTCCCCAACAATCGGCCGACGAATGCCGCCGTGCCGACCGCCAGGCGCTGCTCGTCCGGTCGTCCTTTCCACGATTCGCCCAGGTAGGCTCCGCCGAATGCCCCCAGGGCGCCACCGATGACCGCTCCGATCAGGGATCCCAGGATCGGAATCGGGACTCCGATCGCCACACCGGCCATGCTGCCGACCATCGCCCCGAACATCGCCAGCACCATCCCGCGCCGGCTGCCACCCGAACGGGCTGCGCCCGCCGCCCCGGCACCAAACTCGGCAAGCTCGCCCAGCAAGGCCAGCCCAATCAGTGCGGCAACGGTATACCAGCTCACGCCGGCACCCGAGGGACCATGCACGAGCCAGGCAAACAGCGCGGTCAGGCCCACGATCACCCAGTTTCCCGGCAGCGCCAGCAGCGTGGCGGTGAGCGCTCCGACGTTACACAAGACGAGCAGGACGGCCCACGTGTAATACCAGATGTAAGGAAGCATAGGTCCTACGTTTTTCGTTCGCGGCTAAGCGATCTTGAGCGTTCGAGCGAATCGATCACGGCACCGGCAACGTCGCAACCGGTCACTCGCCGGAGGGCTTGCCATCCGGGGACACCATTGGCTTCGATGACATAGCCCTTGCCCGATCGGTCATACAGCAAGTCGATGCCGGCCAATCGGGCGCCGACAGCCGCCGCGGCCCGTACAGCCCATTCGCATTCGCAGTCGGTCAGTTCGACCGACTCGGCCTGGGCCTGTCGCGCCACATTCGTACGGAAATCGTGGGGGTTGCGGCGTCGCATGCCGGCCAGAACCCGTCCATCGAGCACCATCACCCGCACGTCGTAGCCCTCGTGGGGAATGAACTCCTGCACGTACAACACCGCCTGCAACCTTTCCAGAGTGCGAAATGTGCGCAGCGCCAGATCGGGGTCGCTGACTCGCAGAATGCCACGGCCTTCTGAGCCGAAAAGCGGCTTGACGACCACGTCGCGTCGCAATTGCTCGAACGCCGCGAGCGCCGCTTCAGCCGTCTCGCAGACAATCGTCTCAGGCACGCTCAGCCCCACCGATGCCAGGCGCGCCGTCGTGAGATATTTGTCGACCGCGCATTCGATCGACTTCGCCGAATTCAGAACCTGCACTCCCCGGTTCTCGAGTTCCGCCAGGAGGTTCATGCGAAACACGACTTGTTCCAGCGAACCGGGGGGCATCGTCCGGACGATCACGGCATCGACGTCGGCGAGCTCTTCCGACCGACCCGCGACCGACGAACGACCGGCCGCCACGTGCGCGATCAACCCCTCGAAGGGCAACCCGGTCACCCGATGCCCGCGCTCCGATGCCGCACGCTCGAGGTCGCGGCGATACCAACTGCTCGGGTTACTCAGGATAACCAAGTGCATCACAACCCAAACGACTGTTTGAGCACCTGCGGATTGACCTGCCCGAATCTTTGAACGCGCCCTGTGTCGAGATTGTGAAAAACAACCTCGGCCGGACTGAACAGCAGCGGGTCGATTTTGTAGAAGTCGTGGCCGGCCTGCTCGAAGATCTTGAGAAATGGCTCGCCGTAACTGGCGGAAGAGTTCGCGGGAATTCGCGGCCCCAGCTCAGCGATCGACTCGTCGTCCCCCCGCACCCACAGCGTGACGCGGCCGCCGTACAAAATCGCATCGTTCGTGCGGCCAATCCCCGCCAGGTCGTCTTTGGCAACCGGCGACAACGGCGCCGTTCCCGCCGCCGAACGCACCCGGCTGACCTCGAAGCCGACCTCGAACATCTTGTGCAGCGCCGTTTCAACGACCCGCGCCACGACTTGAAAATTCCCGGCGACACTGGCGGTGGGAGCGATCAGCAGCGTTGTCCGGGCTGCCGGAACTTTCGTTTTTTCGGCAATGAACCCAAACACGGCGGCAGTCGGCAGCTTGCGCCCTTCCAGGACACCAACCGCAACCTCGGGCGACTCGCGATAATCGAGTTTCTGAAACAGTTCTTCGCGGGCGGCCGCAGCGCGCATCGGGCCCGATCCCATCGCGAAAAACTTCTCGACGCCGATTTGCCAGCCGGCATATTGACTCAGCAAGCAGGCGGCGACGGGATGATCGGAAGCGAACAGGATATGCGGCCAGCCGCAGCCGTCGATTTCTCCATGAACAAGCGAGATTTCGGCCAATCCGGCGGTGCAGACCTGTGCCAGCGCCAGCCCGGCGCCCAGCCCCCCTTCGGCCGCAATGCCGAAATCCAAGACCCGCCCGCCACCCGGAAAGTCGTGGACGGCGACTCGCAACGACTCTGCCGCACCAGGCAACGATTCGAGCAGTTGTGCCGCGCGGGCATTGAGTTGCCAGTTCACGGCGAGCCCTTCGAACCGATCTTACCTGAATTAGCCTTGCCGGGACCGTCTGAATCGGCCTTGCCGGGACCTTTTGAGCCGGCCTTACTGGATCTGGTCGAATTTTGAAGTTCCTTCGGCAATTCCTGCGGCCGCAGCCGCAGACGAATCGGGGCCTGGCAACACTCGCAGTCTTTGATTTCGTACATCGGGATCGAGCAGACATCACACCAGTAATCGGTGATGTTGCGAACTCCACTGTCGTCGAACATGTAAATCGACAACACCTGCACCCACGGGACGCCGCGGCGGCGGTTGACGATCAGTTCGACCGCCCGGTCGCGAAGTCGTTCGTCCTGATAAAAGGCCCGGCCCCGCCAATCGGGGACGATCGGCACCAATTCCTGTTCGGGCGTCACCAGAACCACTTGCCCTTTGATCTCAGGTTCATAGCTTTTGATGCCGCGCTGCTTCAGGGCTTCCGACAGCAGCATGACGCGCCCGCTCAACAGGGCTTTCAACGGTTCGTCGGCCGGCTCGCCCGGCGTCTCGTCATCCTGCGCCGCCGCGGCCCCCAATGCGGCTGCTGGCCGGTCGTTCGAAGCTGCGGGTTGACTTTCGAGAAAGTGCGCGTGGCCTGAAACCGAAACCCAGCAGGCCACGGTCCCGAGTGCAGTGACGGCGGTGAATAATTTGAAGCAACGCATGGGTGTGCCGTGGGTTTGACGTCTGCAAATCGGCCCGATCAACCGTCCGACTTGCCGACCGTGACGAGGCTGACTGGAACGGAAACGCTTTGGTCAGCATCTTTGCCATTCAGGTTGGCTTCGAAAATCAACAAATGCTTCTCGTCATCAGTGCGGACCGCCGCTGTCTCGAATGGTTTCTCGGGCGGCGGGATCAGCAGGAAGATCGCCGGGTGCGTCGTTCCCGAAGCGCCGGTACTGAGTTTGAACAGCTTTTTCAGGTCTTCCACCCGCTTGGGGTTGACGTCTTCCTGAGGGGGGCAGCCCACGAGAAAGTCGCGGATTTCGCTCGTTCCCAGATGGTTTCCGTCATCGGGCTGCAAACCGTAACGCAATGTGTACGTTCCCGGCTTGAGTTCCTGACCACGAAAATCATTGGGCTTCGACGATTCAGGGTACCGGATCACCCCCAGCAACTGCCCCGTTTGAAAAGGGTACTTGATCCGCAGGCTGGTCTTGAATTTCGGCTTCAGCGGGACTTCTTTGGCAAGCCACACGTCGCAGATCACGCCGTCGGCACCGGAAATCCGATAGCCGCTGTCATGGATGGCTGCCGCGATCGCGGGCGACAACCCGGTCGGGGCCTCTTTGAGTTCGGCCACCGTCCGGTCGGCCGCACGGGTCGCATTCGGGACGAAGATCCCGCAGATCAGAAGACCGACCGCGACCATCGCAAAACTACGGCAAGACAACACTCGCATTGAAACACTCCGAGGTAGGCAACAGGCAGGGCGTCGGCTAAGCGCCTGTTGAAAATGAGTCAGGCTCCGCCAAAACACATCAGATTTCCCAGTATTTATCTCTTCGCGTCGAAACCAGTCCCTGTTTTCAACAGGCTGCTAAGCGCAGGTCGCCGCCAAGCGGCTGCTCATGCCCTGGGGTGAGACTTGTAGGGCAACTCTCCAAGGACTTCTATTCTATTGCTGTGATTCTCGAAAAACCACTGGCAATCACAGGACCCGCCGTTCAGAATAGGGTGTCGTGTCTCTCTCAATCCATTGCGGTCTGCCCAATCCTGTCTGAGGTGCGGTTCATGGAAACCCTTGCCGCCGGTGCGCCGCTCGCTCAAGGCCCGGTCTTCAATCGCGAACGGCAGGGACAGGCCCTGGTGCTCTCGCCACGCATTTCGCTCGGGAATTTGCAGGAGATCGAGATCGCCCGCGAAACTCAGGAATTGCTGGAGTTGCTCAATCACTCCGGCCCGACCAGCGTGATCATCGATCTGGCCAATTGTGACTACCTGGGATCGACGTTCCTGGGGGCGATTGTCCGCATCTGGAAGCACGTGTCCCAACGTGGCGGGCGACTGGCACTGTGCAACGTCTCTGATCCGGCGATTCAGATTCTGCGGGTGATCAAGCTGCACGTCACCTGGCGGCTGTGCGACTCGCGCGACGAAGCACTGCAAGCCGTTGGCGCGTGACCGGTCGGGACCCCATCCGGCTCGTCGTCACTTCCCCTTTTAGGCTTTAAGGGCAGGGCTTCCAAGGTGAGGAAATTTGTCGTAATAAGTTCGCCGACCGGGGGATACATCGATTTCTTGGGAGGCGACAAGGATGTTGCTTGGATGCATGTTTGATAACTTCGTGAAACGGAAACCGTATTGTGTGATGGCTCG
>SIAF01000135.1 GCA_009691905.1 Planctomycetaceae bacterium | reverse complement strand
GCCGATGCACAAATCGTTTCACGCATTCCTGTTGCGGTTGAGGAAAATGAACCACGGATCACACCGAGGACACGGATACGGCACGAATTCAAGTCAATTTTTGATTGAGGATTTGATGCCTCCGCAGTCATCTGCGTTAATCCGTGAAATCTGCGGTTTCTCCTTTGGTTGCAGCCGACGGCCGCGCTGTGTGCTCCTGTTCAACTTTTTGGTTGCGGCCAAAGGCCGCGCCATGGTCCATTCATGAAACAGCAGCAGTTGTTCGAACCGGAACCGCTCCCCTGGGAGCAGGCCGACCGCGACGATTTGCTGTGCGCGCAGGTCGTATTCAACCGCCCGCTCGAGACGCCGTTCGACTATCTGATCCCCGATTCGATGCGCGGCGCCCTGCAGGTCGGGCAGCGGGTCAAAGTCCCATTCGGGCGGGGCGATCACCTGATTGTCGGATACTGCGTGGGGGTTGATCGGCCCCGGCACTCGACCGGTTTGAAATCGGTGCACGCGCTGGTCGACGCCCGACCGATTCTCACGCCGCAAATGCTCGAACTGACCCGCTGGATTGCCGGGCGCTACTTGTGCAGTTGGGGACAGGTGCTCGATACGGTGGTTCCGGCGGGGGTCAAAAATCGCGCGGGGACGCGCGAGGTGCTGCTGCTGTCGATCGACCCGGAAGAAATCGCCAAACACCCCGAGGCCAAACTCCCTCCCAAACAGGTCGCCGTGCTCAAGGTTTTGGAAGCGGCCGGTCAACCTCTGCCCCTCGAACGCGTAGCGCGCGAAGCCGGCTGTGGAACGGCCCCGATCACCGCGCTGCGGCGCAAGCGGTTTATCAAAGCAATTGCCGAACGGACCCAGCCGGGCGAGGCCGATGCCGGCGACGTCAAAGCGACAGCCGATCTGATTCTCAACTCTGACCAGCAGCGCGTGCTGACACGGGTGCTTTCGGCGCTGCGTGAGCAACGACATCAGACGTTCTTGCTGCATGGCGTCACCGGCAGCGGCAAGACTGAAGTCTATATCCGCGCGATTCGCGAAGTGGTCGGTTACGGACGGCAGGCGATCGTGCTTGTGCCCGAAATCAGCCTGACGCCGCAAACGATCCGCCGCTTTCGCAGTCGCTTCGACAGCGTGGCCGTGCTGCACAGTCATCTCAGCGACGCCGATCGCCACCGGCACTGGCAGCAGATCGCCTCCGGCCAGGTGCAGGTCGTCGTCGGAGCGCGAAGCGCGGTGTTCGCCCCCACGCCGCACCTGGGGCTGATCGTCATTGACGAAGAGCACGAGAATTCGTTCAAGCAGGATTCGATCCCCCGCTACCACGCGCGCGAGGTGGCGCAGCACCGGGCGGAACTCGAAAGCGTCCCTCTGATTCTCGGCTCGGCAACACCGACCCTCGAATCGTGGCGCCGCGCGCAGCTCGGGCAGGACGAATTGCTTCAGATGCCGCGGCGCGTCGAAGGGCTGCCGATGCCCCCTGTGATCGTGGTCGATATCCGCAACGATCCCATTCGTTCGTCGGGGGGTGCAATCGGCCGGGCGCTGCGCACGGCGATGATCAACGCCCTCGACGACGACGGGCAGGTGATTTTGTTTCTCAACCTGCGCGGGTACTCGCCCGTGCTGTGGTGCCGCGCCTGCGGCGCGGCAGTGAAATGCCCGCATTGCGACATCTCGCTGACCTGGCATAAAGAGCGGCAAATTGCGCTGTGCCACTCATGCGATTTTTCGATGGTCCCCCCCCGCGACTGCCCGGCGTGCGGCAAGGCGGGGGTGCAGTACATCGGCGTTGGGACGCAGCGGCTCGAGCAGGAAGTCCGCGCGAAGTTTCCGAAATATCCCTGCGTGCGGATGGACAGCGACTCGATGCGCAAGCCCGGCAGTCACGATCGGGCGCTGGAATCGTTCCGCCACGGCGAGATGAAAATATTGCTGGGAACGCAAATGATCTCGAAGGGGTTGGATTTTCCCAACGTGACGCTGGTCGGCGTGATCGATGCCGACACGATGCTGCACCAGCCCGACTTGCGCGCCGCTGAACGCACGTTTCAATTGATTGCGCAAGTCGCCGGTCGCACCGGCCGCAGCCGCAAGGGGGGCCGGGTGTTGGTTCAAACGGCCTGCCCTGCCGAACCGTCGATTCTGTTCGCGTCGCGGCACGACTACGTCGGTTTCGCGCAGGCCGAAATCGAGCACCGGCGGCTTCGGGCGGCCCCGCCGTTCGAGCACCTGGCACGCGTCATCATTCGCGGCCCCGACGAGGCTCTAGTGAAGGCGCAGGCGCAAACAATGGTCGAGGCGTGTCTGGCTGCGACGACGAAGCTCAGTGTGCCGGTGCGCGTGTTGGGGCCGGCACCGGCCCCCGTGGCGCGACTCAAGGGGAGCTTTCGGTATCATTTTCAATTGTCGGCGGTCGAGGTGGCTTCGATCCAGCAGCTTTGGCGGGAAGTCGCTCCGACGTTCAAACCCCCCGCGCATGTCGAGTTCGCCGTCGATATGGATCCTTTGAATTTGAGATAAGTCGCCCGCTGCGCTGGTGCGCAGGAAGTAGAGACAACCACGGATTACACGAATGACACGGATACGCGATGAATTGAAGCGAAATTTGATCGAAGAGGTGACGGATCCAAAGTTTTGTCATCTGTGTCATCCGTGCAATCGGTGGTTTCCCCTTTGGTTGCGGCCGTAAGCCGCGCTATGACTGCTCTCGATCGGAATCAAAGCTCTGATGTCCACCGCCAGCCGCAGTTTCGAAGGCCGCGCGACGTTTATCGACGCCCTGCGCGGGATCGCGGCCTTGAGCGTCGCCTGCTACCACATCTTTCGCTACGGGCCGCTGCCCGAACAGGCGGCCCAGGTGGTGCCGGGGTTTTTGCAAGTGTGGTTCAACCACGGCTGGATCGGCGTGCAGGTCTTTTTCGTGATCAGCGGGTTTGTGATCGCGTACAGCGTCCGCAATGCCTGGGTTACTCCTGCGTTTCTGGGCAACTATGCGCTGCGGCGTTCGATTCGCCTCGATCCACCGTACTGGGCGACGATTGCGATCGTGCTGCTGGTCCACTGGGTGTTCGCTTTGAAATTCGGGTTCGATTCGCCGATGGATGTTCCCGAGCCGATGACTTCGCCTCTGTCGTGGCAACTCGTTCTGGCACACATGCTGTACCTGCAGAACATTCTCGAATCGCAATTCGTGCAGAGCATTCTCAAAATGCAATATAAATTCGAAAACCTTTCGGCCGGATTCTGGACGCTGTGCATCGAAGTCCAGTTCTACCTGCTGTACGTCGTCGGGTTGGGAATCGCCCAGCGGATCTCGAATCGACCCAGGCCCGCGCCGCCGCCTCCGATCGCCGGTCAAACCGGTCCGAGCCAGTCAGCCGCGCCGCGCGCCGTCGGCGCCGTCGGGTTGCTCGTCGTGTTCGCGCCGATCGCGGTGCTGTCGCTGTTCTGGTGGAATCTCGATTCGGCGACCGATATGTGGATCATCCATTTTTTCTGCATGTTCTTTCTGGGGTGTGCGGCGTGGTGGGCACTCGACGGGCGCGTCCCGAGCCGGGTCTTCTGGGGCTACGTGTCGCTGCTTCTCGTGCGACTGGCTCTCGATGCGCGCGAGGCGTACGGCGAGGCGCTCCTCGATGGTTCAACGACCGCCACAGGGCTGGGCGATGCCGCGGCGAGCTCGATCGATCTGAAAGTCGCACTCGTGGCGGGCATTGCCGTCTACCTGCTGGGGCGGGCCGGGCGGCTGGGGACGACGCTCAATTATCGCTGGCTGCAATACCTCGGGCGGATTTCATACAGCCTGTACCTGATTCACTTTCCGGTCGGTCACGTGGTGACGACGCTGGGGTATGAGCACATGCAGGTGAACGGCACGCTCTCTCCGGTGGGGGCGGCCGGATGGCTGCTGGCGGCCCTCGTGGCCAGCTTCATCGCGGCCCACATTCTGTATACATTCGTCGAGGGCCCCAGCGTTCGGCTGTCGAGCCGATTCAAGCGCGCGGAAACTCCGCAGCGGCCGTCGGGTGTGCTACAGTAAGGCGAGTCGCGGGTGTCAGCCCGTGGTTTCTTTGTGTGTGTCATCGCGTTTTTCGCTAAATTCACCGTGAATTCCGTCAGCCTGGAAAGGCTGACCTACTGATCCGAAATCGTTCGCAATGATTCCGAGTCTCGCCACCACCGGCTCCGCAATGGGCGGCTTTTCCCGCCGCGAGTTTCTGCACGACGCCTCCACCGGTCTGGGGGGGATTGCCCTGGCATGGCTGTTGGCGCGCGACGGGCGCTGTGGCGATCCAACCTCGGGGGAGTCAAATGTCAAACCCGGTCCTCACCTGGTCCCCAAAGCCAAACGGGCCATCCACATTTTTTCTCCCGGCGGCGTCAGCCAGGTCGATACGTTCGACTATAAACCCGAACTCGAAAAGCTCGACGGACAGGAGCTGACTGGCAAGGGGATTCTCGACACGTTTTTCGGGCGGCCGGGAAACCTGCTCAAAGCCCAGTGGGATTTCAAACAGCGCGGCCAGAGCGGCTTGTGGGTCAGCGAGTTGTTTCCGCATCTGGCGACCTGCGTCGACGACATGGCCTTTCTCTATACAGTCGTGGCCAAAAGCTCGTCGCACACCCCAGCCTGCTTTCAGATGAACACCGGCTTCACCCAAAATGGCTACCCCTGCCTGGGTTCGTGGCTGTCGTACGGCTTAGGCAACGAAACCGACGATTTGCCGACGTTTGTGGTGCTGCCCGACCCGCGGGGCATGCCCAACGGCGGGACGAACAACTGGTCGAACGGGTTTCTCCCCGCCGAACACCAGGGAACCGCCTTTCGCACCGACAGTGCCGAGCCGATCGCTAATCTCAATACCCCAGCGGGCGTTTCGGCGACCCAGCGGCGCTCGAGCCTCGAATTGCTCACCAAGCTCAATCGGCAGTTCGCCGACGAAAATCCCGGTGACAGCGCGTTGGCAGCCCGTGTGCGGTCGTACGAATTGGCCGCGCGGATGCAGGCCAGCATCCCCGATGCGGTGCGCCTCGACGACGAAAGCGACGAGACGAAGCGCCTGTATGGCATCGACGAACCGGTGACTGCCGCGGCGGGCCGCAACTTTCTGATGGCCCGCCGGTTGATCGAGCGCGGCGTGCGGTTCGTGCAGGTCTACAGCGGGGCGTCGCTGGGGGGCAACCCGCGCATCAATTGGGATGCCCACGAAGATGTCAAAACCAACCACGACGCGCAGGCCGTGCTGCTCGACCGGCCGGGGGCCGGGTTGCTCAAAGACCTCAAACAGCGCGGGTTGCTCGACGACACCCTCGTCTTCTGGTCGAGCGAGTTCGGAAGAACTCCGTTCACCGAAGGGGTCGGCACCCGCGGCCGCGATCATCATAACCTGTGCTTCACGACCTGGATGGCCGGCGCCGGTCTCAAGAAGGGATTCGGCTACGGCACATCCGACGAGGTCGGCTACATGCCCGCCGAGAACCCCGTCACCGTCTACGACTTTCACGCCACGATCCTGCACCTGCTGGGCATCGACCACACGCAGTTGACGTACTATCACAACGGCATCCAGCGCCGCCTGACCGACGTGCATGGCCACGTGATTCACGACGTGCTGGCGTAAGCGCGATATTCGCTGATGATTGAAGTCTGTTCTGTTTCGCCGTGTCGCTTGCGACTCGCGTTGAAATGACACGCGCCGAGCCAGCTCGACGGCGAAACGCTCGATCGCGATAGGGCAGTGTCATGCGACTGGGGCTGATCACCGACATCCATGAAGACGTTGAGCATTTGCCGATGCTGCTCGACCATTTTCAAGCGGCGCACGTCGAGCAGGTGGTCTGCATCGGCGACGTATTCGAGACCGGCGTTCGCATCGACGAGACGTGCCGGCTGCTGTCTGAAGCGCGCGCCATCGGCGTCTGGGGCAATCACGATTTCGGGCTGTGCTTTGAGCCTGATCCGATCGTGGCCGAACGCTACAGTCCTCGGGCGCTCGAATATCTGGCCACTTTCCGTTCGCGTTTGACGATCGGCGACTGCGAATTTTCACACGTCGAACCGTGGCTCGACCCGACCAGCCTGGAAGGCCTGTGGTACTTCGACGGCATCCCGAAATCGCCCGAGCATTTTCAGAGAATCTTCGCCGCCGCCCGCAAACGCTGGACGTTTGCCGGGCATTATCACTGCTGGCTGGCGGCGACCCCGGCCGGACGAATCGACTGGCAGGGAGAGCATCCCCTGCTCCTCGATGGCGGCACGCCGTACTTCTGCACGATCGACGCCGCCTGTCACGGAAGCGCCGCCCTCTTCGATACCGCGACGGCCGAGCTGACGCCGATTCACGTAACGTGAACGACAAAAATCTCACCGCGAAGGCGCGAAGAACGCAAAGGTCTGGTGCTTTCGTCTTCGCGCTCTTCGCGTCTTCGTGGTAAAAAATCTATCCAGGGACCTCAAGCAATCGGTTGCCCGCCGCCTGCCCTTGGATTGCCCGAGCGGCGTAGAATCAGCAACCCGATCGCGGCCGGCACGAAAAACTGCCACAGTTGCTCGAGCCGGACGTGGCTGCCGATTCCCAGCCCGACCGTCAGTTGACTTTTGTCGGGAATGTCCGACAGCTTGATATCGTACGTCGACAGACCCGTGACGGCCGCCAGGATCAGACAGGCGATCAGGCCCCATTTCCAGCGACGCCCGGTCCGCGCTGCCAACCGACCGTACAGGGCTGCCAGCCCCGCCGCCGGGACGAGAATCGCCATCAGCACGGTCACATGCAGTGCCATGACCTTGGCGAACGTGATCTCACTCAATTCGGTGAGCGAAAAGCCGGCCCACTCATACAATTCGGCAAGCGCGCCGATTCCGAGCATCATCGCCACCGATCCGAGAATCAACAGGGGGATCGGCAACAGAATAAATGTGCCGATCTTTGCCAACTGCGATCGCCGCAACAGGCCGCGCTTGCGAAACTCGCGCACCGCCGATTCTGCAATCTCGGCCGGGCTTCCCAATACGTCTGCAACACTCTGGCCGTCCGCAACACTCGCGTCCATGCTCATGTGCTTCTCCGTGAGAATAAATGGTGACAAGTGCTTCGTCGCGACGCCCGCGGGCAACGTGCCCCTGGCGTTTCGTGATTCCATCACGTCGACGAGGTGATCGGATAATTCC
Organism: Planctomycetaceae bacterium; assembly: GCA_009691905.1. Lineage (GTDB taxonomy): Bacteria > Planctomycetota > Planctomycetia > Planctomycetales > Planctomycetaceae > SIAF01. The sequence continues at coordinate 8,178 of SIAF01000135.1, read as the reverse complement.
GCAACGAGCCGCGCGACTTCCTGTCGCGGCAGCCGGCGTAGCGCAAGTTCGCGCTGCAACTGGTCAAGCCAGGATCGAGCCGACATCGGGGCCTCCCTGCAGAGCCGTCTGAATCGCTCCCACAACAGACCGCCAGGCGCCGACCGCTTCGATCAGTCGTTTGGATCCTTTCGGGGTGACTCGATAAACGACCCGCTGACGACCCCCCACCGTCTCGCGCCGGCTGGCAAGCACGCCGTCGGCTTCCAGCCGATGCAAGATGGGGTAAACGCACCCCTCGCCGAATTCGAGTGCCTCGCCCGTCGCCAGCCGAATGCCCTGGACGAGCTCGTACCCATACATCGGCTGCCGCGACAAAAGCTGCAGAATCAGCAGCTCGGGGACGCCGTTGAGAAAGTCGGGATTGGTTCGTTTGCGAGTCATGTGGCGGGGCTTCTACCTCAAAGTTCGAGGTATGGCAAGAGCAGTTTCGTAGCGGCGGCTGCCAGCCGCCGCCACGAACGTCTCTGTTTCGCCGGGTCGCTTGCGACGCGCGTTTCTGCGACACGCAACACGCGCCGAGCAAGCTCGGCGGCGAAACGGGTCGAGAAACCTCGGCGCACCAGCGACCGCTTACGCCAGAATCTCATGCACGACGTTGCCGGCTACGTCGGTCAGGCGGAAGTTTCGGCCGGCGTAGCGGTACGTCAGCGCTTCGTGGTCGAGTCCCATCAGGGCCAGCAATGTCGCGTGCAGGTCGGTCGTGTGCATCCGGCCCTCGACGGCGCGGATGCCATAGTCGTCGGTCGCGCCGTACGAGAATCCTGGGCGAACCCCGGCCCCCGCCAGCCACATCCCGTAGCCGGTGATGTTGTGGTCGCGACCGTCAGGGCCCTGGGCGGTCGGGTGCCGTCCGAATTCGCTGCCGAACAGGACGAGCGTCTCGTCGAGCAGCCCCCGTTGCTCGAGATCAGTCAGCAGCGCGGCGGTCGGCTGATCGGTGACCGCCGAATTCCGAATCAGCCCCTTGTGCAGATTGGCGTGGTGGTCCCACCCCGACTGGCAGATTTCGACAAACCGCACCCCCGCCTCGCTCAATCGCCGCGCCATCAGGCACTGGCGGGCGAAGCTCCCCTCGGGGCCGGGCTTCACGCCGTAGGCGTCGAGCACCGCTGGCGGCTCTTTTGAGATGTCGAGCAGCTCGGGAACGGTCCCCTGCATCCGGAACGCCAGCTCGTACGACTGGATCACTCCGTCCAACTCGTCGGGAGCGCCCGGCACGGACGCCAGGTCGCGGTTCATGGACTGAATCAGGTCGAGCTGCCGACGCTGCAGTGTCTGCACCGTTTCGGCCTTGAGATTGGGAACGTACCCGGAATCGCTGATCCGCGTCCCCTGAAAATGCGCGGGGAGAAACGCACTGCCGTAGTTGACCGTCCCGCCGAAGTTGGGGGGCGGATTGATCGTGATGTAGCCGGGCAAATCCTGATTCTCGGTCCCCAGTCCGTACAGCAGCCATGACCCCATCGACGGCCGCGTGAGCGACGCGAGAGCCGTCCCCGTGTGAAGTTGAATGACCGCCTGCGGATGGGCGGGCGTGTCGGTGTGCAGGCCGCGAATAAAGCAGAACTTGTCGACGTGCCGGGCGACGTTGGGGTACAGCTCTGAGACCCACGTGCCGGTCTGGCCATGCCGGCTGAAGCTGAACTTCGACGCCGTCAGCTTCCCGCCGCCAGGGCCGCTCTTGCCGTCGTCGGCCTGCAGCCGTGGCTTGTAATCGAACGTGTCCACAAGGGACATCGCCCCTTCCATGAACAGGAAGATGACCCGCTTGACCTTCGTGGCGAAGTGCGGCGGCCTGGAGGCGAGCTGTCCGGCGGCGGTCGGCCTCGCGCCCGCATTGACATCGGGCGCCGAGCCGGCAGTCGCCCGACGACCGGCGTGCCCCAGCATGCCGGCCAGAGCGACCAGCCCGAACCCCGCACCGGTCCTCTTCAGAGCCTGGCGGCGGGAGAATCCGGTTTCGGCATTCATCCACGGAAAGGGTCGATTCAACATGGCATTTTCCTTAGTGGTCGGTCGCACAAGTTCACGTAGAACGGACTCTTAGTCCGTTCGAGCGAATGAACCATTAACGAAACCACCCCTCACAAAAAAGGGAACCACGAATCTTTCGAATCAAACGAATGACGGAATTCAAATCGGCAAACCGCAGTCGGCATCAAATCATCGCAGGTAACGGAACTCGGCCGCGCTGAACAGGGCCTGGCAAAAACTCGCCCAGGCCGCGGCCCGGGGGTCGCGAACCACGAGCGGATCGTCGCTGCTCGACTGATCGGCCCGCGGACGTTCGTCCGGGTTGACGGGTACGACCGGCTCGGGCTTGGGGGGTAGCGCGCCCCCCGCATTCGCCGCAGCGGCCGCTTCCGCGGTTGTCGTAGCAGCCGGCGTGGCGTTACCGGCGTTTGACAACGCAAGCAGCGCCCGCTGCGCCTCCTCGTACTCCGAGAGGTAGCGCATCGCCCGATCGACTTCGTGCGAAGTCGGGGGCCGGCAGACTGTCAGCCGGTAGGCCCGGTGAATGCGATCGAGGTCGTCCGGTTCGGCGTCGCCCGGTTGAGCCCCGTCCCGTTCAACCCGTGCCAATAGTCGTGCCGCCAGCGCCAGCGACCCGTCGCGCACGAAGGGATCGTTGAGCAGGTACAGGGCCTGAGGTGCGACGGTGGTCTGGTCGCGGCGGCCGGTGACCATTCCCTGCTCGGCGAAGTCGAAGGCTTCGAGCGCGGCCGGCGTGATCCCCCGCAGCAGCGGCAGATAGACGCTGCGGTGCAGGTTGACTCGGGCTTGTTCCACGAGCCGTTTCGCCTCCGGGCCGTTGTTCGACAGTTCAACGATCCGCAGCGCCTTCGCGGGAGACGCCTCGGGATGTGTGAGGTTCAGCCGGCCCGAAGCGGCCAGTATCGCGTCGCGAATCTCTTCGGCGTCGAGGCGGCGCGGGCTGTGCCTCCAGACGAGCCGGTTCGCCGGATCGACCGCGAGGTGTGCCGCCGTCGCCTCGGCACCCAGTTGGTAGGTTCGACTGAGGACGAGCGCCCGCACCAGCTTCTTGATCGACCAGCCATTGCGGACGAAGCGCGCCGCCAGGTGATCGAGCAGCTCGGGGTGCGACGGGACATCGCCGTGAACGCCGAAGTTGTCGACCGTCTTGACCAACCCCTCGCCGAACAGATGCTGCCAGATGCGATTGGTCATGACCCGCAAGGTGAGGGGATTTTGATCGCTCGAGAGCCACCAGGCCAGTTCGAGCCGGCCGCTTTGACGCGGATTCACCTGCGGCTGCCCCGGGAATTGCACGAGGCTCAGAAACCCGCGCGGTACCATCGGACCGAGCTTCTCGGCTTCGCCGCGGATTCGCACTTCGGTGTCGCCGACGGTTTTCGAGTCGCGCACCCCCACGGCCATCGCCCCCCCGGCCGCCGGATCCGAGAGCGCGTCAAGCTCGGCTTGAAGCCGTTCGACGCTCTCTTTCGCAACGTCCCGTTTCGGGCGGCCGTCGGCGGCCGGCTCGGCCCCCTCGGGCGCTTCGCGCAGCCGTTGAAACTCGGCGCGGGCCACGTCAACGGCGCGTCGCGCCTGAGCGATTTTCTCGTTCGTCGGCAACACCGGTCCGCCGAGGCCGATCGGCAATAGCATTTGCGTGTCGTAGTAATCGAGTCCGCCGCCCCCCATCCGGCTGCGCAGGCCGGCACACAGGTCGCTGCTGCGGAAGATGCCGGCCAGGGCGTAGTAATCGGTCGTCGGGATCGGGTCGAACTTGTGATCGTGGCACCGGGCGCAGCTTGCCGTCAGCGCCAGCACCGACCGCGTCACCGTGTCGATCTGCTCGTCGACGTTGTCCATGATGTAACGGACTTTGAACCGCTGGTTGACGTCCTTGACCCCCAGCGCCAGAAACCCGGTCGCAACCAACTGCTCGGCCTTCTCGGCCACCGAAGTCGCCGGCAGCAGGTCGCCGGCGATCTGCTCGCGCAAAAACCGGTCATACGGTTTGTCGTTGTTGAATGCGTCGATGACGTAATCGCGGTAACGCCACGCATGCGGGTAGGGCATGTTCCGCGACGAGCCGGTCGACTCGCCATACCGCGCCACGTCGAGCCAGTGTCGGCCCCACCGTTCTCCCCAGGCCGGCGATGCCAGCAGCCGATCGACCAGCCGTTCGAACGCCTGCGGCGAGGCATCTTTGAGAAACCCGCTGACTTCGGCGGGTGTCGGCGGCAGCCCGGTGAGGTCGAACGTCACGCGGCGAATGAGCGTCATTCGGTCGGCATCTGCGACCGGTTGCAGGTCCCGTTCGTCCAACCGGGCCAGGATGAACCGGTCGAGGTCGTCCCGCGCCCACGCGGCATCGCGCACCTGCGGCACCGGCGCCTGCTGCAGCGGTTGCCAGGCCCAGTGTTCTTTTCGCAAGCGCTCGTGCTCGGCGTTCGACTGGCCCAGCGATGCGGGCACGGGCACCTTCGTCCAGGCGGCCCCGTCGGCGATCCACTGCGTCAAGGTCGCGATCTCGTCGTCGGACAGTTTGCCGTCCGGCGGCATCTTCAGTTTCTCGTTTACCTGACTGACCGCCTCGATCAGCAGACTCTCCTGCGGCTTTCCGGGAAGGATCGCCGGCCCGCGGTCGCCTCCGGCCAACAGGCCGTTGCGGTCGTCGACGCGCAGCCCCGACTTCGAGTTCGTGTCAGCCGAATGGCACGTGTAGCAGTGATCGACCAGCAGCGGCCGGACTTTTTTCTCGAAGAATTCGACCGCCGCATCGTCGTCGGCTGCGTGCATGCGTGTCAAGGGCCCCGCGGCGAGAACGAACGCCGCGCAGACCAGGCCGATCACCGGCCGACCGAACCGCCTTGCGCGACAAATCAATGCACACAACCAAGACATGCGACCAACCCCATACCGTTTCGCCGCGCCGCTTGCGACGCGCGTTTCTGATTGTTGACGGCAACAGACGTTCGCTTCCATAGTACCCAAGCAGCACCGCCAGTCAGCCAAAAAATGCCGTTTCAGCGCAAAGTCGATTCAACACTAATTTGATAATCAAACGAGCGTATCAGTTGGTGTGCGTCGAATCAAGTTTTTGTTTCGGCACGCTCGCTTGCGACGCTCGTTTTGTGCGACGAGCGAATCGAATTTGTTTTGCGTGTACTGAATGTCACGCGCGACACGCGCCGAGCAAGCTCGCCGGCGAAACGGGTCGAGCACGCTTTTGTTGCGCCGCTCTCGCTTGCGATGTGCGTTTTTGCGACGAACACCAATGTGACCGACGCTCATCGCGCCGTGAATGGCGTCACAAACGACCACGTCTGCAAAGGTTTCCCTTCCTTGACCGGGTTCTGCTCGACATAGCCAATCGCGCGCCCCACGTCAGCCGGGGTATCGAGATAAACGAACCAGCCCCGGCCTCCCCAGACGGGGTGGTCGGCATCGGGCCAGTGCCCCTGTTTCTTCAACTCGTGGGTCGCCCTGGCCTTCAGGTGACTCGAATTCTTCTCGACCTCCCGCGTGTGCCGGGCAAGCACCAGATGCACGTGCTCCGGCAGAACGGCGCAGGCGTGGATCCGAATTTTCGACTTGTCGGCAGCGTTACGAAACCCATTTCCCACGGCAAGCGCCTGCACCCCAGTGAATGCAACCGGTGGAAACTTGAGCGACGTTTTGGCAGCCAACCGCGACCGACGGTCGTGCTCGACCCTGGCCAGCGACCTGGCCGTGGTAACGGTCGTCGCCTTGCCGAACCGCACCAGCTCCCAGCAGCCGACGAACTTCGACCACGACCCCCGCGGGTCGTTGGGCAACCAGAACCCATACGCCGCGAATACCACGTGATAGGCAATCACCATGTCGCGGCGCTCTGCCGTGAACTGCTGCATGAATTGATTTGTAAAATGCGATCGACACGCGTGTACCAGTCGTGACCTACAGCGTAACGCGCAAAACGATGGCTGCAAGCGTTTTAAGCCATTCAAGCAATTTCTGTTTCGCCGAGTCGCTTGCGACCCGCGTTAGCGCGACACGCAACTCGCATTTGTTTTACGCGCGCTACTGTCACACGCAACACGCGCCGAGCAAGCTCGACGGCGAAACAGGTCGAGCAACCAACGCTCGCGAAAACCAGCAATTCGTTTCGCCGCGTCGCTTGCGACCCGCGTTTCGTGTCCGCCGCGCTGATGCCGTTTGTGACGAATGCTTAACCACGCTTGATCGTCCCCGCGAGTCGTGCCAGGATGGGAGATGGGGCTCAAGGCGGTAAAATGGCACCGGCCCGTGGCTTGTTGAACACTTCGGGAGATTTCGCGGGAATTCGAGGGTTTTGGACGGTTTGCTTGTTGAACACTTCGAGCAAAATTGCGGATTTTCGAGTGTGCTGGTGGCCGCATCGGTTGCCGCTTGTTGAACAGTTCGAGGCGTGTCGATGTAAGTCAATTCCGTAAGAGACGTTCCGTGACGCTCGCACGGACGACTCATCCCGGCGTGCCGGGACTGTCTGTGGAATTGGACAAATTCGCCGATTCGTTTGTTGAACAACCCGGCAGGTGCCGGTGCAGTCCCGTTTCATCCGAACAGCGGGCCGATCGGGTTTCCCTCGGTCACGCGCAGCGGGCGGTTCTCGCGGTCGTGCAGCAGCAGGTCGGCGGGAATGCCCAGGGCGTGGTAGATCGTTGCCGTGATGTCGGCGGGGGAGACGGGGTTTTCGGCGGGGCGGCCCCCTTGCGAGTCCGAGCGGCCGTAAACCTGGCCCCCTTTGATCCCGCCGCCGGCGAGGACGGCGCTGGCACACCACGGCCAATGCTCGCGGCCCGCGTTGCCGCGGGTGATTTGCGGGTGGCGGCCGAATTCTCCAACCCATACCAGCAGCGTTTCGTCGAGCAGCCCGCGGGCGCTCAAGTCCTCCAACAGGGCCGAAAAGCCGCGGTCGGTGGGGGGCATCAGGTCGCGTTTCAAGCGGTTGAAGTTGTCGCCGTGCGTATCCCAGAAGTTCTGGCCATCCTGATGCCAGTTGACGCAAACCAACGATGTCCCCGCTTCGATCAGCCGCCGGGCCAGCAGCAGGCATTGACCGTGAATGTGTCGCCCGTACCGGTCGCGAACTTCGGCCGGCTCTCGGACAATCTCGAACGCGCTGCGAACCTGCCCGGAGGTGAGCATGTCGAACGCTTTTTCCTGAACGCGGCCGAACGGATTTCCCGCACCGGCATCCAACTGTCCCAGCAGCGCGCGGCGGGCATCGACGCGCCCGGGCGAAACTCCGTCGATCAGGTTCAGCCCCGAGACGCGAAAGTCGGCCGCGTTGGGGTCGCCGGTGATCAAAAACGGGTCGTGGGCCGTGCCGAGCCAGCCCCCGTTTTGCCCAGGCGCAGTCCCGCCCGGCGCGGCAGGGTGCAACACATTCCAGGGCATCGTGACGAACGGGGGGACGAGGCCGGCGGGGGGGCGAAGTTTGCCCAGCAACGAGCCGACGTGCGGCGAATCGTTGCGCGACGGGGGTTCGGCATCGGACTTCACCTTGGGCGCATGCCGGCCGGTCATCACGTGATGCACACTCGATAGGTGGGCCGGGTCGTCGTGCGTCACCGAACGGACGATGGCGTACTGGTCGGCGTGCCGCGCCAGGTGCGAAAAATGTTCGGAGATTCGAATGCCGCTGACGTTGGTGTCGATCGGCTGGAATTCGCCGCGAACCTCGCGGGGGGCGTTTGGTTTCAAGTCCCACGTGTCGATGTGCGACGGCCCGCCCCACATGAACATCAAGATGCAGGCTTTGGCTTTGCCGAAGCCTGCGGTATCGGCGAGGGAACCGGCTTGCGCGGCACTCGGGGGTGCGGCTAAGCCGCGAGCGGCAAGCAGGTCGCCCAGCCCCAGTCCGAGAACGCCGAGACTTCCCCATTGCAACAGCTCGCGCCGCCCGAGGCGCGACTGCAAACGGCGGAACTCAGGGCACGCCAACGGCGAGGGCATGTTTGGGCGAGAGCGGGGCGATTCGAGGCGGGTTACATCAACGGCGGGTTATATCATCATAGTGCCACATCTCTCAAACAGAGGTGCATGAGGTGACGGGTTCTGCCAGCCTCTGGTTTTTGCTCAGCTTAACGCGCCGATGCGGCGAGACGAATTTGGGTCGGCGTTCCTTTTGCATCGGTTTTC
>SIAF01000134.1 GCA_009691905.1 Planctomycetaceae bacterium | reverse complement strand
CTCCACGAGACCTGTTTGGTCTCCCACCTCGCAATCCGCATTCAATTCCAGCACCGCATCATCCATGATGACGCGGCTTGTACTTCACCCCGGTGTCACTCGCCAAGATCAAAATCCAGCACACAACGGGTTGGACGAATGTTTACAAAGCACAGGCTCGAAGTCTTTTCCTAGACCGATCTTAAGCAAATATCCTCACGCAGTTCGTGAACGGCGTTGGGTGGCACGCCCTGAACGACGAAGGAGGGAAGGGCGTGGAGCACGTCTCGGGACGCTGCCGATGACATTCGGTTCGCAACCTTTTGTGCCGATTGCAGACTTCCAGGCTTTCAATCATGAAAGGAAAGTTCCGAGACGCTCGCCACGCCCTTCCTTCGTGCCTCAGTCAGGGCGTGCCACCCGACCGCCGCTGCTGCGGATGGAATGATAAATTCCTCGTGCAAACCCTCACAGGAATAACGACTTAGTGGGCGCTGGCCCTGGGGGCCTCCGGCTTACTTGGAAAATGCCCCGGCTGACTCATTGTTGCCTGCTGGAAATGCGCCAAACGACCAACTCCCCCTTGCTTAACCGACAGGTACGACCGGGGCGCAACTGGAAGCGTTTTTGCGTGGCGACGGCACCGATGGATTGCCCCTCCAACAGAATGCTCATTTCCTGCGGCGCATTCAACACAATTCATTGAATTTCAGTGGAATTGTGCGACGCTCCGCGGTCCTCGTCGCGGCTTGTGTTTCTTGGCACAAATAGATCGCCGATGGGATGATACCCCCATTTGCCGGTCGCTTGATGCGCGGCGATTGCGATGGATTTCCCCCCGTGTCAGAATGGCACACGGCACACGGCACACGGCGTATTGCACTGCGGTAATTGTTCTACAGCGCATTATACGTAGGTCAGCCTTTCCAGGCTGACAGGTTAGTCGGAAAATCATGGCCCCGAGACGATCGTCAGGCTGGAAAGCCTGACCTACTTTTCGTGTCTGCCTGGAATGGCTGACCTACTGCAACTTGGACTCATCCTATGCGAGACGCACCCCTGGCAGATTGTCGTCAACTTCTCATTCTTTGCATTGCCGGATTACTGGCCAGCGTCCTTGCGATCCCAGCCAATGCCGCCGAACCCGCCCGCCTCAAGGTCCTGTTCCTGGGCGACCAGGGGCATCATCAGCCGGCGCCGAGGTATCGCCAGTTGCAACCGGTGCTGGCCCGGCGCGGGATCGACCTCAATTACACCGAAAATCTCGGCGATCTGAACCCGAAGACGCTGGGCGAATACGACTCGCTCGTAATTTACGCCAACGTCGAAAAAATCGAACCGGCGCACGAGAAGGCCCTGCTCGATTACGTCAAGTCCGGCAAAGGCTTCGTGCCGTTGCACTGCGCTTCGTATTGCTTTCACAATTCGCCGAAGTACATCGCGCTGGTCGGGGCCCAGTTTCAGCGTCACGGCACGGGCATTTTCACGACGCGCATCGCCGACCGCGAGCATCCGGTGTTCAAAGGCTATGCGACGTTCGAAAGCTGGGACGAAACCTACGTTCACCACAAGCACAACGAAAAGGACCGCATCGTCCTCGAGTATCGCGACGAAGGGGACTCACACGAACCGTGGACGTGGGTCCGCACGCAGGGCAAGGGGCGCGTGTTCTACACGGCCTGGGGGCACGACGACCGCACGTGGGGCCATCCCGATTTTCAGTCGCTCGTCGAACGCGGCATTCGCTGGGCGGCGGGACGCGATCCTGCCGTCGTGCCCACCTTCGTCGACAAGCCGCGCATGACCGAACTGCGAACTGACGTCGAGCCGTTCGAGTACGTCGAGGCCGATGTGCCGTTCTACCCGGCCGGCAAACAGTGGGGCACGGTCGGCGAACCGATCAAGACGATGCAAAAGCCCCTCTCGCCCGCAGAGTCGCTCAAGCACTTCGTCACTCCGGTCGAGTTCGAAGTCGAACTGTTCGCCGCCGAGCCTGACATCGGCAAGCCGATCGCCATGGCCTGGGACGAGCGGGGCCGGCTGTGGCTCGCCGAGACGGTTGATTATCCCAATGAGATGCAGCCCCGCGGGAAGGGACGCGACCGCATTCGCATCTGCGAAGACACCGACGGCGACGGCAAGGCCGACAAGTTCACCGTGTTCGCCGAAAAGCTCAGCATCCCCACCAGCCTCGTCATCGCACAGGGGGGGCTGATCGTCACGCAGGCGCCGGATACGCTGTTCCTCAAAGATACCGATGGCGACGACGTGGCGGACGTGCGGACCGTGCTGTTCACCGGTTGGGGCACCCAGGACACTCACGCCGGCCCCAGCAACTTGCGGTTCGGAGTCGACAACTGGATTTACGGCATGGTCGGTTACTCGGGCTTTGAAGGGACCATCGGCGGCGAGAAGCATTCGTTCCGACAGGGTTTTTTCCGATTCCGTCCCGATGGATCGAAAGTCGAATTCCTGAGGAACACCAACAACAACTCGTGGGGTGTCGGTCTCAGCGAAGAGGGGGTTTTGTTCGGCTCGACTGCCAACGGCAACCCCAGCGAATACATGCCGATCGCCAATCGCTATTACGAATCGGTTCGCGGCTGGTCGTCGACCGTGCTTCCCGGGATTGCCGACAGTAACAAGTTTGAGGCGATCACCGACAACGTGCGGCAGGTCGACTGGCATGGCGGCTTCACGGCGGGAGCCGGGCATGCGCTGTACACAGCGCGGGTCTACCCGCGCGAATACTGGAACCGAACCGCCTTCGTCTGCGAGCCGACGGGGCACCTGATCGCCACGTTCTGCATCCAGGAGAACGGGTCGGGGTACCGCTCGCGGAACCGCTGGAACCTGGTGGCCAGCGACGACGAATGGAGTTCGCCGATCATGGCCGAAGTCGGCCCCGACGGCAACGTGTGGTTCATCGACTGGTACAACTACATCGTCCAGCACAACCCGACGCCGGCCGGATTCAAAACCGGCAAGGGGAATGCCTATGAGACGGACCTGCGCGACAAGACGCACGGGCGGATTTATCGCGTCGTGCATCGCGGCGAAGAGGGCAAGCCGGTCGCCGGACCGAAGCCAAAGCCGATGTCTTTGGCGAACGCGACGACCGAACAACTGGTCACCGCGCTCAAGCACGACAACGCGTTCTGGCGACTTCAGGCTCAGCGCTTGCTGATCGAACGCGCCCCGGACAATGTGACCGCATCGCTGATCGAACTGACGACAAATCGCGAGATCGACGAAGTTGGCAACGCGCCGGGGGCCATGCATGCCTTGTGGACGCTCAAAGGTTTGGGTGCGCTCGATGACAAAGCCCCCAATCCGAAGGCGAAAGCGGCGGCGATTGCCGCTCTGAAACATCCCTCGGCCGGTGTTCGCCGCAATGCGCTGCTCGTTCTTCCGGCTGACGGCGATTCGGCAAAGGCCATCGTCGACAGCGGCATCGTGCATGCTGACGTCGACGATCAGGTCCGTCTGGCAGCGTTGTTGGCGCTGGCCGACTCCCCCGAATCTTCATCAGCGGCTTCCGAGATGGTGAGGGAGCTGGCCGACCCCTATCGTCCGTTCGATCGCTGGCTGCGCGACGGGCTGACCAGTGCCGCCGCACACAATGCGTTCTCGTTTTTGTCCGACCTCTGCCGCAACAAGTCGCCGCGATTGACGACTCCGGAAATTCTCGAGCGGGTGCAGATCGTCGCCGAACACTTTGCCCGAACGGCGCACGAGGGGCAGGGTGACAAGATCATTCTCGCCGTGGCCACAGCGCCGGTTCCCACGGCTGAAGCAATCGTTACGGGACTCGAACGTGGCTGGCCGAAGGACAAGCCCCCCGCGATGAACGACAGAACCGAACGGGCCCTGATGGCGCTCTTGAAGAAAGTCTCGCCCGCCGCGCAGGGCCGGGTGGTCGGGCTGGGGGTCCGCTGGAACAGCGCGAAACTCAAGGAACATGCCGTCGAAATAGCCGCTGCGTTCCTGGCGCAGGTTCGCGACGAGCAGCAGCCTGACAAAACACGCGTCGCGGCCGCTGCCGAAATGATCGAGTTTCAGAAGTCCGACAAAGACGCCGCTGAAGCACTTCTGACGCTGATTTCACCGCGCACGCCTCCAGACATCACCCGCGGTTTTCTTGAAGCACTCGGCAAGAGCGAAGCGTCCGGCGTGGGGGCGACGATTCTCGAACACCTGGGTTCGATCACGCCCGCGGCTCGCACGACTGCGGTCCGGGTGCTGCTCAGCCGCACTGACTGGACGCCTTCGCTGTTGGGCGCGCTCGACGCCGGGCAATTGCAAATGGCCGAATTATCGCTCGACCAGAAACAGGGCCTGGCCACGCACCCCGACAAGAAGATCCGCGATCAGGCCAAGGCGCTGCTCGCCCGTGGCGGCGGTCTGCCTGACCCTGACCGGCAGAAAGTTCTCGACAGCCTGCTGGCCCTTACCGAAGAAAAAGGAGATGCGGTCGTAGGTAAAGAGGTCTACAAAAAGCACTGCGGCAAGTGCCACATTCACGGCAACGAGGGGACGCGCATCGGTCCCGACCTGACCGGTGTGGCGGTCCATCCCAAGCACGAACTGTTGACGAACATCATCGATCCCAGCCGTAGCGTCGAAGGCAATTTCCGCGTGTACACCGTCGTCACCAACGACGGCAAGATCATGAGCGGCCTGTTGGCGTCAGAAAACAAGACAGCGATCGAAATCATCGACTCTGAGGCCAAAAAGCACTCGATTCAACGGGAAGACATCGACGAACTGAACCCCTCGACAAAGTCGCTGATGCCCGAAGGCTTCGAAAAAACGGCCACGAAACCCGAGCTCGTCAACCTGCTCGAATTTCTGGCGCAGCGCGGCAAGTACCTGCCGCTTGATTTGCGCAAGGCGGCGACCGTCGTCAGCACGAAGGGGATGTTTTTCGAAGACGCCGGCGACGTCGAGCGGATGATTTTCGACGACTGGTCTCCCAAGACGTTCGAAGGGATTCCGTTCCTGCTCGTCGATCCACAGGGAGATCGGGTGGCCAACGCGATCCTGCTGAACGGTCCTCTGGGGGTGAAGCCCCCGAAGATGCCCAAGTCGGTGACGGTGCCGTGCAATGCACCGGCGAAGGCGATCCACCTGCTCTCCGGCGTCAGCGGCTGGGGCCACCCCGTCGGCGAGAAGGGAACCGTGTCGATGATCGTCCGCCTGCACTACGCCGACGGCAAAACCGAAGATCACCCGCTCAAAAACGGCGAGCAGTTCGCCGACTACATTCGTCGTGTCGACGTCCCCGGGTCGAAGTTCGCGTATGCCCTGCGCGGCCAGCAGTTGCGGTACCTGGCCGTTCAGCCCCAGCGCCGCGAGCCGATCAAGGAGATCGAGTTCGTGAAAGGGACCGACCAGAGCGCCCCGATCGTGATGGCGGTGACGGTCGAGACGCCATCGGCAAACCCGTAGGGCGAGTCGCTGTGGCGTGAACTTGGCGAGTACCCGCGATCAAAGCACCACGTCCGGAGACTCGTCACGCGGAGCGATGACGACTACTTTAATGTAATCATCATCGCTCCGCGTGATGAGTGCGAACGCCTGCAATGACCAACCGGGTAATCGCATAAATGCCATCTGCGTGTCATAATCTGGTATCGGGATTCATCGGTGTGGTTTCTCGCGGGGAGCAATCTCGGAATGGCGTCACAGCGGCTCAATTGGATGCTGGCCTCGGGGCTGATTCTGCTCGCTTGCGGCTTAGCCGCTTTTCGACACACCGCCGCCGCCTCCCCCCCGGCACACGCTCCCGACGCGAAGTTCACAGCCGAGCAGCTCGAATTCTTCGAGAAGCAGGTCCAGCCGATCCTCAAGACGCGGTGCGTCAAATGTCACGGCGGTGAGGAAAAGATTCGCGGCGGCCTGCGAATGACGAGCCGCTCGGCGATTTTGAAAGGGGGCGACCAGGGTTCGGCCGTCTCCCTCGACGAGCCATCCGACAGCCTGTTAATTCAGGCGATCAACTACGACGGCCTCGAAATGCCCCCCAGCGGGCGATTGCACAAAGAGGAAGTCGAGGTCCTGACGCAGTGGGTCAATGAGGGGTTGCCCTGGACCCCCGGCAAAGAACGCGAACCGGCCGAACATGCCGAGCCGGCCCGCCCCACGATCGCCGAATCGAAAATCGACTGGGCGTACCGTCCGCTCGTCGGTCCCCAGGTGCCGTCGGTCAACGACGGCGATTGGGGGAAGCATCCGATTGATGCGTTCATTCTAGAGAAGCTTGAGTCGCGCGAACTCTCGCCCGCGCCCCCGGCCGATCGCGTCGCACTGATCCGCCGCGCGTATTACGATCTGACCGGCCTGCCCCCCAAACCCGATGAGGTCGACGCGTTTGTCGCCGATCGGGCCGCTGACGCGTTTGAGCGGGTGATCGACAAGCTGCTCGACTCACCTCAGTACGGCGAAAAGTGGGGGCGATTCTGGCTCGACCTGGTGCGGTTTGCCGAAACCCACGGCTACGAGCGCGACAGCGTGAAGCCGTTTGCCTGGCGGTATCGCGATTACGTGATCGACGCCTTCAACAGCGACAAGCCGTACGACCGGTTTTTGCGCGAGCAACTGGCGGGGGACGAGCTCGACAGCGTCACACCTGAGTCGTTAATCGCGACCGGCTATTATCGGCTGGGGCTGTGGGACGACGAACCGGCCGATCGCCTGCTGGCAAAATTCGACGTCTACGACGGGATCGTCTCGACCACCAGTCAGGTCGTGCTGGGGATGACCGTCGGCTGCGCTCGTTGCCACGATCACAAACGCGACCCGATCCCGCAGCGCGATTACTATCGCCTGCTGGCGTTCTTTTGCGACGTGACCGATATGAACGTCGCCAACACCCGGCGGATCGCGACTCCCTCGGACCGCAAAGAACACGAGCGCCGCCTGAGCGAAAAGCAGGCCCGCGAGGGAGAACTTGCCGCCGGGCTATACCAGCTCGAACAGCGCTTTGCCACAGCACTCGAAACGAAAAAAGGAATCCGAGTCGGCAATCGCGCCCCTTCTGACCTGATCGAACTGGGCTATCGATTCTATCGCGACACCTGGGACCGGCTTCCCGATTTCGAGGGCCTCAAGCCCGAAGCGACCGGGACGATTGCGCACAATTTTGTGACGCTGGCCCCTATCTCGCGGCCCGAAGCGATCGGTCTCGTGTTCGAGGGCAAACTCCGAGTGCCGCAGGCCGGTGAGTATCGATTCGGCTACGAAGCGACTGCCGGCGTCCGGCTGATCGTCGGGGGCAAAACTGTGATCGATCAACCCGAGCGGGGGACGCATCGCGGCGAAGCGCGGGCGACGCTCGAATCCGGTTTGCAGCCGATCGGCATCGAGTATTTCAACGCCTACGAAAAACCGCTCCTCATGCTGTTCTGGTCGGGACCGGGCTTCGACCGCCGCGATTTGACCGATGATGCGTCAAGTTCGGCGGCGCGCGTTCTGCTCGCCGATTCGAGGCAGGAGCCGCAGGAGTGGGCTTACGCGCTCGAGACTCCCGACCGCGACTGGATGCAGCCCACCTACCGCGATGAGACCTGGCAACGTGGGCCGGCAGGTTTCGGCGTCCGCGGTACCCCCGGAGCGATCATCAGGACCGAATGGAACTCGAAGGACATCTGGCTGCGGAAGCGGTTCCGGCTGGAAGAGGTCCCCGCGGCGATCGCCCTGCAACTGCATCACGACGACGAGGCCGAAGTCTTTCTCAACGGAGTGCTGGTGCATCGTGCGAAAGGCTACACCGTCGACTATCAGGAGGTCGTGGTCGGTCTGGACGAGGCCCCGGCCCTGGTCGTTGGCGAAAACGTGATCGCCGTCCATTGCCTCCAGACAACGGGGGGACAGTACATCGACGTCGGTTTGATTGAAGCGCCCGAACGACTGGTGCTTGCCGCGCTGATACGCCGGCACGGCGACGAGTTGTTGGGTGCCGAGCCGGTCCACGACTATTTCGCTCGCGCTGACGAACTCGAAAAATCGCGCAAGACGACACTGCCCGAGTCGGGGATTGAAGTCATGGCAGTCGAAGAACGAGGCCGGCAGCCGACGCACGTCTTGATTCGCGGCAATCCCGGCGCAACCGGCGAACAGGTCGAGGCGGGAATTCCGGTCGTGCTCGATACCGATTCGCCGACGGCATTTCCCGGCGCCGAAGGCGCGGCTGCGTCCGGCAAGCGGCGGGCGCTGGCCGACTGGTTGACCCGGCGCGAGAATGGTGTGACGGCACGCGTTATGGTCAATCGGCTGTGGCAGCAGCATTTCGGCCGGGGGATCGTCCCGTCGCCCAACGACTTCGGCAAGCTGGGCGAGCCGGCGACGCACCCTGAACTGCTCGACTGGCTCGCCGCCGAGTTCATCGAAGGGGGTTGGAAAATCAAGCGCATGCACCGCATGTTGATGCTCTCCAACACCTATCGCATGTCGTCGCAGGCGACCGAGCGCGGGCTGGCCGCCGACCCGGGCAACTCGTTGTACTGGCGATTCAACATGCGGCGACTGACCGCTGAAGAGGTTCGCGATTCGATTTTGGCAGTCAGCGGGCGGCTGAATTTGAAAGCGGGGGGGCCGGGAGTCTACCCGCCGATCCCCAGGGAAGTGCTGGCGGGACAGTCGGTTCCCGGTAGCGGTTGGGGCAATTCGCCGGTCGACGAGGCCTCGCGGCGCAGCGTGTACGTTCACGTCAAGCGCTCGCTGCTGGTGCCGATCTTATCGCATCACGATCAGGCCGATACCGATTCGAGTTGCCCCGTGCGATACACGACCACCGTCCCCACGCAGGCGCTGGGGATGCTCAATGGAGATTTTTCCCAGGAGCAGGCGACGGCCCTCGCCGAGCGATTGCAGACAGAGCACCCGGGCGATCTTGCCGCGCAAATTCGCCGGGCGATTCGGCTGACGACCGCGCGCGTTCCCAGCGACGCTGAAATCGGCCAGGACGTGAAGTTCATACAGGGCCTGCAGGCTAAGGGCAAGTTATCACCCTCTGATTCGCTTCGGCACTACTGCCTGCTGGCGTTGAATGCGAACGAGTTTGTGTATTTGGATTGATAACATCGTTTGTTTAGCCACGAGCCGCAGGCGAGCCGTATTGAGTCAGTTGGCGAAACGCGCGACCGCAATCAAAAAACACGACGCAGGAACCACGAATCTCACGAATTAAATGAATGCAAGACTGCTCGCCTGCGGCTCGCGGCTAAACAATCGCAAACTACTGAAAAACAA
Source organism: Planctomycetaceae bacterium (assembly GCA_009691905.1). Taxonomy (GTDB): domain Bacteria; phylum Planctomycetota; class Planctomycetia; order Planctomycetales; family Planctomycetaceae; genus SIAF01. Next base: position 6,305 of record SIAF01000134.1, on the reverse strand, counting down.
GTTGCTCGGTTCGTACGGAGCTTCCATGACATCTGCATCGAATTCGAATGCTTCCTCTCGCCAGTTTTGCCGTCGCACGCGGCGCGAGTTTCTCTGGGAAGCCGGCGGCGGGTTCGGCTCGATGGCGTTGACGGCAATGCTCTCGGGTGACGGGTTTCTTGCGCGGCAGGCTTCAGCCGCCGACGGGACGCGGCGATTCGTCAATCCCATGGCCGCCCGACAGTCGCCGTTTCCGGCTAAAGCCAAGAGCGTTATTTTCCTGTTTATGTACGGCGGCCCGAGCCACGTCGACACCTTCGACTACAAACCCGAGTTGTATCCGCTGGACGGGAAGACGATCGAAGTCAAAACCTTCGGTCGCGGCGGACACCGCAATCAGGGGCGGATCGTCGGCCCCAAATGGAAGTTCAAGCAGTACGGCCAGTGCGGCAAGCGCGTTTCCGACCTGTTCCCGCACCTGGCGACCTGCGTCGATGATATGGCGTTCATCCACTCGATGTATGCCGAGTCGCCGATTCACGGTTCGGCCATGCTGATGATGAACTCCGGCCGAATCTTGAGCGGCCACCCCTGTCTGGGTTCGTGGGTCACATACGGCCTGGGGAGCGAGAACGAAAACCTGCCCGGTTTCGTCGTGATGCTCGACAAGACCGGCGGGCCGATCAGCGGCCCCAAAAACTGGTCCAGCGGCTACATGCCCGCCGCCTACCAGGCAACGGTCATTCGGGCCGACGGCGTCCCCATTCATAACCTCGACATTCCCGCCGGCACGAGCCGCGAGCTGCAGCGCGATTTGCTCGACCACCTGCGCGAGAAGAATCACGATCATCAGGCGTCCCGCAGCGACAACAGCGAACTGGCGGCACGCATCGCCAGCTACGAGCTGGCGTACAAGATGCAGCAGTTTGCCCCCGAAGCGGTCGACTTCGCCCAGGAAACCCAGGCGACGCAGGAGCTGTACGGTCTCAATCAGCCGCGGACAATTGACTTCGGGCGAAAGTGTCTGCTCGCCCGCCGCCTTGTCGAGCGCGGGGTGCGGTTTATCCAGGTGTATTCGGGGGGCGCCCACAACGATGACAACTGGGATGCGCACACCGACATCGTGGCCAACCACACGAAGCACGCCGGCAACACCGACCAGCCGATTGCCGGGCTGCTACAAGACCTCAAGGCGCGCGGCTTGCTGAATGACACGCTGGTGATCTGGGGGGGCGAATTCGGCCGTCAGCCGACCGCCGAATACGCCGAGGGGACCGGCCGCGACCACAACGCCTACGGCTTCACGATGTGGATGGCGGGCGGCGGAATCAAGGGGGGAACCAGCGTCGGCGAGACGGACGAACTGGGCGGGTCGGCGATCAGCGACCGGTTTCACGTCAAGAACCTGCACGCCACGGCGCTGAAACAGTTGGGGTTCGATCCCAACGGCCTGAGTTACTTCTACGGGGGCCTCGATCAGAAACTGGTGGGAGTCGAAGGGGCTGAGCCGATCGGGCAGATTATTTGAATGACGAATGTCGAAACCAGAATGTCTAATCAAGCCCGAATGACGAATGACCAAGAAGCGCCAACAAAGCGAGCCGGTGGGTTTACCCCACCGGTGGTTGGGCCCGGTGGGGTAAACCCACCGGCTCGCTGTTTCCGGCGCTCTACCCGAATTCCGGCAACATCACGCCGACAAGCAGGTCGTAGGCCGCATGGGCGCCCACCGTGATCCCAAATCCGCGGAGCACAAACAGCGCGGCAAAGAACACTCCGGCCATCGACCGAAACGTGAAACTATAGGGGGACCAGGCGTCGGCCGCGGGACCGACGTAATGCGCGGCAGAAAACAGCGCGCTTGTGGCGAGAATCGAAAGCACCAGCGCCCCTCCGCGCGGAATTCGCAATCCCCGCAGCAGGCCATAGACGAGAGGCAACAGGCACAGCCGAAACAGAACTTCCTCGTAGATCCCGGCCCCGACGAAGCTGACGGCCTGGGCCAGCGGCTCATGCCACGTCGACGACATGGCTCCCGGCACATCGGTCGCCGGCAGCAACTGCGGCCAATGCGTGCGAAACGCCAGATCCTGCAACTGCCCCAGCACGATCAGGCACACGCCGAACAGGCCGCTTTCGGCCAGCATCCCCACCAGCGTGACGGCCGAGATGCTCCAGCGATACCTGCCCACAAGTTGCCACAGGCACAACAGGCCAATCACGATCGCCGGCAAGGCCCAGGCTTGTTCGAGACCCAATTGTGCCAGGCCCGAACGCATCCAGAAGTCGGCCCCGTTTCGCACCTCGTCGCTGCCGGCCCCGAGATGTAAGATTCCCGCTTCGTAGACCGCCAGAAGGGGCAACAGAAACAGCAGGCAATGCAGCGGTTGCCGCGCCTCGACCCAGTAGTCGTCGCCGCCGTCAGCAATTGTCGATTCAGGTTCGCTCATCGGCCGCGTCGCTCCGCCGGAAGAACCCGATCGAGCCGCAAAGTCGCGAGAACGCGCAATGCTCTCGACGCCGCAGTGCGCACGATCGACCCTCAGAAGGGCGAGTTCTTGTCAACGAACATCGGAAGACCGGCCGGCAGGCCTTGAATCGTTCGCTGAAACGTAGGTCAGCCTTTCAGGCTGACGAAATCGCACTGAATTCGCCGACAATGCACCGTGTGAGTGTGTCAGGCTCGAAAGCCTGACACACAACAAAAAACCCCGGTCTCGCGAACGAGACCGGGGTCAGGCAGATTATGCGGTCGGTCGGATGGAGCGGCTCACCCGGCCAGACCGCAACGTAGACGTCTACGAGACATTCAGCGACCAGCCTTCGCGGTACGCCGGCTTGATGATCGCGTCGAGTTCGGGGGCGTTTTTCCCCTTGAGGTTGGCCGAATCCCACTCGACTTTTTTGCCGCTCGAGTTCGGGCTTTTGCCGCACCACACTGCCAGATTGCCCAGCAGAATGGTTTCGGTCAACGGACCCGAGTAATCGGGAAAATTCGAGACCGCGGGTTTTCCACCCTTGATCGCTTCGACGTATTCTTCGAAGTGACCCGGCGATTTGACGAAGTCGACTTTCGGGGCCTCGGCACCACTGACCAGTTCGAACTCGCCGCAGTAGTCTCCCTTGGCGTGCAGGGTGTCCTTCGAGCCGACGACGAGGGCGCCGCTGTCAGGCAGGTCTTTTCCACCGAACAACTCCGGCGAGGGCTTTTTGCCCCCGTCATACCAGGTGACGGGGATCGCCGGCCGCGCGGCCGTGGCCGGGAACATGAACTTGATCACCGACCAGGACGGGTAACTGTCCTTGTTATGACCCGAATGCTCGGCCTCGATCGAGGTCGGGTTCTTCAGGTCGGCCGCCATGAACGGCATGTTGAACGTATGGCAGGCCATATCACCCAAGGCCCCGGTGCCGAAGTCCCACCAGCCGCGCCAGGCGAACGGGTGGTAGCCGGGAGCGTAATCGCGAAACGGAGCGGGACCGATGAATAGATCCCAGTGGACGGTTTCGGGAATCTCTTCGTCAGCCTCGGGGCGATCGCCCCCCTGCGCCCAACTCGGCCGGTTGGTCCAGACGTGGACTTCCCTGATCTCGCCGATGTGGCCCCCCTTGATGACGGCGGCCGCCTGTCGCAGGGGGTCGCCGGACGTTCCCTGGTTGCCCATTTGCGTGGCGACCTGCATGCGGCGGGCGACGTCGGCCATCAGCCGCGCTTCGTACACCGTATGCGTCAGCGGCTTCTGCGTGAAGCATCCTTTGCCGCGGACCATCGCCATCAGCGAGGCGCAGGCGTGAGAGTGGTCAGGCGTGCTGACCGTCACGGCGTCGATGCTCTTTTCCATCTCGTCAAACAGCCGGCGGTAATCGTTGAACCGCTTCGCCTGCGGAAACTTCTGGCTGGCGGCTTTTTCGAGTCGCGCATCGTCAATGTCGCAGATGGCGACGACATCGCCGTGCTTGCCGGCGTCGGCCGAATCGCTTTCCCCTTTGCCATCCACGCCGATGCAGGCGAACCGAACGCGTTCGTTCGCCGAGGTGTTGGCCTTGACTTGCATACCGCCGCCGGCCCACAGACCGACGCCGATGGCGGCAGTCTCCTGCATGAACTTACGACGATTCGTACGACGTGCCATTGTGCGAACTCCCGAAATATGATGGAAACGGTGATGGCTGACGGCTGGGCGTGAGATTTGGTAAAAGAACGATATCGCGCGCCGGCCCGAATCGCAACTCAATCTGCACTTTCCCGGCCTGATTCGGGTGTCTGCCGGTTCCGGATTCTGATTGGAGAAACTGTGACCAAGCTGCGAGAGATTGTGTCGACGTTCGTCTGCGCCGCCGGTGCATTGGTATTGGTTTTTCCGGCGATCGGGGCCGCGCAAGCGCAGGAGGCGAAAGCCCCTTCGAAGAAGAAATCGGCTCCCGCGCAGAAACCGAGGGCGGCGGCGGCTGATCCCGATCTGGCGGCCGCCTTCGCCGAAATCACGAAGCTGGGCGGAAAAGTCGAACGCGATCCCGCGGGAGCCGTTCGCGGCATCGATTTGCGCGACCGTGAGCTGCAGACCGGGCAACTGGCGGTGCTGGAAAAGTTTCCGCAACTGAAATCGCTGGTTCTGTGGGGGCCGGGAATCTCCAACGAGACGCTCGACGTCGTCGGAAAATTGACGGACCTCGTCGAACTGGAACTGGAGAACTGCCCGGCCGTCACCGATGAGGGACTCGTCAAACTTGCGCCGCTCGTCAATCTCAAGTCGATCAATCTGCGTCGATCGAGCATCTCGAATAAGGGGGTCAAGCATCTCAAGGCTTTACCCAAGCTGGAAGAACTGCACTTGCTTTACACACGACTCTCCAACAAGGGGCTCGAAGAACTCAAGGATATGGAGCGGGTCACGCTGCTCGACCTGCGCGGTTGCCCTTCGATCACCGACAAGGGCATCGAACACTTGCAGGGGCTGACCAACTTGAAGGTGCTCAAGCTCCGCAATTTCGGTGTCACGAATAAGGGGTTGGAAAAGCTCAAGAACCTCAAAAAACTGCGGGTCCTGGCGATCGAAGATTCGGCGAGCATCACCGATGACGGAGTCGTGCATCTGGCCGACATGACGGCCCTCGAAGATGTGACGTTTTTCCGCGACGGAGTTGCTGACGAGGGGTTGGCGACGCTCGGCAAGATGTCGGGCCTCAAACGGGTCAGCTTGCGTGGTTGCAGCAGCATCGGCGGCGCCGGGCTTGCACATCTCAAAGGACTCGACAAATTGCGGACCCTGGTCTTGAGCGAAACGAGCGTCGGCGACGATGGAATCGCCCACCTGGCCAGCCTGGCAAAGCTCGAATCGCTCGATCTGTGGAATACCAAGATCACCAGTGCCGGTTTGACGCACCTCAAAGGCCTCAAAGGCTTGAAAACGCTGATTTTCGACGAAACCCAGGTGGGAGACGACGGTTTGATCGCCCTGTCGGGGCTGGCCAATCTCCAGGTGTTGAAACTGAAGCAAACGGCCGTCACCGATGCGGGCCTCGAGCATCTCGCGGGACTGAAGAATTTGAAGTCACTCGATCTCAGATTCACGAAAGTCACCGATGCCGGCGTCGCCCAACTCAAACAGGCGTTGCCCAAGGCAAACATTGTGCAATAGCGTGCGTCGATCGTTTGGTCGGGCCATGCCAGTCATCGCGACCAACTGCCTCGGCGACTGCAATTCGTTGTGCAACAGATATTTCAGATTTTAGAAATCTCAGATTTGAACAGAAGCAAGCAGAGGCCGCAGCGCGGCCTTCGGCCGCGACCAAAGGGGAAACCACGGATTTCACAGATGACGCTGATAACTGCGGATGCGTCAAATCCTCAATCAAAGCTCGGCTCACTTCGTGCTTTATCCGTGTCATTCGTGTGATCCGTGTAATCGGTGGTTCATTGGTCTTCAATCGCAATAGGACCGTTTGAAGTCGGGTTGCACCCGAAAGCCGGTCTCTCTGCTTTCTGTGCGTGCTCCTGTCCAATTCCGCCATTCGTTCGATTCGTAAGATTCGTGGTTCCCTCCTTTGCCCTGGTTAAGGCCGAATGCCGCGCTGGGGTCATTGGATGGTGTGCCTCAGGACTGCGGAGCCGGTGCCTGGTGTTCCCCTCGTGAATGAGAAAGGGGGGGGGGTCGCGCGGTGGAATGCGCCGCACGTCTTGACCCATCTTCGACAGTTGCGCGTGGCGCTGACGTGCAGATTTGTCGAAAACCGCAGGAATTTTAGGTGTCGTGAGTGTTCTGACACAATAGTGTAGTGCCATAACTTATCAAATAGTTTTGGAATTGCACGGATTTAACCTTGTG
>SIAF01000133.1 GCA_009691905.1 Planctomycetaceae bacterium | reverse complement strand
TCCTTCCGTGGACTGCGGCTTGAATTACCAGCAGCTTCGCGGAAGAACGCCGTTTTTAGCAAGATCACTTTCGAGCTCCCCGCCGATCAAGTCCTATTGAGAGTCGTTTTGCGTTGTTTTTCGTGGGATTGAGTGAATCGCACCCCTGCAAGGCGTCAGGCGAAACGATAGAGCGGAGAGAGGGGGAATCGAACCCGGCCAGCAGACGCTGGTTCCTGCTACGGCTTATAAGACCGCTGCGCCGCCAAAGCGCGGACCGCCCTCCATGACGCTGGATAGTCCATGCGTTTGGAGTGTCGTCCGATGAGTACAGAAACACTTGGCATTCCGCACAAGACACCCACGGACCCCGAAGGTTCGTCCCGCACCGAACTGGATGCACTCATGGATATCTACCGAACAGACAGGTCCGTCTACACTCCGTCAGACTTTTTGCAATGGAGAGAAAGCGGCACCCTTGAATTGACCCCTAAATTCCAAAGGCGCGATATTTGGAAAACGCCCGCGAAGTCGTATTTCATCGATACGCTCTTGCGTGGCATGCCGATTCCTCCGATCTATTTGCGCATGAACCAACAGCGGGGAAAGCTCACGCCAATTCGCGAAGTGGTTGATGGACAGCAGCGAGTGCGAGCGGTTTTGTCGTTCATCGACGGGGATTACCGTCTTTCAGACTCATTGCCGGAACCGTGGAAAAACCGACGGTTCGACCAATTGAAGATTCAAGATCAGCAGAGAATCCACAAGTCCGGCTTTCCGTCAGAAACATTTCGAGAGATTCCTGACGACGAGGTCCTAAACGTATTTGCTCGCCTGAATACTTACAGCGTTCCACTGAACGACCAAGAGCTTCGGAATGGGAAATTCTTTGGAAAATTCAAGCAGACATCATATCGCGCAGCATATGCCAATCTGGAATTCTGGAGGCGCAACAGGATTTTCGGAGAAGTTGCAATTGCGCGGATGGCGGAGGTCGAATTAACGAGCGAACTGCTTATCGCTGGCACGGAAGGAATGCAGCATAAGAAAAAGTCGATCAGCGATTACTACAAGGAATGGGATTCGGAATACCCGACGCAGGCTCGCGATGAGAAGCGATTTCATGACATAATTGGACAAATTGGCGCGGTGTGCAATGGCGGGCTGAAAGACACAGAGTTTCACGGCGTGCCACTGTTCTACACTCTATTTTGCGTTGTTTTTCATCGCATGTTTGGACTTCCCGACGAAAAGCTGAAGACCACCAAAAAGCCGATGACGCGGAATGATGCGAGCTCTCTTTGGGATGCGACAACGAGATTATCGGATGTTGTTTCTGGTGCCAGAGAAGACCCTGCCTCAGTGCCGAAGAAATTTACGCAGTTCGCTGCGGCTAGCACCGGCCAAACGACCAATATCGAGCCGAGGCGAATCCGCTTTGAAACCCTTTTTAAAGAAGCGTTTTGATGCCGTATGGCGAAGTCGATGCGAAGTTTCGATGGCGATTTAGTCAAGGAGGGGAAAGCGCTGATCGGATTGGCCAAAGCGGGGGAGATGGTCCGCGCGATTGCCGGACCAGGAACTCCTGCGTTCAATCAATGGCCCGTCCACAGGCTGGAGGCGCTTTACGAGCTGGCATATCTGCGGATGTTTGTTGCTTGGGAGACATTCTTAGAGGAAACCTTTTACAGGTATATGTGCGGCCAAGTGTCAAGATTCGGACAAGCTGTGCCGGTAGCTCAGCACTATCGTAGCGTTGCGGCCGCCGAGGCCGCATTCCTTGGAAATAGGTATTACCGGGCGTGGTACGACGTGACAACGGTAATTACGGTCTGTCAGAAGCACATTGTGAACGGAACGCACGAGATTGCGTTCCGTACGAATTCAACGTGGCTCGATCCTTTATCGAGGATTCGGCATCGCATCGCGCATGGACAGAAGGACGCAAAGCGGAAGTTCGATAGTGCCACATTGGCCCTCTCGGGGCGCGTGTATCTGGCGTCGCGCCCCGGCAGGTTCCTTCGCGACTGGGACACGACGACGGTTCCGCAAGTCAGATGGCTTGAAAAACTGATCGGGCAAATTGGTACATTGGCCGGTCAAATCATATGAACCGTCAAGCCCACCACGAATCCAATTATGAAGGCGGCACCTTCATACAGGGACACTACCCGAAAGTGCAAATCTGCCGACCTGGCCGACGTATTGCGGGCCGCGATCCGCGACAGCGGGCTGTCGGCCCGCAGGCTCGGGGAAATGACTGACGTGAAGCAACAGACGATCAGCACGATTCTGAACGGGCAGGCCGATATTCGGCTGTCGACTGCTCAGCGCTTAATGGACTATTTCGGGATCACTGTCATGAAGGGGAAGTAATGGCCAGCAGAACAAAACGACCAATAGGCATGATGGAAGTTGTGCGACGCGCCTTCCGAGACTCAGGCATGAACGCCACCGTGCTAGCGAAAAAGACTGGCGTTTCGAGGGCGGCAATCAGCCGGTTCATTTCAGGATCGGATATTCGGAGTTCAGGCTTTGCGAAGCTGTGCGTGGTGCTGGGCCTGGAACTCGTCAAGAAATCCTGAAAAAAAACGCAACAATCGCAGCCGCCGCTGTATCGGGTGCAGCCGGATTTGATGGAGTATTTCCAGTTCCCTGTGACGAAAGGGGAGTGAATACACAAAGAGCGCGAAGACGGAAGTAGAACCTTGGCGCTCTTGGCGCCTTTGCGGTGCAATTGAATTCAAATCGAGGTGGCCCGCAGTCGTGCCACCTGGCGCCACCCAGCTTTTTCTATGCGATTACCCGTAACCACAGCGTCGCGTCCTTGAGATCTTCACGCTGAGCGATGAAGACGACTTTGAATCAGGTGCGCAAATCTGGAAACTTTCGTGGAAACTGGGCACGATGCGCGGCTGAGCATTTGGGATAATATATGGGTGGCATTCGGTGAAATCGCACGCCGTTGAGCGTCGCTCCGGCGAGAAACTCGCCTACCGGGCGGCACGCGCGCCGTCTCGGGCGGCAACCCGAAGATGATTCAGCAGCAGTACGCCGACACAGTAGCCAGACGCAGCGCGGCCTGCGGACGCAACCAAAGAAGGAACCGCGGATTTCACGGATCAAACGGATGTCTGTGGATGCGTCAATTCATCCATCTATGGTCAATTTGATTTGGCGCCGTATCCGCGGCATCGGCGTCATCCGCGGTTCAAATTCCTGGGCCGCAATCGATACCGATGAAATGAGTCGTGAATAGGCCACGTAAAATCTTTCCACGCCGACAAGATTCTGAATGATTGCTGTTCGCAGGGCAGGGAGACGTAAGGTGGGACAAGCCAGCCGCGAATGTCGATCGCCAGGACCTGGTCCACGACGTTCGATCCAGACATCGCTTCGCCAGAAATTCCGCCGTCTGGCGCAGGCCCACCATTCGGGCTCCTCCTGCTGTCCGCCGGCGAATGGCGGGCTCTGTCATCATGCCGATTTTCGACCGTTTCTTCACGAAAAACGGGGCTTTCTTCACCAAAAACGGGTCATTTTCAGGTCACTTTGTGGGGTTTTGGCGATAATGGGCAATTCGACTCCTCGTTCAGCGGCGCGCCTGACAGTGCAGCCTGTTTCACCGCAAGTCATAATGGCAAAAGAGTCTATGATCCGAAATCGCGGCAAATTGCCATGTTAAAATACAAAGGATGAAGAGTTCAAAAATCTACACAAACGAAGAATTTATAGAATTTTGAACTGTTTTTCGCAGTTTTTCCCGGCGAAATGACAGTTTTGCCCGATTCCCGCGGCGCGAAAGTTCGCAATAAACACAATTGACAATTGAGACCCTTGGAGGCATTGACATGAAAACTCGCACACTTGTTCTGCTGGCAGTCGTTGGTTCGTTGCTGGTGGTGGCCTTCGGCCGCTCTCGTGCGGCAGAGCCGGATCAGGCGGCAAAGCCGACGCTCACGCGCAGCGACATCGACGGGATGATGAAATCGCTTTCCAACTGGGGCCGCTGGGGCCAGGACGACGAACTGGGAACGCTCAACCTGATCACCCCCGATAAACGGAAAAAGGCGGCGGCCCTGGTGCAGGAAGGGGTGAGCGTGTCGCTCGCGCGCAACGTGATCAAGACCGAGAAGGCAAGCTCGCCGGAGTTCGGGCACAAAATGACGGGGCTGCCGCAACAAATGGACATCACCAGCGCCTCGGACGAATACCGCGTGGCCTATCACGGCTTCACGCAGACGCACATGGACGCCCTGTGCCACCTGTTCTACAAGGGGCAGATGTACAACGGTTTCTCGCAGAATGAGGTCACCGAGCGCGGGGCGGCGAAGCTGTCGGTGGTCAACGTCAAGCAGGGGGTTTTCACTCGCGGCGTGCTGATGGACATGCCGAAGCTGTTGGGAGTCAGGTTCCTGGAAGGGAAGCAGGCGATCTACCCGTCGCATCTCGAAGCCTGGGAGAAGGCGGCCGGAATCAAAGTCGCGAGCGGCGATGCGGTTTTGATCCGCACGGGGCGGTGGGCGCGAGGGAAAGTCGAAGGGGAGTGGGACATCATGAAAAACTCCGCCGGCCTGCACGCCTCGTGCCTGCCGTGGCTCAAGGAACGTGACGTGGCAATCGTCGGCAGCGACCTGGCGCTCGACGTGCTTCCCTCGGGGGTCGAGGGGTTCGAACTGCCGGTGCACTGGGTCGTGGTGGTGGCGATGGGGATGCCGATTCTCGACAACTGCGACTTCGAAGCCGTGAGCGAGGCGGCCGACGCCCGCAAGCGCTGGTCGTTTCTATTGACCGTCGCCCCGCTGGCCGTCGAGGGGGGCACCGGTTCGCCGGTGAATCCGCTGGCGACGTTTTAGACTGACGCACAGCAGCGTCCTGCGGTTTGCCCCGGTGAGACGTTGCCGACCTGTTTTTCGCGGCGGATGCAAGGTCTCCTTGTCGATGAGGACTCCCATGAAGATCGGTTTGCAGAGATTTGCCGTCCAACCCGCCGTGGTGCTTGCCGGTTTTGCTGTGGCCTTGCTGATGACGGGAGCCAATCCCGGTTTGGTCAGCGCCGAAGAACCTGCCACGCCTGGTGACGTGCCGGAGACCGTGATCTCCGGGGTCGTAAAGGATGCTGACGACAAACCGGTTGAAGGTGCCCGAGTATGGTTCGTGGCCTTTCGGACCGTTGACGGCGCCCCTATGTTTGAATGGAAATCGGTCGGCGAATCCGCAACAGATGCCGACGGACGATTCCAATGGCGCAGGCAGCGCCCCATCGACGAACGCTGCACTGGGATTACCGCTTTCGCGCACAGCCGCGACGAAAGCTCAGGTTGGACAGAATATTGCAAAGTCGACCAATCCCACGAAGTGATGATCTCCCTGTCGGCGACGCGTGCGATTAATGGCAGGCTCGTTGGTCCCGAAGACAAGCCCATCAAGAACGCCCGGATTCGATTGAGCTCATTCAGTTTTGGCAAACGCAACGTCAGGAATGTCCGCGGTAGTAGGGCCCGCGGTTCTACGTTGCCCGAAGAGCTCGGCAACGAACTTCTTGTCACGACGGACGCAGACGGATCATTCACGATGACGGGATTGCCAACGGAGGCTGCTTCGATCAGCGCCGCCGTGGAAACCGAGGAATATGGCAATCCAACGCTCACCTTTGACCTTGATGAACCGCTCGTCTTAAGCCTTGAGCGCACGGGCAGCGTAGAAGGGCGTGTCGAACCCCTCCCGGAAAAAATCCATCGTGCCGGTGTTCGCGTTCGAATCCAACCTGATTTTCGGCAGAAGGTGAGTCGCGAAACGTCGTTCGATGCGAACTACTCGTCGCTTATCCCGATCGGACAGGATGGCTCGTTTCAATTCCGCGTGCCGCCGGGTAAGTGGGATGTCTCGGCAGTGATTGACCGTTCCGTGCCGTGGGTTCCCGTAAAGCTTGGCTCTCATGCAGAAGTTGCTGCCGCAGGAGACATCAGGAAGATTACCGTCGGCGTCGTTCGGGCGGTCGCCGTGCGCGGGCGCATCGTTGAGAAGGCAGGCGGAAAGCCGGTTTCCGGCGCTTGCGTCACGCTCTACGAACTCGCGGCCCGTCTTTCAGGGAAAAACTTTGAAGGGAAAAACGCGTGGAACCAGACGATTTGCTTCACCGACAAGCAGGGCCAATTCCAGGCGTTTGTTCATCCCGGGCACTTCTTCGTGCGAGCAACAAGATTTCGCGAGATCAAGTTTCCCGGCTTTGAACCCAAAAACGACGCCAGACTCACGAAAATCGCCGGCGAGAAAATCGACTTGCGCGACGTCGTGCTCGACACCGGCAGTGAGTGAACGCGCATCGACGATTTCAACAGGCTGTTAACCCCCGCCCCGGCGGCAGCCGGCCTGCCAATGCGCGTTCAAAACAGTTCGTCGATCGCTTTGCCGTCCGGCAGCAGGGCAATGGGGCGTCCCTGATAATTGACGGCATTCAGGTTCGGATTGATGCCCAGATGTTTGTAGAGAGTCGCCAGTACGTCGTCGGGGCCGATCGGCCGATCGGCAGGAAGACCGCCGTCCCGACTCGATGCCCCGATGATCTGCCCGGTCTTCACTCCCTGGCCTGCCAGCAGCACGCTTCCCAGGAGAGGCCAGTGATCGCGCCCTCCGGTCGGATTGATGCGGGGCGATCGGCCGAATTCGCCCCAGACGATCAACAGCACGTTACGGCACTGGTCGCGCTCGGCGAGATCGGCGATCAGGGCCGAAAGCGCCCGATCGAGAGGAGGACCGCTGTGCTCCATTCCGACATTCGGTCCCCCCGGACTGGGCTGTTCACGATTCTCGCGCACAACGCTCACGTGCCAGTCCCAGCGCAGACAGTCGGGAGCTGTATTGAGCGTCACGAACGTGACTCCGGCCTCGACCAGCCGGCGGGCCAACAGCGCCATCTGTCCCCAGCGGTGAGGTCCATACCCCTGGCGCGTCGCGGCCGATTCTTCGTTGACGTCGAACGCCCGGCGGGCTTTCGCGCCGGTGATCAGTTCCAGCGCGAGTCGCGCGAAGGGATCGAGGCTATCCTGCGCCTGCCGCGAATCCAACTGGCGCGGCAGTCGATCGAGGCCCGCCAGAAGCGACTTCCGATCGTTGAGTCGGTCGAGCGTAACGTCGTTGGCCAATTCGAGGCTGCTGGTGGCGCTGCGCAGCCGGTCGAACTGAAAATCGGGCAAATACGGCTCTTGCATGACCGTGAACGGTGAATGTGACACACCCAGATAGCCGGGGCCGTTCGCGTCGAACAGGTGAAGGTGCATCACCGGTTCTTCGCTGAGAAGCACGTAGGGGGGCATACCGGGCTGACGCGAGCCGCGAAACCGCGCAGAGATCGAGCCCAGCGAGGGGTAGCCATGGCTGTTATCGGGTTCGCGACGCCCCCCCAGGCACCACCGTGCCACGCCGAAGTGATCGTCGTACGGGTGCGTAAAACTGCGGATGAGGGCAGTTTTGTGCATGACCGCCGCGGTCAGCGGGAGCATCTCGCAGACCTGCGCGCCTGGCAGTGTCGAGGGGATGGCCCCATAAGGGCCGCGGATTTCCACAGGGGCAAGCGGCTTGGGATCAAACGTCTCGAACTGGCTGGGTCCGCCGCCGAGCCAGATTTGAATCACCGACGTGTCCGGGGCAGCACGGCCCGGTTCTGATGAAAGGGCACGCAGTCGCAGGAGATCGCCGAGCGTGAGACCGGCCCCTCCGGCGCGAAGACTGGCCGACAGAAATCGCCGGCGCGAAACGCTTCGTTGTGGTCGCTGCGGTTGTATGGCAATCCTCCAGGTTGGGGACGACACCCACTCAATGCGAACATTCCACTCGCTGCCAACAACGAGAAATAGGCTACCACATTCGGAGCCAAATGGCAAAAAACGCAGTCTCCAGGCAATTGCCTATGTCGACAAGTCGCTGCAAAATGGGCACAGGGAGGGCCACCCATCTTTTTTGCACGCAGCGCGCACATTGTCGCCAGAACTTGCTGCAGCATCGAGTGTTCCTGTCGACATTCCCGGAAATCAATTCCCAAAAGATGGGTGGCACTTTTTCTTGCCGCTTTTTCTTGCCGCCCCCCGTCACAACGCCTTGCCAATCTCCTCGACCGTCCCCAGGGCTGCCTTGGCTGCTTCCAACCCGCCAGCCGACTTGATGAACTCGACGGCGGCGTCGAGCGGTGTGTGACGGTTGCCGGGGGACGGCACGCTGATTGCGGCCTTGCGACTGGCTTTCCTGGCCTTCCGCTTCATTTTCATCTTGCTCTTGATCGTACTGATGTAGGTGGTCGAGACCTTCAAGCCGTCCGCCTTCAACAATTCGGAAAGCTCGAGTGGAGTCTTGTCGCGGTGTGCCTTCAGGGCATCACGGATCGCTGCCGACTTGTTGACCGGTCCTGTCGGCCTGGTCTTCGCTACCATCGACGACTTCACGACGCTGATGTGGTTCGGTGCGATGTCCCACCCTTCCGCCTTGAACAGTTCCGAAATCTCTTTCGGTCCTTTGGCCGGGTGACGGATCAGCATGTCCGTAATCGCTGCCGCCTTGGTCATCTTCGCCATTGTCGTCGCTCCACGTGTGTGTTAGTGGTACTCACGCTGATTCTGGCGCTGGGTGATACCCAGCGTCAAGGTCATCCAGTGATTCGTGACGTCGGCGGGAGTCGAACCCGCTTCAAACAGTACACCACCGCAATTCGCGGCGGCGCCCCAGGCGATTTCCGACGCATTTCCCCTCGCAGTAGGCCACACGCTCGTCGTTCCCAAGCGGCACGTCGCCAGCCTGTGTGATTTGCTCGAAGAACTGGCAGCCCTTTGAAGGCTTGTGGCTCGGGTTCGTGGCGAACTCATGTCCGAGCTGAATCCTGACCGATTCAATATCGGCGTCACCGTTAGCCCGGCAACGGGCCAAGCCGCAGCGCTGCGGCGATTGCACAGATCGACGGCAGCTACCCCGCGGCGACGGTCTTTGGTAGGCTGACCGACTTGACCGGAATGCGATTCATTCCTGTCTGAGGCAAGCTACCGAATGATTTGCAACCTGCGGAGCCGTCTTGACCAGCCAGACTATCAAACCAGGGAGCACTGTCCGTGGACCGACGCTTCCTGAAGCGGTCGAGGTGCTGGCGATTGTCCCCCTTGGCGAATCGCTCAAGATCATCGGCCGTGGCAAATCGACCGGCCTGACCTACGACCCGGTCCTCAGCCCGGCGCAAATCCAGCAACTGACGGTTTCCGCCGACCGCGAGCCGTTCGATGGTGATGCCCGGCTGTTTCGCCTGGGCATTGAGGCCCATCGTCTGGGATTGGCCTACGAGTACGACCCGTTCTTTTCCCTCTCGATCGCCCGGGTCGACCCGCTGCCCCACCAGTTGGAGGCGGTTTACGGCTACTTCCTGAAGCTCCCTCGTATTCGCTTTCTGCTGGCCGACGACCCCGGTGCCGGCAAGACGATTATGGCGGGACTCCTGCTCAAAGAACTCAAAGCGCGGGGGCTGGTCCGTCGCGTGCTCATTGTCACGCCGGCCAACCTCACATTCCAGTGGCAGCGCGAGCTCTCCGACAAGTTCCGCGAGAAATTCGACGTCATTCGCGGCGATGTGCTGCGGGCGAATTACGGCCAGAACCCCTGGCAAGAGCGGAACCAACTCATCACGTCGGTGTCGTGGGTCTCGGTGGTCGAAGACGCCCGCGAGAGCCTGCTCCGATCACGCTGGGACCTCATCATCGTCGACGAGGCCCACAAGATGAGCGCGCCCGGCGAAGACCGCAAGACCTTCGCCTATCGCCTGGGTGAATCGCTGTCGAAGATGACCGACCATTTCCTGTTGATGACCGCCACGCCACACAAAGGCGACCCCGATCATTTCCGCCGGTTCCTGGCGCTACTCGATTCCGACGTTTACGGCAGCATCCAGAGTCTGCAACAGGCAATGCGCGACCGCGAAGCACCGTTCTATCTCCGGCGCACGAAGGAAGCCCTCGTCACGTTCCCCGATGTCAATACCGGCGAAGTCCACAAACTGTTCACCAAGCGCGAAGTAAACACCGCCGCCTTCGATCTCGATGGCGACGAGCTCGAATTCTACGACGAGCTGACTCGCTTCGTCGAGGACCAGTCCATCGCCGCCTTCGGTCAAGACTCGGCCCGGGCGCGGGCCGTCGGCTTCACAATGGCCATGTTACAGCGCCGCATGGCGTCGTCGGTTTACGCCGTCCGACGCAGCCTCGAACGCATGCGCGGCCGCCGACAGAAGATTCTCGATGATCCAGAGGCCTATCGGAAGGAACAAATCGAACGCAAGCTGCCCGACTATTTTGACGACCTAACCGACGAAGAGCAACAGCATATCATCCAGCAACTAGAAGAAGAGGTCTTGTCACTCGACCCTGGCATGCTGCGCGAAGAGATCGGCCGGCTGACGACGCTGATCGATCAGGCCCGATTGCTCGAACAGCGAGAAGAGCAATCGAAACTCACCCGCCTCCGTTCTCTGTTGCAACAAGAAGGGATCTTCGACAACCCGAAGATGAAGCTGCTGCTCTTCACCGAGCACAAAGACACGCTCGACTACCTCGCCGGCGACGGGCGCGACGAGCGGCCCCTCGGAAAACTGCGGGAATGGGGGCTGACCGTCACGCAGATTCACGGCGGCATGAAGATCGGCGACCGCGACTCTCCCGGCACACGCATCTGTGCCGAACGCGAGTTCCGCGAGAGCGCCCAGATTCTCGTCGCCACGGAAGCCGCCGGCGAAGGGATCAACCTCCAGTTCTGCTGGTTGATGATCAACTTCGACATCCCCTGGAATCCCGTCCGCCTCGAGCAGCGGGTCGGCCGAATCCATCGCTATGGCCAGGACAAAGACTGCCTCGTCTTCAACTTCGTCGCCCAGAACACGCGTGAGGGGCGCGTACTGCAAACCTTGATCGAGCGGCTCAAAGAGATTCGGCGGGAACTGGGGACCGACCAGGTCTTTGACGTCGTGGGCGACATCTTCCCCTCGAACCAACTCGAAAAGATGCTGCGGGCCATGTATGCCCGGCAGATGAACGAGCATCAGATTCAGGACCGCATCGTCCGCGACGTCAGCCCTGAACACTTCCGGGCGATCACCGAATCGGCCCTGGAAGGCTTGGCGAAAAAAGAACTGAACCTGTCTGCCATCCTGGGAAAAACCGCCGAGGCGAAGGAAAGGCGGCTCGTTCCCGAAGTCATCGAACAGTTCTTCGTGGCCGCTGCCCCTGAATCCGGCTTGCAGCTCAAACCGGCCGATCCCAAACCACAACCTCCGTCGTCCAGCGCCGCGTACCGCATCGGCAAGATTCCGCGGCATCTCCTGCAAATTGGCGATGCGCAAGAGTCGCGGTTCGGCCGGCTGGGGCGCGACTACGGCCGTGTCGCGTTCGACAAGTCGCTTCTCAAACTTGACTCAACACTGGAATGGGTGACCCCCGGCCATCCGCTGTTCGAGGCGGTGCGCTGCGATCTCCTTACCCGTGTCGAAGACCACCTGCGACGGGGGGCCGTCTTTTTCGATCTGCACCGCAGCACGCCCGGGTTGCTCGATGTCTTCGCTGCGTCGATCAAAGACGGCCGCGGCAACACGCTCCATCGCAGGCTGTTCGTCATCGAGACGGCGTCCGGCAATGTCATGAGCGTTCACGAGCCGACGATTTTGCATGACATCAGCCCGGCCCCGCTGGGCACTTCCCCACCCGATGACGAAATGGCCGACCGCAAGTCGGTCGAGCAATTCCTCTACGAGCGCGCGTTGCAGCCTTGGATTGCCTCCGCGGCCGCCGACCGTGAGCACGAAATCGCGCGGGTCGCCCGCCATGTCGAGATCAGCCTCAATGCCCTGATCCATCGGCAGAACGAGCAACTGGGCGAATACCTCAATCGGCAAATCGAAGGCCAGACCGTCCCAGGGCTGGACGGCCTGATCGCCCAGGCTGAGCAACACCTTGACCAGTTGAATAATCGACTCGAATCGCGGCTGCGCGAGCTGGAGCTTGAGCGTCACTCGACCGTGTCGGAAATCACCCACCTGGGCCGCGCGTGGATCGTGCCGCACCCCGAGCGAACCAGCCCGCAGCTTGCTCCGATGGTGCGCGACGACGAAATCGAGCGGATCGCGGTGCGCGAGGCAATTCGCCACGAAGAAGCCCGTGGCTGGGTGGTCGAGAGTGTCGAATCAGAGAATCGCGGCTTCGATCTGATCAGTCGCCGGCCGCATCCGGAAGATTCCAGGACGTTTGTCGAAGTCCGGTTTATTGAAGTGAAGGGACGAGCGGGAGTCGGCGTTGTCGCGCTTAGCGAAAACGAGTACCGGACTGCCGAACGGCTCAAGACCGACTACTGGCTGTACGCTGTGTTCAATTGTGCCGCCACGCCGCAGTTACACGCGGTCCAGAACCCGGTTCGACTCGGATGGCAGCCGGTGATGGCAGTGGAGCATTACCAGGTTTCCGCACAAGCGATTGTCGCAGAATCGGGCAGGTAACCAGACAACATGGGTCGAGCAACACCGGTTATCGATGGAAATCACGAATGTGATCTGTTCCTCCTGACGAGCCATCACGCCTGGACCGCGGACCGTATCCTTCCGCAGTTCGCTCTGCGAGGTCGCGGCAACATTCACGGGTGGGGAATTGGCTGGTACGCGGGCCAGACTGCGCGCATCTTGCGCCGGGCCGACCCCGCGGTCGATGGTGCCAATATCAGCGGTGAGTTTGCGGCGGCGATCGAGGCCGTCTCGGCTCCGGTGATTCTCGGCCATCTGCGGCTGACATCGCGCGGGGCGACGCGCCGTGAGAACAACCACCCGTTTAGCCTTTCGTTTCTGGGATACGGCTGGTTGCTCGTCCACAATGGAACCGCAAGCGACGCCGACTCACTCGTTCCACCCGCGCGTCGCCGCATTGCCGAGAGCGACAGCGACACCCCGCGTGTCTTCGAGTTTCTGGCCGAACAGATCGCCCAGTATTGCGAACGCGACCCGAAGAAGAGTTTGATCGAAGCTTGTCGAGCCGCGTTTGAGAAACTGCTGGAAACCGACTCCGGGAAGTTCAATCTCATCCTGACAAATGGGCACCTCACGATTGTGTTGATCCACTGGCGGCCCTTCTATTTGCGCCGTCGATTGAAGGATCCGGGCGACGTGACCCTGATCTCAACGCTGAAGTTGACGGATGACGAGGAGTGGGTCGAATTCGCGCAAGCCCGCGGAAAGAAGGCCCGCATGCTGGTTTTCAGCGGGCCGACTCTCTTGTTCAATGGTGACGTGCCGAGGTAATTAATTGTGTCGAACCCAGAACGCGCCATAACGATCGCGAACGACAAAACGCTACCCGCGCTGATTCACACGGCATGCCGCCGGTTGATCGTGGTTGCTCCCGGATTGTCGACGGCTGTAGCGAGCGCGATTGTCGATCAATGGCGCCTTCTCGGATCGGCGGCGGTATCAGTCGTCGTCGATGTTGACCCCGAGGTATACCGACTGGGATATGGCGATTTCAGCGCGTTGCAGTTGCTCGAAAAGGTGGCCGCGGAGTTGGGCACGACACTCAATCGGCAGCCCGGAATACGTATCGGCCTCGTGATTGCCGACGACGAGACCCTCGTTTATTCCCCGACGCCGCTATTGATTGAAGCCGGACCGCATAGAACCGAGACGCCCAATGCCATTCGACTCGGTGCCCCCCCGCAGCAGATCGAGAATGAATTGGGTCGGGGCCCGGAAGGGGTCCGCAAACAAGTTGTCGGACTCGATAAGGCCGACATCGCGCGAATCTCGCAGGTTGAGACCAGCTTGAAAGAGAATCCCCCCCAGAAGTTCGACGTTTCCAGGTCCGTTCGGGTGTTCAATGCGGCCTTTGAATTTGTCGAATTCGAATTGTCCGACACGTCCGTCGACCGAAAGACCGTACCTATCCCTCAGCACCTTTCCGGGATTGCCGATGAGCGCACGCGCGAGCAACTCCGCACTTCGTATCGAATTCTTCCGCCAGAACACAAGCTTTCAGGTGAGCACCTGAAGAAGGACAAGGAATTGATCGCAAAGAAATACCTGCGAAACATTCCCGGTCATGGCAATGTCGTCTTGCGTTCGCGCAAATCCGAGTTCGAACAGGAGGTCGCGAAGCTGCGCGGCACCGTGGAGGCTTTCGCCGAGTCTGTTCGCACCGATCTGCAGTCCGCAATGGACAAGACCCGCGAGACGCTGACGAAGTCCTTCCTGCCACTTGTGAAACGGACACCGCCTAAAGAGTGGTGTACTTCCGACGGGCAAAAACCCGATGCGGAAACCCTGCGGAAATTTCTCGATGATGACCTGAAACGCGCGTTCGGCTCGGCGGAGCAGTTGATCAGGCAGATGGACGTCAGAGTCGTTTTCAAAGGAGTGACGTACGAATCGCTCAACAACGCCGATTTCATATATCGTGCTCGAAAGGCGATTCCGGAGTTGGCAGACCTCTACGATGAATACGACGCGGCCAGGTCCGTACCTGGAGACCAGCGATGACCGCGTATCCCAAACGCCTCATCGAGGTCGATTTGCCGATTGCTCGCATTTCGGCGCACGCGCGGCGGGAGAAGTCGATTCGGCATGGGCATATTTCGACGTTGCATATCTGGTGGGCGAGGCGGCCGCTGGCGGCGTGTCGGGCGGTGATCTGTGCGGCGTTATGGCCCGATCCGGCCGACCCGCTTTGTCCACCGGCGTTTCGCGAGGCAGCGGTAGTTGCGCTGACGGCGTTTGCGAAGCGGGTAAATCCCGACTTGCTCACCGAAGAAAGCCGGCAATTGCAGGAGACACTTTCCGACGAGTCGCGGGGGCGCTGGGAAGCCTTGGCGGCGGGGACACTCACGCTCGATCTGGCGGATGAAACAACTGGTTTCATGTTGCGAATGTGCCTGCTCGATTTTATTGCCGACTTTGCCAACTGGGACAACTCGACCGTTCCGGCCTATCTGGAGACGAGTCGCGCGCTGACGCAGGCGGCGCACGAAGCGCTCGGCGGCGCACCGGGAACACGGCCGTTGGTGGTCGATCCGTTCGCCGGGGGCGGTTCGATTCCGCTGGAGGCACTTCGCGTCGGGGCCGATGCGTTTGCCAGCGACCTCAACCCGGTGCCGGTGTTGCTCAATAAGGTCGTGCTGGAATACATCCCCAAATATGGAAAACGGCTGGCGGAGGAAGTGCGGAAGTGGGGTAAGTGGATCAAACGCGAGGCTGAAAAGGAACTCGCCGAGTTCTATCCAAAAGACCCGGACGGCGCGACGCCGATCGCGTACTTGTGGGCGCGGACAGTGCTCTCTGAAGAACCAATTGCCGATCGTGCGCCTGTTGAGATTCCGTTGCTACGGACAATGTGGCTGTCGAAACGCAAGGATTTCACGTTCGCCCTCCGTTGGGTTCGTGACAAACATGGCCATGTCGTGACGGAAAATGCCGTCATCCAATGGGGTGGACCCCGTTGTCTAGACCAAAAAGCATCATTTCTTAGAGAGACTGGCTTTCAGCCAGTTTCCCCGGCGGGTGAGGGCCGCGGCGCAGCGCAGTCGAGCGTAGCGAGACGGAGCGGGGCCGCGGCCCTCACCCGCCGCGACCCCTTGAACTTCACTCACGCACGGGCCTTCGGACCCGCTACCACCTCCGCGCCGCGGTACACGTCCCACGGCGTGTGATACTCCAGACTCTGATGCGGACGTTCCCGATTGAAGTATTCCAGG
>SIAF01000132.1 GCA_009691905.1 Planctomycetaceae bacterium | reverse complement strand
TCGCGGTCTTGAGCCGCACATGGACCGCAGTTCGGGATGCAATGTTCGCCTCTCAGATTCCAACGCTACCCCGAACTCACGGGCCGATTCGTAGTCGTCCAATTGCAAATGCCGCATAAAAATGTGGGATTGAATGGATCGCACCCCCCTCTGAAGCCCCCCTGCTATTTCCTGCCTGCTCGTCTCTCCTCAAGGAAGTTCGTCTTGAATTCGATTTGCCGCGATCAGCGACATGGAATTGGCGTCAACCGGCGGGAACTGATGCAGGTCGGGTTCTCGGCACTGGCCGGGATCGGTCTCAACCAGCTCCTTCCGCGGTCCGGCCGTGCCGCGGCGCCGGCCGGCGATCCGGCGCCGCGCGCCAAGTCGATCTTGCTGATTCTGCTCAGCGGGGGCCTGAGCCACCATGACTCGTTCGACATGAAGTTGCAGGCGCCGGCCGAGATCCGTGGGGAGTTTACGGGGATCAACACGTCTGTTCCCGGCTTGCAGATCTGCGAACATCTCCCGCGGCTGGCCGAGCGGATGGAAACGCTGGCCCTTGTTCGCTCGATGGCGCATCGCGAGTACAATCACCTGCCCGGAGTGCATCAGGTGCTCACGGGGGCGCTGGCTCCCAACACCACCGGCAGCGATCTCGACCGCGTTGCTTCGCGGAAAGACTGGCCCTGCTATGGGGCGGCACTGGAATACCTGCGGCCCAGACGCGACGGCATCCCCAGCGGTGTTGCGCTCCCCACGCATCTGGTCGAGGGCCCGCTCAACTGGCCCGGGCAGAACGCCGGCTGCCTCGGAGCGCAGTACGACCCCTGGCAGATTCGCCAGGATCCCAACTCGCCGAATTTTCGTGAAGAGAGCCTGAGCCTGCCGGCCGGGTTCACGCTCGATCAGGTGTCGGCCCGACGGTCGCTGCTGACGGAAATCAACGTTCAGCGCAGCCGGCTGGAAACTCTCGCCGACCGCGGCCAGTTTTCCGAGAAACAGCACCTGGCCCTCGACATGCTGACTTCGGGCAAGGTGGCGCAGGCCTTCGAAATCGGCCGCGAGACCGACGAAATGCGCGAGCGCTACGGCCGGCACACGTTCGGCCAGTCGCTGCTGCTGGCCCGCCGCCTGCTGCAGGCCGGCGTGCCGATCGTCCAAGCCAACATGGGCATCGTGCAAACGTGGGACACGCACGTCGACAACTTCGGGCGTTTGAAGGACGCGCTGCTCCCTCCCCTCGATCGGGGGATCGCCGCGCTGCTCGACGACCTCAAGACGCAGGGAATGCTCGACGAAACACTGGTGGTCATCACCGGCGAGTTCGGGCGGACCCCGCGAATCTCCACGTTGCCAGGATCGAGCATTCCCGGTCGCGACCATTGGCCCAACGTGTTTACGGCGGCATTCGCCGGCGCCGGAGTTCAGGGAGGGCAGGCGATCGGACGTTCCGACGACATTGGTGCCTATCCCGTCACGCGAACGTATTCACTGGAAGACGTCGGCGCCACCGTTTACAGCAGCCTGGGCATCGATCCGTCGACCGAAGTCCGAGATCAGATCGGTCGCCCGATTCCCTTGAATCGCGGCGAGCCGATCGCGCCGCTGTTTACCGGGGTGGAAGTCTGAGTCCCCCCGGCCCGCCCGCCCACTGGCTGCTGGGCAACCTGCGCGAGTTTCGCCGCGATCCGCTGGCGTTCTATCAGCGCATCGCTCGCGACTACGGCGACGTCGTTTCGTACCGGCTCGGCCCGCACCGGATGGTCCTGGTCAACCATCCCGATCTGATCGAACAGGTGCTGGTGACCGACAACAAGCTCTACATCAAGCATTACGTGCTGCGGCTGCTGACCCCCATCCTCGGCAACGGCCTCGTCACCAGCGACGGCAGCCTCTGGCTCAGGCAGCGGCGGATGATTCAACCGGCGTTCGCCCGCCAGCGCATCGAGTCGTATGCGGCGGTCATGGTGGCCCATACCCAGCGGCTGCTGGCCGACTGGCGCGACGGTCAGACGCGCGACCTATTGATTGACATGATGCATCTGGCGCTGGGCATCGTCTCCAAAACACTGCTCGACGTCGACGCGGGCGAGCAGTATCGCGAGGTCGCCGCAGCGATCGACATGATTCTCGAAGACTTCGACCATCGCTTTCAGAGCGTGCTGCCACCCCCCTTCTGGCTGCCGACCCCCGGCAATCGGCGGTTGCACAAGGCGGTCGCGCGACTGGATGTGATCATCGGCGAAATTATTCGCCAGCGGCGCGCGAAGCACGGCGATCGGGGCGATTTGTTGTCGTCGCTCGTCGAAGCCCGCGACGACGAGGACCAGACCGGTATGACCGATCGCCAGCTCCGTGACGAGGTCATGACCCTGTTTCTGGCGGGCCACGAAACGACGGCCAATGTTCTGTCGTGGACGTGGTACCTGCTCGCCACGCATCCTGAAATCGAAGCGAGACTGCTGGACGAGTTGCACGCGGTTCTCGGCAACCGCCAGCCGACCCTCGCCGATGTTCCCTGCCTGACGTTTACCGAACAGATTCTCAAGGAGTCGATGCGACTGTATCCGCCGGCCTACACCTTCGGCCGTGAGGCGACGACTGAAGTCGAACTGGGGGGCTATCGGTTTCCCGCCGGCACGACCGTTCTGGTCAGTCCCTACACCACACAACGCGACCCGCGGTTCTTCGACCGGCCCGACGAGTTCGACCCCGGTCGCTGGAGCGCAGGCCGCTTACCCGATCACCCGAAGTATGCCTATTTCCCTTTCGGTGGCGGCCCGCGGGGCTGTATCGGCAACTCGTTCGCGATGCTCGAGGCCACGCTCGTGCTGGCGACGATTGCCCCACGCTTTCGGCTGACGTTGTTGCCCGATCGGCCGGTCGTTCCCCGGGCGTCGGTCACGCTGCGTCCCAAAGGGGGTGTGCATTGCCTCGTCAATGCTCGAATTGGTTGACACCGACCTCCCCAATCTCGGGTATTTCTGAAATAATCAGGCAGTCACGCGCCGGGGTATTCGTATCCATTGCAAACTTCAGAGGAACCTATGTCGTTGCAGCGTATTGCGTCGTATGGATTTGTCGGTTGTTTACTCGCGGCTTTGTTGATTCTGCAGCCCTTTGATGGGGGACGCTCTCGAGCACAGTCGTACGAAACGTCGGCTCAGGCAACGGATTCGAACATTGCCGAATCGGCAAAACCGGTCGTCGCGGCAACCGCATCTCCCGGCGCCGAAACGCGATCGGCTGGCGCCCTGGGCCGCCGCGTGCCGAATTTCGTGCTTGCCGACCAGGCTGGCAAAGAAGTCGCGCTGGCCGATTGCCGCGAGATGAAATTCGTCGTGGTCACGTTTATCAATTGCGAGTGCCCGATCAGCAATCAATATCTTCCGGTGTTGAACGAGCTGCATCAGCAGTACGCCGCACAGGGGGTCCAGTTTGCCGCCATCAACTCGAACGCCGGTGATTCGCTCGACAAGATCGCCGCGCATGCGAAACAGTTTGATATTGCCTTTCCCGTGCTGAGCGACCCGCGCCAGGCGGCGGCGGCCATCCTGGGAGCGACGCGCACTTGCGAGACATTCGTTCTCGATCAGCAGCGCGTCGTCCGCTACCAGGGACGGGTCGACGACCGCTATCAGTACCAGACGAAACGCGAGACGCCGACCCGAAACGATCTGGCGCTGGCGCTCGACGACCTGATCGCCGATCGCGAAGTGGCCGTAAAAACCACCGACGTGGCCGGCTGCCTGATCAGCTACCCGCGCCGCGGCGCCCCGAAGGGCGAGGTCACCTACTCGAAGCAGGTTGCGCGAATTCTGCAGGAGAAGTGTCAGGACTGTCACCACTCCAACACCGCCGCGCCGTTTTCGCTGCTCAGCTACAACGACGCCGTCAACTGGTCGGCAATGATCAAGGAAGTCATTTTGCAACGGCGGATGCCCCCCTGGCACGCCGACCCGCGGTATGGAAATTTCCGGGCCGAGCGGCGCCTGTCGCAGGATGAAATCGACACGCTGGTGGCCTGGGTCGATGACGGCGCCCCCGAAGGCAACCCGCAGGAGGCGCCGGCGAACCCCGAATACCCGGATGGCTGGCGTATCGGCGAGCCGGATGTCATTTTCGAACTTCCCGAGGAAGTGACCATTCCCGCCAAGGGAGTCATTCCCTATCGCTACTTTCAAACGCCCACGAATTTTACTGAGGACATGTACATTCAGGCGGCCGAGGCCCGGCCCGGCAATCGGACTGTCGTTCACCATATCGTGCTGTTTTACAAAGAGCCGGGCAGAAAACAGGGGAATATCGAGAAGAACTGGGTCGACGGCGCTGCACCGGGAAACACCCCTCTGCAGCTTCCCGTCGGGGTGGGCCGTCGCATTCCGGCGGGAGCGAGCCTGATCTGGCAGATGCACTACACCGCCACCGGCAAAGTCGAAAAGGACCGTTCGCAGTACGCCTTTAAATTCTGCAAGACGAAACCCGAGCGAGAAGCGCGGATCGAGTCGATCGCCAATCAAGGCTTCCGCATCCCGCCAGGCGACGCAAACTACAAAGTCGAATCGCAGCACACGTTTTCCAGGCCGGCGCTGATCTACTCGTTCTCGCCGCACATGCACGTCCGCGGAAAGGATTTCGTGTTTAAAGCGATCTTCCCCGACGGAACCAGCGAGATCTTGCTTTCGGTGCCTCAGTACGACTTCAACTGGCAAAGCGCCTATCGCCTGCAGGAACCCAAGCGCCTGCCGGCCGGGACTCGCATCGAGTGCGTGGCGCACTTCGACAATTCCAAGGGGAACCCCGCCAACCCCGACCCGTCGAAACCGGTGTTCTGGGGGGACCAGACCTGGGAAGAGATGATGATCGGCTACGTCGATTACGTGTGGGATCAGGCCGACAAACAGTCGTCGCCGGCTTCGAAGTAAGCCGCGCTCTATGGCAGGAAACGGTGAACGGCTCGCGCCGAGCGTCGTTGGGCCTTTTTGTTCTCGACTCGTCGCATCCTTTCCAGATTTGCACACCGCTGTCTTCTGGCATGAGCTTGCGGCGTGGTAAAATACGGGTCGGTGATTCGCAGAGTTCTGGTAGTGCCCGCAGTCGCCGAGGACCATCTGGCGTCGACTTTGCGAGTACCCGCAATCACAGCGCTGCGTCGCGAGACTCCTCACGCGGAGCGATGAGGACTACTTTAATGTGGTCTTCATCGCTCCGCGTGAAGAGTGCAGACGCCTGCATCAACCAACCGGGTAATCGCACAGATCCATCATCAGGATCCTCTGTCACCCGCAGTGACCGCGCGCCAATGCGAAAACACCGCAGCGGCGAGCGGCGGCGAGCCTCTTACGCATAAACCAAAGTCATTCCGGATTTCCCGCATCCCGCCCTTCGCGGTACAATTCCGGCATGAGCGACGAACGCAAGCGACAGCGGCGCTGGTGGCTGGCCGGCTTGTTTCTGGTCGGACTTTTGGCGTTGAATGTCTTTCCGCCCGATACTTCGAACGCGCCGTGGAAAGACCCGTTCCTGATTTTACTCGCCATCGCAATAGGCGTCGTATGTCTTCGATATGGAAAATGACGTTCGATTCGGCTCACCATTGTCATTCCGGCAACTCCCCCCGAAAAGAGGCTCATCCCTGATGCCTGTGTCATTCGGCCCACTCGTTAGGATGTCCTACGGATCGCGCGCGTGCTGCATCATCGCCGCCGTGATCGGCGCGCCACTGCTGTTTTGGCTGTTCCAACCGTGGCCGGGAAGCGATGTGATCCCGGCTCCCTTGGTTGCTACTGTGATGCTGGCATGGGGATTCAGGACACTGCGATCCTGATGAGCGCGAGAAGGTCACAAAAAATCGTGGCCTTACGGTGCGTGGCTCGCTGAATTCACGCTGAACGATCTGGCGTCGAGTTTGCGAGTGCCCGCCATCAAAACGCGACGTCCCGAGACTCTTCACGTGGAGCGATGAAGACTACTTTAATGCCAGCACCGACAGCAACTCAAACACGGCGTTCGCTGCGAGAATTGCCGTGATGTTTCCGTGGTCGTAAGGGGGCGAGACTTCGACCACGTCGGCTCCGACAACGTTGAAACCGCGTAAGCCACGCAACAGTTGCAGAAGCTCTCGGCTCGTGAAACCGCCCACCTCGGGGGTCCCCGTGCCCGGCGCGAAGGCCGGGTCGACGGCGTCGATGTCGAGCGTGACATACACCGGGCGCGCGCCGACTCGCGACCGGACTTCGTCGAGCACGGCAACGGGGCCGCGCTCGACCGCTTCGTCGAGCGTCATCATCCGGATGCCAAGTTCTCGGACGTCGATGTAATCCTGCGGACCGGCTGTCGGGCCACGGATACCGATCTGCACATACGCGGCCGGGTCGATCAGCCCTTCTTCGATCGCCCGGCGAAAGGGGGTGCCGTGGCTGTAACGCTGGTCGCCGAATTCGGTGTTCCAGGTATCGGGGTGGGCATCGAAATGAATGAGCGCCAGCGGCCCGTATTTCGCCGCATGCGCCCGCAGCAGCGGCAAACTGATCGAATGGTCGCCGCCGAGCGTCACGACCTTCACCCCCGCAGCAACCAGCGGTGCGACTTCACGTTCGATCGCGCGATGGGTCGCCTGCACGTCGACCGGCACGACATCGACGTCACCGTAGTCGATGACGCGCAGGGCTTCGAAGGGCGCCACCTCGAGAGCATTGTTATAGCCCCACAGCAGCAGCGACTGCTCGCGAATCGCCCGCGGCCCGAAGCGGGTCCCGCTTCGGTACGAGGTCGCACCGTCGTAGGGGACGCCGACGATCGCCACGTCGGCCTGGCTCAAATCGCGGGTGTGCGGCCGACGGCCGAAGGTGGCGATTCCCTGGTACGGCTGCTGAGCGAAGGGCGAATCTGACATAGTACAACATCGTCAAGGTGTGATTCGTTGCTGTCTCGTGATCGCCGACACGATTGTGAGACCTTCGATTGCAAAGCACGCCATCCCCGGCTTTGCCTCTTCGCGCACCAGATTATTCGAGATAAGTCTGCTGCCCGGCGGCAGCGATGTACTCTGCGAGCAGGCGGCTCGCGACATCGGCGGTCATCGTACCGGCTTCAACCTTTGCCGCCAGTTGTCGCTCGAATCGTTCGTGAAGCTGCGTCAATTCATACCGGGCGAAGGCCAACATGTCGCTGACTTTGCTGCCGGGAACGATTTTCGTGACGTGAAAGCGGCCGTCGTTGTCGATCACCACCTGCGCCTCGTTCGTCTGCCCGAACAAGTTGTGATAGCTGCCCATGATTTCCTGATAAGCCCCCACCAGAAACATCCCCAGGTAGTACGGCTCGTCAGCTCGAAACGGGTGCAGTTCGAGAACTTCCTTCACATCCTTGAGATCGACGAATCGGTCGATTTTGCCGTCGGAGTCGCAGGTCACGTCGACGAGCGTCGCGAAATCAGTCGGCGTCTCGTTCAAACGGTGGATCGGCATCACAGGAAACAACTGCCCGATCGCCCAACTGTCGGGGGCCGAACGGAACACTGAAAAGTTGCACAGGTACTTCGAAGCCAGAAGGCGCCTGAGACCCTCGAATTCTTCCTCAAAGACTTTGGCCGACGACGACAGCTTGAGTGCCCGCGAGCACGTTTCCCAGAACAGCACTTCGCCTTTGGCGCGATCTTCGAGACTGACCAACCCCAGATTGAACTGCGTGTGCAGTTCGTCTTTATGCTCGAGCGCATCGTGATAGTATTCGCGGTAATTCTTGTTGTTGATCGCGTCGTACAGCTCCTTGAGTTCAGTGATCACCTGGGGATCGTCGGCATCGACGGTGACCTGCGGCTGGTCGTCTGCAAAGGTCTCGATCTCGTCGCGAATCGACATCACGCAAACGGCGTGATAGGCCGTCATCACCCGGCCGCTTTCGGTAATCAGGTTCGGGTGCGGTACGTTTTCGTCGTCGCACACCGAACGAATCATGTACACGACGTCGTTGGCGAATTCCTGCATCGAGTAATTGATCGAGGCCTCGAACATCGTTTTCGAGCCGTCGTAATCGACCCCCATCCCGCCGCCGATGTCGAGAAACTCGACGTCGGCCCCGAGCTGCCGGATCTTGCTGTAAACCCGCGCCGCCTCTTTCATCGCGTTTTTGACCCGCTTGATGTCAGTGATCTGCGAGCCAATATGAAAGTGCAGCAGTTTCTGCAAGTCGAGCATTCCCGCCTCGCGCAGCAGCCTCAGTCACTCCAGAATCTCAGAGGTTGTCAGCCCGAACTTGGCGGCTTCGCCCCCCGACGACGCCCATTTTCCCGAGCCGCGCGAATAGAGTTTGGCTCGTAGCCCGATCCAGGGGCGAACGCCGGTTTCCCGCGCCCGGCGAATGACGATTTGCAGTTCATTGAGCTTTTCAACGACGATGACGACCCGTTGGCCGCAATGAGCGCCCAACAGCGCCAGATTGACGAATGCCTCGTCCTTGAACCCGTTGCAAACCAAGAGCGACTCGCGCGGGCGGTCGAGAGCCAGAGCCGCATACAGTTCGGCCTTTGAGCCGCATTCCAGCCCGCAGGAAATCTTCTGACTGGAACGCAGAAACTCTTCGACGACCTCGCGACGGGGGTTGACCTTCATGGGAAAGACGGGAAAGTGCCGCCCCCCATAATGGAATTCCCGCGCGGCATCTTCGTATGCCGCGTGCAGTTTGCGCAACTGATTCTCGAGCAACTGCGGAAATCGCAGCAAAAACGGAGAACTGAGTTTTCGCTGCTGAACCAGGTGGTCCACGATTTCCTTGAGATCGGCGTAGCGCGGGTCGCCTCGATCGGGGCGAACCAGCAGGTTGCCGCGCGGCCCGATCTCGAAGTATCCGGCCCCCCAGGCCTCGACGCCGTAAATGTCGGCGATCTCATCCCGCTGCAACTCGTTCATGCGCGCCCCGCAGCATCTCGTGAAAGAAGAAATTCCGAACCGGCGTCGAGCGCGGTGCGGGAATTGTATCAATTGCTGCCGTAACTGCCGACAATCACGCCTCAACTCACGTTGACACTCAACTCACGTTGACTGGCGGAGCGCGCAGGAGTTTGCAACGATCTTCAGGTGCATGTCGCGACTGTGATGCGCGCTCTCGCTCCCTCTCAGAAAAGGTCTCGTCCGATGCGTCTCGCGAAACATTCAGGACTGATTCTTGTACTTGTCGGGCTGGTCGGCCTGGCGGTCGCCGCCAGTGACACGAAAACCGACACGAAGAAGGCCGTCCCGAAAGCCCCGCCCGCCAAAGCTGAAGTCAAGAAGACCGCCCCCGTATCGGCCAAGGCGGCCGCTACGGAAGACGACGTAGCAGCAGCCATACGTAAATCGGCCGAGGAATTCACCAAGGCCTACAACACCCGCGATGCCAAGGGGATTGCCGCGGGGTTCACTGCCAATGGCGAATTCGTCACCGAAGAGGCGGAAGTCATCAAGGGACGGGAGGCGATCGAGAAACATTTCGCGGGACTTTTTGCGGAACTGCCCGAGGCAAAGGTCAACGTGATCGTCGATGCCATCCGCCTGATCACGTCCGAGATTGTCGTGGAAGAGGGGCTTGTCGAAGCCCGCCCGGCAGCCGAAGCGCCGTTCGAAATCAGTCAGTATGTGGCACTCCACGTTCGGCAGGGGGACCGGTGGCTGATCGCGCGAACGCGTGACTACCCGTCCGAGATCGCGCCCCCAACCAGTCACGACCGTCTGCTCCCGCTGAGCTGGCTGGTCGGCGAATGGGTTGACGAAAGCCCGGATGCGTTGATCGCGACCACCTGCAAGTGGGCCGACAACGAGAATTACCTGTTGCAGGAGTTCACGGCACGAATCGGCGGGAGTATTGCCGTAAGCGGGTCGACGCGGATCGGTTGGGATCCGCTCTCGAAGCAAATCAAGTCGTGGACGTTTGATTCAGAGGGGGGCTACAGCGAGGCCCTGTGGACGCGCGTCGACGACACCTGGGTTCTCAAGTCGCGTGGGGTGACCAGTGATGGTGACATTTCCTCGTCGACCAACACCATCCGTCCAATCGACGATGCGACAATGACCTGGGAATCTCGCGATCGAATGGAGGGGGGCGACGCGTCGGATGATGTTCCGCCAATCGTCGTCAAACGTCAGGCGCCTGCGCCCGGCAAGTAGTGTGTTCATTCGTTTAATGCGCTTCCCGGAATTCCCGCTATGAACCTGCGAAATCGACACCGCCGCCTGTTGCATTCGACAATCGTCGTCACACTCTGTCTGGTCCTTCCGACACAGGAGTTGCTGGCCCGAGGCGGCGGCGGCTTCGGTGGGGGTGGCGGCGGGGGCTTTCGCGGTGGTGGTGGCGGCGGATTTCATCCGTCAGGTGGGGGCGGCGGTGGTGGTGGCTTTCGGCCTTCCGCGGGCGGAGGTGGGGGCGGCGGATTCAGGCCTTCCGGTGGAGGGGGTGGCGGGCGGCCGATCAGTCCCGGCGGCAGCCATTCGCCGTCATTCACCAGGCCGGGGGGGGGCGGCGGCGGTGGTGGCGGATGGGGTGGCGGCGGTCGACCGGGCGGCGGGAGTATTGGCGGTGGTGGTGGCCGCGGCGGTTCCGGCGGCATCGGCGGCGGCAGCATTGGACGCGGTGGCATTGGCGGGATCGGTGGCGGCGGGATCGGCGGAGGAGGACGTGGTGGCGAGGGGATTGGCGTCGGAGGCCGCGGCGGTCGTGGCGGTGAAGGAATCGGCGGCGGTAATCGCGGCGGAAACAACATCGGTAACCGTGGTGGCAACAATAGCGGCAACCGCGGCGGAAACACCATCAACAGCGGCAACCGCGGTGGAAACAACGTCAACGTCAACAAAAACAACTTCAACAATTTCAATAACGGTGCCGGCGGCTGGGGTGGATATCGCCCCGGCGGCGGCTATGCGTCGGGTTATGCGCACGGCTACAACAACTCCTGGCACCACGGGTACTGGCACGGCGGCTATGGATGGGGTTATGGCGGCCTCGCGGCCGCCGGTCTGATCGGCTGGGGGCTGGGGTCGATGTACTCTTCGTCAGGCTACGGCGGTGGATACAGCAACCCGTATTACGACAGTGGTGCCGCGAGCGCTCCCTATCTCGATTATTCGACGCCGATCCAAATCGTCGCGGAACCGCAACAAACGGCCCTCGCCAATGTCGGCGATGCAGGCGCCGCAAATTCGGACGCCACCGGTGACGCGCCGCCATCCCCTGAGGTGGCCGCCGCACTCGTTCCGTTCGACGCCGCGCGGGCCGCCTTCAAGGCCGGCAAATACGACGAAGCGCTCGCCAAAGTCGAAGAGGCGCTGAAGGGAATTCCGAATGATGCTGCTCTGCACGAATTTCGGGCGCTGGTTCTGTTTGCGCTGGCGAAATACAAGGACGCGGCGTCGACGCTTTACGCCGTGCTCTCGGCCGGCCCCGGGTGGGACTGGACGACGCTGAGCAGTATGTATGCCAGTGTCGACACCTATACCCAGCAACTGCGGGCGCTCGAGACGTACAGCACGCAGAATCCTGATTCGCCGGACGCCTCGTTCGTGCTGGCCTATCAATACCTCACGTGTGGCTACAAAGAGAACGCAGCGAAGGAACTGAAAAACGTCATGCGGATTCTGCCTGACGATCCACTGGCAAAACGCCTTCTGGCGCTGGTCGGCGGCGACACGGCCGCCGGTACGGCACCGCAACCTGAAGCGAATGCCGAACAGCCCGCCGACAGCGGACCTGCCATCGATCAGGCCAAGCTGGTCGGAACCTGGAAGGCCTCGAGCGGCAAAGACGTGGCCATTGAACTGGCTCTCAAGGCGGATGCGTCATTCACGTGGAAAGTGACGCAGGCCAGCCGAACCAATCGGCTGGAAGGGAAGTACTCACTCGACGGCAGCGTGCTGAGCCTGCAGCAGAAAAGCGACGGTAGTTCGATGGTCGGGCGCGTTACTTTCGCCGATAAAGAAGGCTTCAATTTCAAGCTGCTCGACACCGGTCCCGGCGACCCCGGCTTGAATTTCTCGAAGTGAACCTCGACGCGATGTCGTCAATCCCGCCAGGGGTGTTTCACTTCGTCCCAATACTTGGCGAAAATGTCGGCATCGGTCTTGAAGAGCGGGTCGTTGTCGCCATCATGGCATTTCACGCAGATCTTGCCGGCCGCCTCGTCGGCGAAGATCTGTACGAACTCGCGGAACTTGATCAGTTCGTCTGATTCCTGCTGATCCTTCTGGAACTGGCGCTCGAGGTCTGTGTGCCGGCTGCCGGGGCCATGGCAGTTTTCGCATTGTTGCCCCACCAGGTGCGGTGACTTCTCTTCACTCTCAAAGCCCGTTTTGTAGCGATAAAACGGATCCTGGGGGCTCCAACCGGTCACGTGACAAGCCACGCACTCGGGATCATTGATGCGGTTGATAAATGAAGTTTTCTGTTCCGCACGCCCGGTTTTGATCGACTCGGTTGCGCTGGCGTGCTTTGTCGTTAGCCAGAATTGATAGGCCTTTGTGTGACACTCGCCGCAGACTTTCGCGCCGACGTAGCCGTTGTTTTCTTCGAGCTGCGCATTGCGCGGGTCTTCAACGGCCGGGTCGCCTGCGACCAGGTCCTGCACGGCGAGGGCTTCCTGATAGCGTCGCATCTGGTCGTGCATGGCCGGCGAATCCTGAAAGCGCTGGCCATCCAGAGCAA
This sequence comes from Planctomycetaceae bacterium, assembly GCA_009691905.1. Lineage (GTDB taxonomy): Bacteria > Planctomycetota > Planctomycetia > Planctomycetales > Planctomycetaceae > SIAF01. Next base: position 3,093 of record SIAF01000132.1, on the reverse strand, counting down.
TGACTTCAAGACGCAGTTTTTTTTGTGCCGTCTCCTTCTGGTCTGCTTGCAAAAAAAGTCCGACCGCTGCGACGTGCTTCCCCTTCTGTCCGGGCGGAACAACCAAAGTCTTGCCCACATACTTCGGCCGCGGATCAGGATCTTCGGAGCCGCCGGCACTGACAATCAGGTCGAGCTGCGGAAATTTCTCCGCGAACTCCTTCGACTCGCTCAGCCGCGAATGTGAGAGCAAGACGAGCAGGTCGGGCTCTTCGGTTTCAAGTTCGGCGAGTGTCTTCGTCAGCGACTCGACCGGGTCCAGAATCTCAACATCCGGCGGTTGAGCGCCGGCCGCGTTGCCCGCCGGCAAGACCTCGGTCCTGAATGACTCTCCAAAAACTGCGGTGATGCCGATTTTCACGGCTCCGACGATGACGGTTTTTTTTGCGATGTGACAACCAAGGTCGGGCGCACCGAACAGCACCAGGTTGCACGACAGAAATGACGGCCGGTCGTCATCGGTGAATTGCAACAAGTCGAGACCTGTGCGCAGTTCTGCGACCCCCAGCGCAACACCCGCATACTGCAACTCCCTGAGCGATTCGAGAGCCATCCGCAGCTTGATTTTCGACTGCCGCTTAGTGGGGAGGTTGACGAGCCCTCCGACATCAAGTGCGGCCATCGGCCAGCCCCGTTCCCTGATCTGACGAAACAAGTCGGCGCGGCGCGAAAGGCCTCCCAATTGATTCAGCGAACAGCCGCACGGCTCGATATACCCGTGCATTTCTCCCGAAAGCACCAGAATGGCCGCGGGATTCTCCCAATCTTTGAACAGCGGAGGAGGGTCGACATGATGATCGGCCCGGTGGAGCCACTCCTGGAATGAGAGGCCCGATTCGACTGTTGCCGATATCGCGGGATCGGCGGATGAGTCTGACTCGGAATCCTTTGAATCGGCGCCGGCGATCGCGCGGGGGGGGGCTGACGTCTCGCCGACGACTGCACCGTTGGGCAACGGCCCCCCTGGCAAAGGATCGTTCTGCGGCGCTCTTTGCCGAAGCAGCACGTCAAGCACGCCCACGAGCGCAATGACGATCACCCCAAATAGCAGCAGTATCCGTCGCGACATTTCGAAGTTCCTTTCGATCCGTCGATGGGCAGGCTCGAGCCGAGCTAAAACGCGTTCAAGAAGACCTGAAGATTGATCTCCGGGGCGGCCGGGTGGTTCGATTTGATCTTGATGCGTCCGGGATTCACATCGCGGCGATAGGCGCGCGGCGAACCGGGTGGATACTCGATCGTCAGATGATACCGACGAGGGGCCTGCTGGTACGATTCATCTCGCTCCAGTTTAACCTTCATGAAGTCGGGATCACAGACGATTTCGGTAAACTGCAGCCCCTCCGACGGCTCATCTTTGGCCATTAACGAAAGGGTCACTGTTTTCCCCACCTTGGAATCAAATTGCCCCAGCGAGACCGAAGAATAAGTCTCAGCCCATTCAAGGCCCCTGATGCGGATCGGCCCGCGCCGGTGACCGGTCACCAGAGCGTCGATTACGATCATTTCGCCCGTTTTTTTGGTCTTCAAATCAGTGCGAACTTTAACGGGAACGCTGAAGGCCCCCACCGGGCCAACCGGTTGCGCAATGATCTTCAGACGATACCCGGATAGACTCCCTGCTGCAGCAAGTTCTTCAGGATCGGTAATCGCTTCGGGGGTGACCGACACTGCCCGACTACCCGACTCAATGGAGGCGATCGAGAACTGCTTTGCCAACGGCGATGCGATCAACACCATCATCTCCGACGGCTGATTCTCAACCACCTCTCGTAAGCCCCATACTCGCTCGGGCGCGACGATCACCGGCGGCACGACTTTTCCACTAATCTTCAGCACAATCGACTGATTCTCGGGATCATTGGTCCTGATCTCCAAACCTTTCTCAAAAGCCTCGGTTGGACTTGAGGGAACCCAGGTGAGTTTGACCACCGCCGACCGGCCAGGATCAATCGGATTCCGATCGAGATTGCTGACCGTACACAGGCAGTTCGCGTTCCCCATTTGCATTTTCAATGGGGCATCGCCCTCATTGCGAATTTCGAACTCGATCGTCCCCTCATCGCCGGATTCCTTGATCCCGAACTTGAATTCGGTCCTCTCAAAAACAGCTTTCGGCTGGGGACCGGTTTTTGCGATGACGAATGGCGATTCGTCGGCGGTTTGAGCCAGCAGCTCAGCCCTGACCAGCGGTCGGTCCCGGACAAACCAGACGACGCCGAATACCAATGCCAAGAAGGTCAACAGGCCGACCACCACTACGCCGACTCTCATAGTTCAAGCCTCCGGCAGGATTTGGCAACACCCAAAGACGTCACCTTAGCATACGTCCAGATCGCGAAAACGCTGGATTTCGCTGGAGATCGTCAACATTCGTCCCAATCGTTGTGCCGAATTTGGCCAACGAACAGGGATTGCATCATCGACTTCAATTGCGATTGCGGATGCATTTTAGGGCACCAGCCGATTGGGTCAATCGGGAGTCGCCCTTGACAGGCCCAGCCAACCCCCCCTTTTGTATCCGTGGGATCGGTGAAATCCGTGGTTCTATCCCGTCGTCGTGCGAGTCGTCGACGTACGCCCCGCCGGCTCGCCGGCTCGCAATACAAGAATCGGTATTGACAGAATGGCGCTGATGGTTAATCTTCTGCACCCTCATCCGTCTTCTCTCCAAAAACTTCCCTTCCGACCCGTTTCCGCTGACCCGAATCTTCGGGAGTCGTTCATGATGCGCCGCGCCGCGATATTGACGATCCTGGGTCTGGCTCAGGCCGGGCTGGCTTCGGGCTGTATTACCGCCGGCGCATTGGCCGATTTCGAGTATTCGCAGGTCTTTCAACCCGTTCGTTACCCAGACGGCAACTGGCGGCCCGCCGACCTGCCGGTCGAGAATGCCTGGTTTGTCGCCGAAGACAGCACCCTGCTCCATGGCTGGTATCTCCCCCATGAAAAACCCGCCGGAGTTGTACTGTTCGCACACGGCCACTCGGGCAATGTCAGTACCCAGGCTGAAACCCTGCGGACGCTGCACGATCGGCACCGCCTGTCGGTCCT
>SIAF01000131.1 GCA_009691905.1 Planctomycetaceae bacterium | reverse complement strand
ACTGCGTGCGAGTTGTGGTGGCCATGCCCCTATCATGGCGCCCGCGGCACGCAGAGCAAGCGGTCGCATGGAAACCACCAGCCCTGATCGGCTACAATGGCGAGAACTCGCGCAGAAAAGTGCAGAATGTCGTGACGGACAGCTGGGTTCTACGCCAGGCCGCATCATGCGGCGGGTTTCTCGTACGCTCGGTCCGACGGGACCGCGTCCAGCAGCAGCTCGATCAGGCGTTCGTTGCTGGTGCCCGCGGCCTGGGCGGCGTAGTTGCCGGCAATGCGATGGCGCAGCGCGGCTTTCGCGACCGCCTGCACGTCGCCGATGGTCGCGTGGTGCCGGCCATACAAAACGGCCCGAGCCTTGGCGCACGAAACGAGGGTCAACACGCCGCGCGGCCCGGCACCCCAGTTGACCCAGCGATTGACGAAATCGGGTGCTTCGGGCATGCCGGGCCGCGAAGCCCGCACCAGGGCATGGGCGTAGCCCAGCACCTGGTCGCTGACGGGCACGCGCGTGACCAGCCGCTGAAACTGAATGATGTCGGCAGCCCCCAGGACGGGACGAATGTCTTCGGCATGGCCGCCGGTGACGCGGCGGGCGATGTCCCATTCTTCGGCCGCGCTGGGATAACCGACTTTGACGTACAGCAGAAAGCGATCGAGTTGCGCCTCGGGCAGGGGGTAGGTCCCCTCCTGTTCGAGCGGATTCTGCGTCGCCAGCACGAAGAACGGGGCCGGCAGGGGATGCAGCGTCCCGCCGGCGGTGATTTGCCGCTCCTGCATGGCTTCGAGCATCGCCGCCTGCGTCTTGGGCGGGGTGCGATTGATCTCGTCGGCCAGAATCAGGTTGGCAAACAGCGGGCCAGGAAGGAACTTGTATTCGCGGGCGCGGGTTTCGAGATTCTCCTGAATGACGTCGGTTCCGGTGACGTCGCTGGGCATCAGGTCGGGGGTGAACTGGATGCGCTTGAACGACAGGTCGAGGGCCTGTGCCAGTGATGCGATCAGCAGCGTCTTCGCCAGGCCGGGCACCCCTTCGAGCAGTGCGTGGCCGCGGGCGAACATGGCAATCAGCACTTGTTCGATCACGGCATCCTGGCCGACGATGACTTTCGCCAGTTCGTCCCGCAGGCGGTTGTAAGCCTGCTCGCAATTGGTCACCGCGGCCACGTCGTCGGACATTAGTTTTTCGGGCATAGTGCATTCTCACTCTATGGAATTCAAAAGATGCGCACTGACGGATTTTCGGCACGTGAACTGGGGCGACTTCAAGTCGGGTTCACTGTAGTACAAATGTTTATGTTCTTTGCGGACCACGAAGATTTCACGTGTCCAACTGATTGGACGAAGTGCAATTCGTTGTGCAATGATTTGAAATTTCAAATTTGAAAAATTGAAATTTTGAACAGGAGCACGCAGAGGAAGCAGAGAAAGACACACAGATGGGCGCAACTGAGTCGTGACCAAATTCGTATGGCGTTGCGATCAAAGGCGGTCGCCCTTTCCGGTCGCACGCAAAGGTTGACATCTCTGCGATCTCTGCTTGCTCCTGTTCAATTTCGTCATTCGTTTGATTCGATAGATTCGTGGTTCCCCTCTCTTCGTCGGTTCTATTCGATGCTCTCGAAATAACGTTGCAAACGATCTTCGTAACTTCGCGGGGCGGGCCTTTGGGCACGCGCTCGGATTGCCTGGCGAAGGTCGGGGGGCAACCTGAGCAGCCAGGCTTCGTCGGGCGGTGCTCGACTTTTTTGACCTGCGTCAGCCTTCTGTTCGGAACTCGCAGCTTGATCGCGCATTCCCTGAAGGGGCTTGCCTGAGGCCGACTCGCCTTTGGAGTTTTGCGGTTCACCGGTGGGATTGGGGCCGAGCCGGTTTTCGCCTTCGTCGCTGTTTGAAGGTTCGCCGTCGCGATCGGGGCTGCTTTGCTTTCCGCCTTTGATGTCACCGCGGCCCGGGCGTAATCGCGACCCCGCGGGGTCGAGGGCCGCCGCACGCAACAGCGCTTGCTGACCGGCGATCATGGCGGCGGTGACTTCGGGCGAGCTGGGGACGAACCTCGTCCCCAGGGCCGGATCGGTCGTCGCCGGACTTCCACCGGCAGCATCATCCAGCCCAGACTCGTCACCACTGTCTGGCTGACCGTCAGCGGTGGGGGTGGCTCCCGTGGATTGCGACCCGGAAGACGCTGCGGCTCCTTCAGCCGTCAATTGCGGTGCGGGCAGCAGGGAAGCCAGGTCGAGCGCTTCGCGCAAGGGGGGGTTGACGACTTCGGATTGACCTGAGATGGCTTCGGCCCCCTGACCGGCGCCGCGCTGTGCCGAGGCAAACTGTTGCTGCGCCTGATTCAATCGTCGGGCGCTTTGACGCTGGGCCGGCGATGGCGAAGTCGGCGCGCCTGATCCCGCGTTCGCCTCGCCAGAGTTCGCCGATGCCGCTTCGCCGCCGGCATCGACGGCCAGCGCCTCGCGCCCCGAGGCGATTTCGCCGGCGGCTGTTTGCTGTTTTTCGGCCAGGCGGGCGATCGCGGCTGCTGCCGCTTGATCGCGCTGCATGCGTTGCTGCCGTGCGGCCAGACTGGCGGCCGCGCTTTGCGTTTGCTGCAAGGCGCGCGACTGGGCCGCCGCCTTCCGGGCGGGACTGCCCGATGAGGATTCACCGGACGGGGTTGGCTCAGCGGATTGGCCCGCGGGCGTTCCGGCCGCGTCGGCAGCCGCATCTTGTGCGTTGCGCAGTGCCGCGACGGCTGCGGGGTCGGCAGGAACCGCCTGCCCGGCGAGCTGTGCGGCTTGAGCGCTCTGTTTGGCCAGTTGCTGCGATTGTTTCCCGGCGAGGGAGCGCATTGCCGATTCAATCTGCTCTTCGGCACGACGCAAAGCCTCTTCGGTCTTGCTTTGTGCCGTCTGTGTTCCCTCCGCATTTCCGGCCTGCACTTGCGCGGCGGCTTCATTCGAGGTTTGTTCGGCCTGCTTGAGGGTCTGCGAGGCTTCGGGCGCATCGGTCGCGGCGAGCTTCGCGGCTTTGGCGGTTGCCTTGCCGACTTGCGCTTGCGCGGCAGGATCGGCGGCGCCGGCGGGCGCGGATGCCTGCTCGGCTGCCTGGCGCTGGGCCAGTTCCCTGGCTTGCCGCAGCGCAGCACCGGCCGCTTGGCGCGCCTGGGTTGCTTCTGCCGGGCGACCGTCACGCTGAGACTGCGTCGCTTTGGCACTGGCTTCGGCGGCGGCTTGCAGCGTTGCGGCGATCTTTCCCGAGGCTTCGGCAGTGGGCGTGCCTTGTTTCGCGGCGTTCTCGGCCTGTTCGCGGGCCGTTTCGGCGAGTTTGGCGGCCTGTTCGGCGGCTGCCTGCTGCGCTCGGGTCGCCTCGGCAGCGGCGGGCGCACTATTTTGAGATCGCTGCGCTGCACTGCCGGCGGCTGACTGCCCGTCGTCGGCCGCCTCGATGCGATCGGCCAATTGCATGGCTGCGGCCGCCTGCGGACGACCGGCCGCGCGCTGTTGTTCGGCCTGGGCGGTGCGCACCTGCTGCCGCGCCGCCGACAGTCGCATCAGGCGTTCGGCGGCCGGAGGATCGGCCTTGGCCAGCGCCCGCTCGACGCTCTCGCGGACCGCGCCGACTTTCTCGGCCTGCCGCCCGCTTTCGTCGGCGAGCTGCCGCGCCGCCTCGGCGATTTTGCCTCGCAAGTTGGCGGCGGCCTGACCAAGCCCCCTGGCGGCAGCGGCGGCCTGATCGGCGGCTTTGGCGGCGGCTGGGCGGGAGGGTTCGCCGGGCTGCTGTTCGGCCTGCGCCAGCTCGTTTTCGGCGGCGGCGCCGGCTTGTTTGGCCTGCGCGATGTCGGCAGCGGCCGCGGGGGCGACTTCGGCGATGGCCGCCGACACTTTGTCGGCGATCTGGCCGATCGTGGCCTGAGTTTTCTTCAGGTCGCGGGCCGATTCGGCGGGCAGCCCCTTCTCGTGAGCTGCCGCGCGAGCCGTATCGGCGATCTCGCGCTGAGCCGCTGCCGCACGTTCGAGGGTCTCGGCGGCGCGGGCGATTTCACCGATTTGCACGGCCTGACCGCGGCGCTTCGCGTCATCGAGTTCCGCTTGAATCTCGGCGGCCGCACGTTCGACGGCGCGATCGGCGCGGGCCACCGCCTGCTCGGCGACGGGATCGGCTTTTCTGCCGGCGGCCTGATCGAGCGCTTTGGTCGCCGACACCGCCGCATCGTGCGCGTCATTGAGGCGGGCCGTTACCGATCGCGGCAGTTGACGGTTGTCGTCGACTTTTGCGAGAGCGGCTGCGACAGCCTCTTCCGCCTGTTTGGCTGATACCGGGTTTGCGGCGGTTTCGCGAGTGGCCTGGGCCTGTTGCTCGCGAATTCGTTCCATCTCGGCACGCGCTTGTTCGAGGTCGCGTGCCAGATCGCCCAGTTGCCTGGCGCTTTTGTCGGAGCGTTCGGAAGTGTCGGGTTGACTGAGCCGCGAGGCGATCTGTTCGAGGCTTCCCAGGACTTTCCCCTGCTCGGTCAGCGCCGGCTCGCGTTGGGCTTCGAACAGGCGGCTCGTGGCGGCTTGTGCGGCGGCCTGCGCCTGATCGAGCAGTTCGCGTGCGGCGGGACTGGCTGTCAGCCGATCGGCCAGGCGGTCGAGCTCGCGGCCGACCTGGTTTTGCGACTCGACCAGCGGGTCGGCCTCGGAACCGCCGAGGTCGGTGCGGCGCGTCGCGTCGCGAACCGCGGTTTGCTGCTCGATCAGTTTGCGGACGACCGTGAGATCTTCCTGCCGCGCGGCGTCGGCTCCGCCGGTCGGCTCGATTTGATCGCGAAGTTTGAGCAGCGCCCGCAAAATCCTGAGCTGGACTTCTGCGGCTTCGGGATACTGCAATTGATCGAGCGCCGCTTCGGCTTGATCCAGTTCTTTGTCGACTTTGGCGGCCGTCAATTCTCGCAGAAGCTCGGTCGCAATCGTACCGGCGTCACCGCCCCACCCGCTGACATCCTGAATGGCCTCTGAAAGCTTGTTATAAAGCTGGTGGACGTCGCGTTGACCTTCGGCAGCGGCCTTAGCCGATTGTTCCTGCCGATTGGCAGGTTGCGCCGGAAGGGCTTTGGTGTCGTTCCAGACGCGGGTCTGGGCGTCAATCAGGCGGCGAAGTTGCGCCGCGAGTTCGGCCCGTTTGAGGCGACGCAGAAGTTGCTGCCGCTCGGTCGCGAGCTTCGAAACGATCTCGCGAATCAGCCGCCGCGCTTCGGTTGTCGATTTTTGCCGTTCGCGTGCGTTGCCCCCCTCGGCGGCCAGCAGCAACTCGACCACCTGTTGCATTTCGCCGTCGACCAGGGCGCTCAAGTTGCCCCGCATCGCTTTGATGTCGTGATAGATCGGCAGGTGGTCGAGCTTGTTTTCTTCGAGGTTCTGCAATTGCACGTCGAGAATCTTGGCGACCAGGGTCTGGGTTTGCGCTCGCGCCTGGCGCTGCAAATCCTGCTGGCGTTGCAGCGTGGCCCGTCCGGCGGGGCGGTCGTCGGCGCGGGTTGTGGGGATCGTGGCCAGCAGCAGAAACGCCACAGCAACCCAAAGTCGGCGTGCGAAGTGGTCTGGGTTTTTCAGCCCGGAGGGCGACATGGAATTGCTGGGGGCGTCAGCCCCCGGAAACCTGCGGCGGAAACATACCGTTTTCATGGCGTTTCTCCGATTCCTAGTTCGTGCTCGATCATTTCGTCGAGCTCATGCAGAGATTTTTCATCGGCCTGGGTCAAAGCGGCTAGAATACCCGCTTCGTCGGTGACTTGCAGTACGATCGGCTCGCTGCGGGTGACTGACCCTGGTCTTGGCCCGCGGTCGTCGACCGCTTCGAGCGTCAGGCGGACTTCGTCTCCCCCAGACAGCTTCAATGGCGACAGCGGGAATCGCCGACGACCGCGAAGTGCCGTCCCCAGGGGCTCCGCGGCCGATCCCTCCCGCAAAACAATCGAGTTCTCGCGCGGTTCCCCCGCAGCCGGAATGACCTTCCACGTGAGCCGAACGAGGGCCAGGCCATAGTCGTCGGTGGCGCCCCACGAGAGGGCCGGCTCGGCGATCGGCAGCACTTTCTCGGTCACAATGCCCGCCGCGACCCGCGGCGGCATGTCGGGTTCGAACGCAATCGTCCCTCGCAATCGCTCTTCGGGCGACAACCCGTCGTCGTCTGTCGCGGTGATCTCGAACTGCACCGGTTCGACAACGCGGGTCAGCGGCGAATCGGCATCGGTCAGCCGCCACGTTCGGCGATCGGCGTCGAGAGGTTCCAGTTCGAAATCACGGCCCGAGATCGTGGCTTTCGCCGATTGCAGCGGCTTATTCGCGCAGTGGACCCGCAAATCGACCTGCGAACCTTCGAGAACCGAGATCCGCCGCAACCCGCTGGCTGACACAGGTGCTCGCTGCCGGCCTGCATAGGCGGGGGGTGCGACAGTGACTTCGACCGTCACGGCCGGATATGGGACCACCTCGATCGTCGCCGGGTCGGTCTCGGCATCTCCCACCCGCAGCCGATAGCGGACGTTTTCGAGCAGGCGGGGAAATTCGCCGCTGTAAAGCGGTTGCCCCGACGCTTGTTTTACGACGTTCGTCGCCGGCGTCGCGACGGTTTCGCCGCTTGTGAATTGCGGGGTCGACGAATCGCTCATCGCGACAGGCTCCGGGGGAGCGAGGGGTACATCGACGCGACTGCCCGTCTCGATCGCTTCCAGTTGTACGCTCCCGTGGTCGGGCAATTCGCCGCGGCACTCGACTTCGAATCGAACGGGGCGGCCATACGGGATCCGCAGGCTGACGCCGCCGGCCCGCTCGAGATCGACCGGCGTGCCATTGACCGTGACCTTCGCGATCACCGTGCGCGTCGGGTAGCGGGCCGAGCCTAAGAACAATCGACTCGCAAACGCGCCGACTTCACCCGGAAAGAGAAACGCCACGGCCAGCATCACAGCCAGTGTCGCCAGGACGGCGATCGATAGTCGCGGCAATCGCCGCGCGGCTGGTTCTTTGGCGAGCGCCGGCAGCGGCCGAATTGCCGCAGCCCGCGCGATAACCGACTGCTCTAGCACCTTCGAACCGAAATGGCCACTTTGGGCGTCGTCGAATTGCAGCGCGGCCACCAGATCGCTGTCGATGACTTCCTGTCGTTCGAGCCGCAGCGCCAGTTCGAGCGGAGATTCGATTTGTCGCAGCGGCCGGTGCAGCCAGCGGAAATACGCCCAGGCGGCGGCCGCGACAAGTGCCGCCAGCAGTGCGGCCCGCTCACCGCGGCCAAAATGCAGCGACCAATCGGCCGCGAACGCCGCCAGCAGCAGCCAGCCGACCGCCAGCGCCACCGCAAACAGGCCGCACGTGGCGCGCGTTATCCACCGCGACCGGCGAAGCCGGCTCAAATGCGTTCTCAGGTGCGGGAGTTGGGTCGATTTCACGAAAGGTTGATCAGCTTGCGAACGAGCCATTCTGAAAGCATGAGAAACACAATGACGCCGAACGATAACCACGTATCCCACAGCGAGATGACTCGAACGGACTTTTCGACCGGCAGCCGGGGCTGGAAATGGTCGGCGAAATCGCCCACCGTCGTCAGATCGTAACTGCGGCCGTTGGTGGCGCGGGCCAGTTCGTCGGCAAGACCCGAATTGCGGACCGCATTGCGCCGCTCAACCGAAACGCTCGTCACATGAAACAGCACATCCGACTTTTCGCCCGTCACCGGGTCGGTCACAACCAGCCGATGCTCGCCGGCCGTCAACGGGGCGAAACTGGCTTCAAACACCCCCTCCCGCGATTGCGAGACTTTCAGCGTCTGCACCGGCTGCCGACCATCGGCGGCGGCCGGCGCCGTCCACTCGGCCGACAGAACTCGTTCGGGTAGGTCCTTTTCTTTGAGCGGCTCGAAATTGGCGTCGAAGGCCTCGACGGTCAACAACACCTTGTCGTCGGGCTGGTATTGCTGCCGATCGGTGCGGACCACGAATCGCTTGCGGCTGCCCAATGCGTGCGACAAGCCCAGGCGGTGAATCATCTGCCCCCAGAATTGCCGAAAATAGACTTCCCCGTATTTTCGTCGCAGACGCCAGGTCTCGTTGAACGCCAGATAGATCACCTCGCCTTTGCCGTAGCGGCGGACGGCGATCAAGGGCTGCGGCGATTTGCCATCGGCGCACGTTTGCGACGGGTGAACCGCCAGGGCCGTGGCCAGTGGGTGCAACCGGGACACGGGTCGATACCACGGCAGCGCCCCGAGGTTGTTCCAGGCGAGGGCGTTCTCGCGGTCGTCGCTACCCAGTTGCATGAAGTCATAGGCGATCGCGTCGGGAGTCAGTTGCATCCTGAAGCCCGATCCCCCCTGGGGTCGCGCCGAAGGATCAACCACGACCGGCAGCATCTCGGCCAGCGGGGTGGCCGCCAACTGGCCGGGACCGAAGCGCGGGCCGCTCAACACCACCAGCCCGCCGCCGAATTTGCCCACAAACTCCTGCGTCATCTCGCAGAAGCGCGGACTGAGGGCCGACGCCGGCAGGTCGCCCAGAAAGATGACGTCGTTGGCGAAAAACTCGGCGCGGCGCGGCGTGAGCTGCGGCAGAAACAATTCGTTGCTCTGACGCACGCGCGGGTCGGCCGATCGCAGGTACGTTCGAAACCCGCGCTGCCCCACCAGTTTGTCGCGATGGAAAACCTCTTTGATGAACCGCCATTCCCACGTCGGTTCGTATTCGACGAACATCAGCCGCAAAAAGTCGTCCCGGACGTCGATTTCGCGCTCGGCCTGATTGTTCTCGGTGACGAGTTCGTCGGCGAAGGGCGATGCCTCGGCCGAAAGCAGATACCGACCGGTGTCAGAGGGAACCCAGTTGAACTCGATCGGCTGCTCGGCCGAATCGAGCGTCACCGTCCGTTCGCCCAGCAGCAGCAGCGTGGGGTCGGTTGACGTTGCTTGTCCGTCGTCGCTCAACCTGCGGGCGGTCAGGCGCACGGTTGCCGAGCGCTCGCCCACATCCGAGCTGCGGACGGTCGCAACGAGGGTCGCTCGTTCGGCTTTTTTCAGCAGCAGGGGAACCTGCAAGTCGACGGCCAGATCGGTGGCGGTCCGCGCGCCGACCGCGACGGTCGATACCGGGACCCCCAGTCGTTCGGCGGCGGCGACTGCCGGCGGACCCGAGTTCTGGTCGAAGTCGCTGAAGACCAGCACGCCGGCGAGATGCCCCGGCGGGCGACGTAATGCCAGTTCTTCGAAGGCCCGTCCCAGCGCCGTCACCTGGCCGGTGGTCGTCAATTCCCGCGCCCAGGCGTCTCCCGGCGAGGTTTCGGTCGAGGGAACCGCCGACAATTCGCGCGCGCCATCGGCGCGATTGAGCAGATACCCTTTCAGGCGGTATTTCGCCGCCAATTCTTTCAACAGGTTCTCTTCAGGTTTCTTGAGAAGCGCTTGGAGGTAATCCATCCGCGATGGGCGGTTGTCAGCAGCCGCCGATAACTTCCCCGACGAGTGCGACAGGTCGGTGGCGGTCTGGAGCCGTTCGCGTTCGGCACTCGGATAGTCGTCGGTGATAGCCATGCTCTCGGTGCCGTCGAACAACAACCACAACCACGGATGCGGCTGGTGCGTCATCCGAATCGTGAGCGTCGGCTCGGCCAGCAGCAGCAGCAGCAGCGAAAACAGCAGGGCGCGACACAAACCGAGCGTCCAGCGCACGCGCGGGCTGCGCTGCGGCTGCCATTTCCAATAGAAAAGCACTGCCAGCGCCGATAAGGCGGCACAGCCCCAGATGAGCCGGGCAGCGTTGTTCTGGACCCAGGCGGCGGCCAGCGACCAGTCGATGCCTTCGATCGACTGCACGTCATCGAGTTTCAAGAGCCGCGCGAGCAGATTTGTCAGAGACATCAGCCCCCTCCCTGCAGAGAGGGCATTCCCGGCACCGCGACCGCGACCGGATCAGCGACGGGCCGCGTTGCCGCCAGGCACGCCGTCTCGGCCAAAAGCGCGATCATCGTCCCCCACAGCAAGGCCCGCCACAGGTTCTGGCCCCGAACGTCGGCCCCTTCCAGCCGGATCGGGTCGCCTGCCGATCCCCAATGCACGGCCGTTGGGCCGGAGCCTTGCCGCAACACGGTCTCGTCGATCGTTGCCAATTCGGATTCGCGCGCGGGGCCGTTCACCGCAAACGGAATTTGCCACAGCCGCTGCTTTTCACTGGCTGTCGTCGTCTCGCCAACGGTCCGTTCGGCGACAACCTGATACAGGCCGCGGCGGTTCAGATTTCGCAGGGTGACCCCGTATTGATCGGGCCCCAGCGCATCGACCAGCAGCGATTCGGCCGGCCCGCTCGAACGTTCGAGGCGTATCTGCGCACGCCGATCGGCCGAGGCGACCGGCAACTCGAACTGCTCGAACGTATCGAAGTTGCGTCGCGGCAATGTCCGCCCGATCATGCGCCTCAGCAGCCGATCGAAAATCAGAATGGCGTTCGTGCGGGGCAGGTTGTTCCAGTTCGAGCTGACCCCCGAGCTCGCAAACAGCACGTTGCCATCGCCGATCCGGCGCTCGACCAGAAACGGGATCTGATTCGAAAAGCCTGCCAGAACCCGGGGCGCCTCGCGAAGAGCCAAGGTTGCTTCATCGGTTGCACTCGACACGCGAGTCTCACTTTTGCGCCATCGCAACCAGTCTGGCTTCTCGCAATTATCTGAAGCCCCGCCCGAGCTTGCCCTCTTCGCTGCGCCTTCAACATCAGCCTTCCCGTCAACGCGTACCTCGACCGCCCGAAAGAAAATCGGTGTCCGGTACAAGTCTTCCATTTCTTCTCGCGACGCCCCGTCGACACTGAAAAATTCGTCCGCCATGCTCGCCGGTGACAGCAGAAACGGGTTCAATTCGGCCTGCGACGGATCGGGCAATTGCCCCACGAACTCGGCATTCAACGGCCCCGGCAGCAAACCGGCGCCGTTAAGCCACGCCGCTTTGTTCCACGCCGCCGGTGAAAACTCGCCCCCCGCCGCGATCAGCAATTGCCCCCCTTGCTCGACGTACTCACGCAGCAAGCTGACCGCCTCCAGCGGGCTTTCAACGCCGGCCATGACAACCAATCGTGCGTCCTGTAGAGCGTCGCGCGTGAGCTGATCGACGGTCAGGTGCCGCACGCCGGCAGAGGATCCCGCACGATCCGAATGACCTGTCGCCGGGGCCAGCAGTCGCCGCAGGTGATACGTTTCGCCGAAGCGATTGAGGCGCGGGTTCTCGCCCGCGGCGCCAAATTGATCGACGAACACGACCGGGGCCGCGGTCAACACCGGCACGGCCAGAAACCGGGCATCGTCGGCCGTCAGCCGGTCAGGGGTCAGCGACACCGAAACCGGGACGATGGCTTGAACGTCGCTCTGGGTCGAGGCGGCAAATTGATGCGTGAAGCGCACTTCCCGCGCCTGTCCCGGAATTAGGTCGACAATCTGGGTGGCCGCCGGCGCCCCGTCGACCTCGAGCACGACTTCGACATCTTTGCGAATGGCCGGGCCGTCGTAGCGAATCGTCGCCAGCACGATCGCCGGGCTTTGTGTGTCGGCAATTTCGTCCTGCACGCGCAGGTCGGCGACCCAGGCGTTTTCGAAGGCCCCGGCCTGCACGGGAATGACCTGGAATTCAGGCAGTTCGCGCAGCGCCGTTTTGAGACCATCGGTCGGCCAGACCACCCGCTGCTGGTCGCTCAAAAACACGATTCGCTTCGCCGGCAACTCGGGTGCCTGAGCACATGCCGCCCGCGCCAGGTCGATCGCTTCGGTGACCGTCCCCGACCGATCTTGAGGTTCGATGCGCGCCAGCGCGTCTCTCGCGTCGGCGGCCGATTGATACAATTCGCGGTCAGCCGCTTCGAGCGGTCCGCACAACGGCAGAATCGAAATACGGCTCCCCTCGGGCAGGCGGTCGACAAAATCGGCGGCCTGCGCGCGGGCCTGCTCGAGCAGCGAACCGCCCAGTTCTCCGTAGCTCATGCTCAAGCTGTTATCGACGACGAGCACCGCATGCACGCTTTGCCCAGGGTCGGCGGCGCGGCCGCTGCTCGAAAAATAGGGCCGCGCCAGCGCCAGCCCGAACATCAGCACGCACAGCACCCGCAACGTCAACAACAGCAGGTCGCGCAACCGCAAACTGCGTTGTCGGCGAAGCGTCGCCTCACGCAGCAAATCCATCGCGGCCCACGAGACAACCTTGTAGCGCCGCCGATTCAGCAGGTGGATCACCACCGGACCCAGGGCGGCAATCGCCCCGGCCGCAGCAAACGCACCTGCCAGGAAACTGGGCATGTTAATTCGCCTGACCCGATCCCTTGAGACTGTCGATTCGCCCTTCCTGAAGAATCGGCAGGTAACGATTGGGAATCGCCAGGATGAAGCAGCCGACCGCCGTGCCGTACAGTCGCCCCGGCGGACCCGAGACGTGGACGGCATCTTCCCACCAGCCATCCTGTACTGGATCGCCCGGTGCCAGCGCCTGCGTGGTGACCAGCGCATCGCGTAGCCGAGGGTAACACTCCTGCCACGGCTTACCCCCCACCTGGTAAATCGCCTGACCGGTATAGTACAGGCTGTACGCGCCGAACGGGATTCGGCCGTTGTGCTTCTCGGCGTTGAACCGCTCGACGTTGGCTTTGATCACGTTGATGTTTTTCTCAATCCGCCAGTCGTCGTACTCGCCGAACTCCTGCAGGCACACGACGCCGCACGCCGCCATCGCCAGCGTCGGCGAGTTGCCATCGTACGTGAACTGCCCCGCCTCGGCCCGGACGGTCGGGTCGTCGAAGTTTTTGCGGCCGCTTTGGGCGCGATAGTATTGCCGCACGCTTTTGAGGGCGAGACTGGTGACGACCGGCGAGACTTCCAGCCCGCTGTCCATCGCACTGCGCAGCGCTTTGGCCTGCATCACGGCCAGAGACAAATCGTGACCGCGCGGCTGACGCTGAGCGCGATAATCCCATCCGCCGTCGTCACACTGCGTCTGGGCGATCAAGGCCAGCGCCCGGCCGAGAACCTGACTGATCCGCTGATCGTCGGTCATGCCGTAGGCCTGCCCCAGGACAAACGCCGCCAGGCCGTGGTTGTACATGTCCCGTTTCGGGTCGCCGATGTTCAAGAGGCCCGACGGCTTGGCGTTTCGCAGCACGTAGTCGAGCGCCTTTTCAACCACGGCGCCGTGCTTGCCATGCCCGGGAGTGTGCCCCGCCGACATGAACGCCAGGGCGCCCATGCTCACCAGCCCCAGATCGTCGCAACCCCAATTCCCCTGCGGACCCTGGTTGGCCGCCAGCCAGACGAGCCCTCGGTCGAGAGCGGCTTCCGATTCGGCCGTGATCTCCCAGTCCCCCTCGGCTCTCGCGGGAGAGGGCTGCACGACCAGTGCGGAAATCAGCAGGACCGTGACGACGAATTTCAACATACGGTTATCACACGTTGCGTTGTGTCAGAGCTGTGTAAAGAATTGACCCCGCAGGACGAGAGGTTACGCTCTCAATAACTTCTCCCTCCCCCCTCGCGGCCGGGGTGGGGGGGGCGAACGTCGCTGGACGCCGCCAAGGATCTTGACCCCCAAATCACCCCCACCCCCGACCCCTCCCCCGTCAAGGGGGAGGGGAGAGGCAGGACATCCGAGTCTACCCTCCCCCACCGCCGCACTCAATCGCCTCTATCGCTTCCCGGACCAATCGCGATTATCCTGAGGGTCCTTTGCGGTTCGTCTCTCCCGATCCCGACAGGAACCTCTCCCGTGATCTGCCAGCCACTTTTCCGATGCGCCGCTTTGTTTGCGATTGCCCTCACGCTGATCGCTCAGGCGTCGGCCGACGACGACATTCGCGACCTCAAGCTCAAAGAATGGCAACCCCGTTCGATGTTGGTCACGAAAGCCACCGTCGTCGAGACGCCGCGCTTTCCGGTGATCGACATCCACAATCACCTCGGGGGGGGCAAAGAAACGCTGACCGCCCAGCGCGTCGCCCGCTATCTCGACGAGATGAACGCCGCCGGCGTGAAAACCGTCGTCAACCTCGACGGCGGCTGGGGCGATCGCCTGCAGGAGACGATCGCCGCTCTCGACGAGGCACACCCCGGCCGGTTCGCCACGTTCGCTCTCGTCAATTTCGACGGGATCGACGACGACGACTGGAGCCAGCGCGAAGCGCAGCGGCTCGAAGAGAGTTTCAAGCAAGGGGGGCGCGGCCTCAAAATCGACAAGCGGCTGGGACTGATCTGGCGCTACAAATCGGGCAAGCTGATGCCGGTCGACGATCCCAAGCTCGACCCCGTCTGGGCCATGTGCGCCAAGCACCACCGCCCGGTCGTGATTCACGTCTCCGACCCTGCCGCCTTCTTTACGCCGCTCGACCGCTTCAACGAACGCTGGCACGAACTCAACGAGCACCCCAACTGGCTGTTCTTCGGGGAAAAATTTCCTCCGCAACAGGAAATTCTCGACCAGTTACACCGCGTGATTGCGCGGCACCCCGAAACCACGTTCGTCAACACGCACTTCGGCAACAACGCCGAAGACCTGGGGGCCGTGGGTGAGCAACTCGACAAATACCCCAACATGCTCGTCGACTTCGACGCCCGGATTTCAGAACTGGGGCGGAAGCCATACAGCGCGCGAAAATTCTTCATCAAGTATCAGGATCGGATTCTGTTCGGCACCGACACAACGCCGCGCCGCGAAGCGTTTCGGATCTATTACCGCTTTCTCGAAACCGACGACGAGTATTTCGACTGCGCCGCCAGCCACCACTTGCAAGGCTTCTGGATGATCTACGGGATCTTCCTGCCCGACGACGTGCTGGAAAAAATCTACTTCCGCAACGCCGAACGCATTCTCGCCCAGGCGAGCGACGGGCGTAAGCCCGTTGTTTCTTCTGATGCGAATGACAGCGCCACGTCACCCGCCGAATTGATCGTCGCCCAAACTCCCGATTTCGAAGTCACCGGCGACGGCACCAACAAAGCCTGGGTGAAAGCCCAGTGGCAATCGCTCCCCCGGCGCGACCGCGACGGCAAGCCGACCGGCGACGGCCTGCCGTACGACTCGCGCATCAAGCTGCTGTACTCGTCAACCGGCCTGTACACGCTGTTCGACGCCACCGACAAGACGCTGACCACAACCGGCCGCGCCGATAACGAGAACCTGTGGGAAGAAGACGTCTTCGAGATCTTCCTGTGGACCGACGAGAAGCTGCCGATCTACTTCGAGTACGAAATCTCGCCGATGAACAACGAGTTGCCGATTCTCGTCCCCAACTTCGGCGGCAAATTCCTGGGCTGGCTCCCCTGGCATTACGACGGTGGCCGCAAGACGCGCAAGGCGACCGCCGCCCGCGGCGGCAAAAAAGAACCCCGCGCCGCCGTCACCGGCTGGTCAGCGGAAGTTTTCATCCCCTACGAACTGCTGAACCCGCTCCAAAACGTCCCCCCGCAACCGGGAACGCAATGGCGCGCCAACTTCTACCGCGTCGACTACGACGAAGGGAAATCCACCCGCTGGACGTGGGCACCGGTCGGGGGGAGTTTTCATGAGTATCAGAAGTTTGGGAGACTGCGGTTTGAGTGAAGACGCCGCGGCGAAGCAGCAGCGTTCCTCGTTCCCAAGCTCCGCTCTCATCCTTATACACAAGAAAATTCGCCGGAACGGGAAATTCCGCAACCGACGGCACGGCATTTGCGCCAGCCTCTTGACCCTCAGCGTCTAATCACCGAGGTCTCACGGAGGGGTATCATGCAGGAAT
>SIAF01000130.1 GCA_009691905.1 Planctomycetaceae bacterium | reverse complement strand
CCTAAAAACTTTGATGCGTTTCGCCGTTTCGCCTGACCCACACCCCAGGGCTTACGCATCGAATTACGCGTTACGCGGCAAAATCCGGCATTGTTCGCCAGTGAATGCCGTTCAGCAGTCTGAACGAGAATGAACGGGAAGCCGGTTTGCCGTAAGTGCTTGCAATTTCAAGCGGTTCTGGCAATAAATCGATGTGTAATCCCTGTATGCTAGCCGGGATCGGGGCGTTGAGCTTTGTGGTGGTTGGCCGGTGGCACCGACGCAGTCAGACAAAAACAATTGGCCCGGTGCTGTAGCATTCCGCGACTCTGCTCAGTTCCTCCATACCTATACAAATGTGCTTGACGCATTCTAAGCCCCACAGGGCTTGATTGTAGATTTCCTTCCCTCGAATCTCACTCAAGGAACTGAAAAGATGAAGGCACTACGACATCATCTGCAACTATTGATCACGGTTTGGCTCATCTGCCTTTACCTGCCCGCTTTAGTGCAAGCCGGTTCGGTGTTTTCAAGGGATCCATACAGCCCTTTGGAGAGTTTTCGCTTTGTGAAAAGTGCCGGCGCGTATTCTAGCGCAGACGTCAAGTTTACATTGCACCCATTCGGCGGAACGGATCTGACAGACATTGAATTTGTGTACCGTGGACCTGATCCCGGTCAAGAATTGCCGACCCAAAACCCGAATCCTTATCCCATCAATCCCGCTTTCGCGACGCGAAAGCAGGGGTCCTTCATCGACGTAGACAATGGTGCCGCGACGTTGCTGATTGACTTCGGAAGAGTAGAAACGTGGACGAACGACCCCAGTATTTCGCCTTGGGAGCAAAGTATCTTAACGCCGGACCTGGTGCAGCTAGAATATGATAACTTTTCTGGTGCTGCACGCACTCTTTCAATGCAACTGGACTACGATGTTAGCCTCAAAACGCGAACGGATTTGTCACGTATAGGTATCGTAAGGGGTGATGTATTCCAACCAATCGCAGGGTATAAGTTCAGAATCGAGGACATTACTAGTAATTTGATCAATCCTATTAACCTGCCAGTCCTGATTGGATATTTTCAGCTAAGCATTCAATCAATTGGAAATTCTGACAATCCAGATATGTCCAACGAGCGCACATTCAGCACAACTGCTAATTTTGACTTAGCCCTTGCGCCCTTTAGTTCACGGACGATACGGATCGTCCCAGACAGCTTTGCTGGCAACATCGTGCAAAATGCTGCTGGAAACCCAACTACTTATCCAAATGGCGGACCATACTCGAATGGAGCTCCTGAGATTGATCCGAACTCATTCGCAGGTGCATTGACGCTGTTGATCGGCGGCGTCTTGCTATTGCAGCGTCGTCAAAAGACGGCGCCGGCTGTCTGATGCGGTAACTATTTACGCGCTGGAATGATGTCGGGCGAGAACTGGTCTTGCCCAGTTGAGCAGACGTTTCGACATCGGTCGGCATGTCGCTTCAACCGTTGGTCGCGCAGCACTTGATTCCCCGGCAACGGCCGGACGCGGAGGCCATCATTCCGATTCTGCCGGCGAAGATCTCTGGACTGGAAGCGAGTCTCAACCAGGCGAGTCAGAGTTCGTCGTTGCCGCCGCGCGGTGTCAAATTGGCAAATGCATTTGAAACCAGCGACGCCACCACGGTCGGTCAACGGCGATTCAGGGTCTGGTGGCTTGCCTTGGCAGCCGTTCTGGTTGCCGAAGTGGCGTTTCTTTTCGGAGTATTCGACTTCGAGAGCGTGACCGGCGAGAGCCGGTGGGCGGCGACGCACGTCGATTGGTCTAGGAAGAGCTTTTTCAAGAAGTGTGGTGTTGTCGCGATCGGGATTCTGTTGGTGAGCGGCGCCGGGCTGTGGCGGGGGCTCAAGCCGCAGGCTGCCCAGTTTCGCGACTCGGAATCGGCCTGGCCGCCGCTTTTTTTTCATCTCTGCACATTCACGCTGCTGCTCGGTCTGCTGAGCGGTGCTTGCGACGGCCCCCTGCGCTTTCTGTTCGGCGCCAACGGGCGGTTTATCGCCGTCGTGGCGACCGCCGTGGCCTGTCTGGGCTTGTGGAGCGCGGCGATTGTGACGGCAGAACTCTGGCTCGCATGCGCCTGGCGGGCCGCGGTGGCGCTGGTCGCCGGCATCGTGTTCTTTTCGGTTGCCTGGCGCATCGGGGGGATCACCCAGAGTTACTGGAAGGACTTCGGCAAGTGGACGCTGTGGCTGGTGTATGGCCTTCTGCACCTGGTCTCTCGAGATCCGATTTGCGTGCCTGCCGACAAGCTCGTCGGGACCAGCGATTTCCATGTGGGCGTTTCATCCAGGTGCTCAGGTTACCAGGGGATCGGTCTCATCTGGGTGTTTCTGAGCGCCTATCTCTGGTTGTTCCGCCACGGCCATCGCTTCCCGCAGGCACTGTTGCTGCTTCCGGTGGGGACGGTGCTGATCTGGCTGGCGAACGCCGTTCGGATTACGGCGCTGATTCTCGTCGGAATATGGATTTCTCCGGAGATTGCGCTGGACGGGTTTCATTCGCAGGCGGGGTGGATCGCGTTTTTGACGGTGGGGCTGGGGTTGGTGGCGGTTGCGTCGCGATCGCGGTTTTTTGCCGCGGCTGGGGCGGGTCGAGGGGCGTCGCGCTGCGCGGGCGGGGTGGCGGGCGGCGGTGATAAGCTCGAATCTCAGATTTCGAATTTGAGATTTGAGACGCTCGCCCCCCCACTCCGGCCCAGGGGGGGGGAGGGGTACAGCAATTCAAGATTAGAGGCCGCGGCTGCGAATACGAGCGGGACAATCGGCAGCGGCGAGGGGGTGGGGGGGGTCAATTTGACGGCGGTTTTCCTGGTGCCGCTGATGGCGTTGACGGCGGCGACGATGGTTACAGGGGCGTTTACCAGTGGGTTTGATTGGTTGTATCCAGTGCGGGTCGTGGCAGTCGCGGGGGTGGTTTGGTTTTATCGGCGCGAGTATCGCGCCGTGTTGACCGGGGCGGGTTGCCGGATCGAGAGACGTGCGGTCCCCCCCACCCCGGCCCTCCCCCCGCAAGATGGGGAGGGAGAAGGGAGTGCGGTGGCGGTGCCTTGTCGCACCGGCGCGCGGTTTGGGTTTTTGCCGGCGGCCGGAATTGGGGCGGCGGCATTTGCGCTGTGGATGGGGTTCGAGTGGATTGCCGGGAGGCTTGGTGGCGGACACATTTCATTGGCCGGCCCGGAGATGCTCTCGCCGATGGCGGGGGGGGCGTGGCTTTTCTTCCGCGTGCTCGGCGCAGTGGTCACTGTGCCCTTTGCCGAGGAACTGGCGTTCCGGGGCTTTTTGACGCGGCGATTGATCGCCGCGAATTTCGAAGACGTTCCCGCGGGAAAATTCTCGTGGTTCTCGTTCCTGCTGTCATCGCTGATTTTCGGGGCGCTGCACGGAGAGCGGTGGATCGCGGGCACGGTGGTGGGTATGCTGTTCGCGATGGCCCTCTACCGCCGCGGCAGGCTTGCCGACGCCGTCGTCGCTCACGCCACGACGAACGCGCTGCTCAGCGCCTACGTGCTGACGACCGGACAGTGGTCGGCGTGGGGCTAACAGATCTTTGATTTTGCGGATCCCAATTTTCAGATCACGGTTGGAGGAAGCGGGGGAAGTGCAGTAGGTCAAACCGTGGTTGAGGGCGGTGCGGGAACAAGCGGAATTCAACACCTTCCAGAACCGAGCATCGCTCATTGGAGATCGGCGGGGCGGCTGAATCGTGGACGCTCGAATCGTGTTTTTGGGGACTTGTCACATCGTCGCATGAGCGGCACTTGATCGCCGTCAGGCATTGCCGGGCCTACGATTGCTTTCGCCGGGGTAAGCAAGCGGGGACGCTTGCTCTATGGGGTCGTAGCACAAGCGTCCTCGCTTGTGGCCAGTTCGTCAATTCAAACGCAAACAAGCGGGGACGCTTGTTCTACGAGACCAACTCCAGCCGCGGCTTCCCCTTGCCGTCCTGCGTCACGTAGAACGGGCGTTCTTCGACGTCGACGTGGTAGTCGGGGGCGATGCCCAGCGCGTGAAACAATGTGGCGTGCAGGTCGGAGACGTTGATCGGGTTTTCGATCGTCGTGCAGGGGCGCTCGGGGGCGGTTTTGCCGTAGACGAGTCCCGGCTTCGCGCCGCCGCCGAACAACAGCACGCTCGACGCCCCCGTGAAGTGCCGGTGCATGCCGTAGAATTTCAGTTCGTTGATCACGGCCGGCTGATCGACCTGGTCGGGGACGCGCTTCTCGGGTTTGCCCTCCAGCAGGCAATCGCGGCTGAATTCGCTGGCGACGACGATCATCGTGCGGCCCAGCAGCTTCCGCGATTCGAGGTCGCGGACGAGCTGCGCGATCGGGGCGTCGATCTCCTGCTTGAGTTTGGCCAGCCGCGTATGACCGTTGTCGTGGGTGTCCCACTGCAAAAACGGGCCGTACTCGGTCGTGACTTCGATGAACCGCGCCCCCTGCTCGACCAGTCGCCGCCCGAGCAAACACCCCAGGCCGAATTTCGACGTGTTGTACAGGTCGTACGACGGCTGTGGTTCGAGCGACAGGTCGAACGCATTGGCGGCTGACGATTCCATCAAGCGATAGGCGTCGTCGCTGGCCCGCGCCAGGGCCGCCTGCTGAGCGTCGCGAATTTCTTTGGGAGTCGGCGACGCAGCGATCAGTTGTTTGACTGCTTCGAACCGGCGGCGGAAACGCTTTTCGCTCATCCCCGCCGGCGGACGGACGACGTTCACCGCCTGCCGCGGGTCGGGGACGCGGAACGGGTTGAACACGCTCCCCAGGCAGCCGCCGGTCTGAAACGCCTTGAGTTCTTCGGCCTCGCCGTTGCCGTCGTACACCTGCCCGACGTCGATAAACGCCGGAATGGCGGGGTTGACGGGACCGAGGGCGTGCGCGATCCAGGCGCCCAGGTGCGGGGCCGCCACGTTCTGCGGCGGCTCGTAGCCGGTATGCCAGTGATACTGGTGCCGCGAGTGCAGGATCTGCCCCAGGTCGCCGAGCACGTGCGTGCGGATCAGCGTGCCGCGATCGATGACGGCGGCGGTTTTTTCCAACCCCTGCGAGAACTTGACGTCGTCGATGGCGGTGTCGATCGAGGGAAACGTGCAGAGGATATCGTCGGCCTTCATCCCGGCCGAGAACGTTGTATGCCGCTTGGGGTCGAACGTTTCGGTATGTGCCATTCCGCCGGCCATCCACAGCACGATCAACGTGTCGGCGGTTTGATGTGCGGCATGCGGCTTGGCCGCCCCGTGCGCCGGGCGCGCCGTCGGAAGTGCGTTGGCGGCCACCATCCCCAGCGTGCCGGCGGCGGCGGATTGCATAAAGCTGCGTCGAGTGGAAGGCATCTTCGTGTTCTCGCGGTTCAATAGACAGTGACGTCAGTCGCGGCACGCATTCAATATCAATGTAGTCTTCATCGCTCCGCGTGAAGAGTGCGAACGCTTGCAACCACGATTCGGGCAATCGCACGAACTTGACCGTTACAACTGTCCGCACGGACCGAGCGGCAAGCCTCAGTCGATTACCCGAATTCAAAATGTCACGTCCCGAGACTCTTCACGCGGAGCGATGAAGACTACATTGACTGCTTGCCGCCGGACCATTCACCAGGTTCTTCACCTTTCGTCGATTCTGTGATTGAGGAAAGTTGCCCCGCGATTTCCTCAGGGCACCAACTGAAACTCAGGCAGCATGCAAATCGTCCACAGCAGGTCTTCGAAATTCTCGACATCGGGCGCTGTCCCGAGCAGGTCGGCCGCCAGCGCACGCTCGGCGGTCGAGGGAAGGCGGCCCAAAGCGGTCTGGTAGATCCGATCGATCAACGTGTCGCGATCGGATTTGGCCTGGGCCTGCCAATGTGCGGCCCCGCGTTGCAGCAATTGCCCCAACAGTTTGCCGTTGGTCAGTTCGAGGGCCTGCAACATGGTCGGGGCCGCGTCCCGGGTCGAAACGGTCTGCTCGCGATTGGGTCGCCCAAGGGCCGCTTGCAGGGCATCCAGTGGCTGGAGCGAAGCGCGCACGCGAAACCCGGCTGGAAGCTGCACCGTGGCCTGCGACACCGCCGCGCCGTCGGCCAGCCGCTTGTCGATCGTCCACGGGCCGACTGACGAATCGCCCAGAACAATGGCCGCATTCCACTTCGAGACGTCGAATTTTATCTCAAGCCAGCCGTCGGGTGCGTTACCTGCCGTCCGCCAGGTCGCATCGGTCGTCAGAGAATCGACCGTCTTGCCGGCGGAATCAAGCAGCACGATCTCACCGATCACACCGGCCGGGTTGGGAGAGTCGCCGCCGTTGCGGGCCTGCACGCCTATGATGTTCGGCCCTTTGATGAGCGCGGCGGTGACGTCAATCTGCACCGGCGCGCCCCAGTTTTCCGACTTGGCGATCGAATCGCCGTTGATAAACAGTTCGAACGAATTGTCGGCGGTGAACGTGGCGATGGCGCGCTGGGGACGCGCGTCGAGCGTAAACGTCCGGCGCAGAAAAATCGTCTCGGGAATTGCCGCCGCGCGGGCGTCAGCACTCGACCAGACCCACTTCGCCGTGCTCAGCCACGGGCGATCGATCGTGGGGATTTGCTGTTTCGACGAGGCGAGCGCCTGGGCGATCGCCCCGAGCTGTCCTCCTTGCCCGCGACCGTCGATCGTCATCCCGGCCGGATCAGCAGCCGGCCAGGCGTCGGTCAGCGTCAGCACGCTGTCGACGAACTGTTCGGCAGAGAGCCGCTTGACCAGCGGCCCGCGGAAGACGAACGCTTCTCGACTGGCTTCCCGATCGGCGGCGACGCCCGGCAACTGATACGCCCGCGACGTGGCGATCAGCCGCAGCGTGTGTTTGAGATCGTAGCCATGCGCGACCAGGTCGGTCGCCAGAAAATCGAGCAGATCCTGATGCCAGGCCTGGGCATCGAGATTATCGAGCGGCTCGACGAGGCCGCGGCCCAGCAGCTTCGCCCACAGCCGATTGACGATCGTTCGTGCCAGGCGGCCGTTGCCGGGATTGGTGAGCAGTTCGGCCAGTTGTCGCTGCCGCTCGGCACGGTCGGCCTGCGGTTCGATCGTTCCCAATTCAGGATACAGAAAGCCGACGGTCGAGGGGGCGCCGATCGGCTGGTCGCAGCGATGCAGTTCCAGCGGCGCGTCGGCAAACACCGAGGCGAGTGCGTAGGCATCGCTCAGCTTCCAGTGATTGACGAAGCTGTCGTGACAGCTCGCGCATTTGAGATTCGTCGCCAGAAACACCTGTGCCACCGACTGCGCGGCCTGAATTTCACGGCGCTGGCTCTCATTCACGGTGCCGCGCCACTTGATGCCGTAGATGAACCCCTCGCTGCCAACGCCGGAAGCGGGGTTCACGAGCTCGCGCACGAACTGGTCGTACGGGCGGTTCTCGTAGATCGCCGCGTACAGCCAGCCGGAGATTTGCCGACGGCCCCCGTCGATAAATCCCGTGCCGTGGTAGGCGTTGCGCAACAGGTCGTTCCAGAGCGTCAGCCAGTGTGCGGTGTAGTCGGCCTGGTTCGCGAGCAGGCGGTCGACGAATTTTGATCGCTGGTCGGGACTGCGGTCGGCGGCCAGAGCGGCCAATTCCGCAAGCGACGGGGGGAGGCCGATCAGGTCGAACGAAACGCGGCGCGCGTACTCCTGTTCGGAAGCCAGATCGTCACTGGTGAGCAGATGACCGTTGAAATATCCTTGCAGAAAGCGGTCGATCGGGTTGGTAAATTTCGCGGCGGCAGGATCACCGGGAATGGGGGGTTGTCGCGGAGCCAGCGGGGCCTGTCGTGACTGCTTGCCGAAGGCAAACCCGTCGTCCCACGGCAACCCGGCATCGATCCACCGCGTCAACAGGCTGATTTGCGCATCCGTCAACCGCTCGCCTTCGGGCGGCATCCGGAAATTCGCGTCGTCGGAGGTGATGCGCTCGATCAGCTCGCTCGCGGCACTTTCGCCGGGGACGACCGCAGGACCATCGTCGCCCCCTTTAATCAGTGAATGCCGCGAGTTGATCGAGAAGCCCGCCTTGTGCTGCGTCCCGGCATGGCACTTGGCACAGCGCTTTTGCAACAGGGGGACGACGTCGTGGGCGAAATCGATTGAAGACGCTTTGGCGGGGGGGGCGAGTTCGTCAGCGGTCGTGGTTCGGATGCCCGCGCTACAGACCAGCAGCGCTGCCAGACTTCGGACCGCAGCCAACCGCAATACCCTGTGGAACGCAGCGTTTAGTTGCATGCCACCATGATACACGGCTGAAACGCGGTTTCCAACGCCGCCCCGGCGGTGTCCCGACCGTTTTGGCCCCTATGTCGAGTTACCGACGAAGTAGGTCCCCTCTGCCGGAGGGGACCTTTTGCGAGTAGAAGCCGCCGAGACGCGCGAGGTCCCGCCCGGCAGGCGGGACCTACTCTACTTTTCCTGCTGTGCCATAAAAGGTGCGACTGATACCTTGAGCCCGTTGCTTGCCGAAAGAGGGCTTGATCCCCTGCGAATCAGCACCGTACACTCTTGCAGACGTCGAGTCTGATTCTCCACAGCCATTCAGGGAGGTTTGTCATGTCGGCACCGAGTTTAGGACTAATGCTGTTGTTACTCTCAGGTCCGCAGACTCCCGAGCCGGTGGCTCGGTTTGATGGAGCCGAGGTGTATCGCGCGTACATTTATAACGCTGCGATGGTCGACTCATCGTTGCAGAATCGAGTTGTCGAAATCGACGGACAACTCGAAAGCATCAACCGCACCGTCTCGCAGAAGGATGGACGCAAACCGGCTGCATCGCATCAGCCGTCTCGCGACGAATCTGCAGCCCCGTCACCCACTGCGGTCGCCGACGGGTACGATGTCATTCTGTCGGTCGAAGTTCGGCAAACGAACAATTCGTTCATAGAGCGCCAAGTGCGGTGTCGTTTTCCGGAGTCTGCAAGGGAGCAATTGGCAAAACTCCCGATCGAGAGGCAAAAAATAGTGTTGCGCGGAAAATGCCTGGGAATTGGCCGCGACTGCGAATTTCAGGTAGGGGAGGCCCAATTCAATAGCAAATTGCTGGAATTCACCGACTGCGAACTTCTCCCGGCCGCTTCGAGCGATGGGCCGACACGATAATTATTGCTAACGCGCACGGGTGCCGGGGTCAGAGCGATGCCGCAAAACGGCAACACGACTCGCCGTCACGACCTGCGAGCGTCGTTTGACACGACCGGCACCCCGGTCGAGCGATGGCCCCGTTTGTGGGCGGGTCGATTCGGATGAATGCCGTCGATCGTCTTGCGCGCTCCGGGGCCATCGCTTGGTCGTTATCTTCGGTCGACCGCAAGTCAGGCAACGAGTTTCTTGCTTCCACGCGTGCCAACGCGGCGACGCTCTGACCCCCCCCGGGCGCAAAGTAGGTCCCCTCTGCCGGAGGGGACCAGAGGGGACCGGTTGCAAGTGGACGCCGCCGAGAGGCGCGAAGTCCCGCCCGGCATGCGGGACCTACTCGACTACTCGACGTTGTCGTGTTCGCTTTGGACAGAACCTGTCCGCAATCGTTAGACTGAGGACACGTTCTTGAATCAACGAATTCACCGATGCCGACAGCCATCATGCCTCATTCGTGGACACGCCGCGACGTCCTGAAAGGTGCGCTGCTTGCAACCGCCGGCTCTCTGGTCGCGAGCCCGTCACGGAAGCCGGCGAACGCGGCTGCCACGGCGAAGATCCGGTACATCGACATCCACACCCATCTGGGGGCGTTCTATCCGGGACGCGAGCTGACGGCCGAAGGGCTGCTGCAGTTCATGGACGAGCACGGTGTCGAAAGGGCCTGCGTGCTGCCCTTGATTTCGCCGGAGTCGGCACCCGTCGCGCAACCGACGTCGACGGCGCTGGCCGCCTTCAAGCAATTCCCCGATCGGATCATTCCCTTCTGCGCCGTCGACCCCAGGGGGGTGACCGTTCCCCCGCAGCGAACGGGGCACATCGCGGGGGTAAAAGGGCTGGTTGATATCCTCAGGCGCTATCAGGAAGCCGGCTGCCGGGGAATCGGCGAGCATAAAACCGGCCTGCCGTTCGACGCGACTCAGAATCTGTACCTCTACGAAGCGGCCACCGAGGTCGATTTGCCGATTCTGTTTCATCTCGATGATCTCCGAAATCCCGACACACCGGGGCTGCCTCGGGTGGAACGGGTGCTCAAGGAGTTTCCGAAACTCCCCCTGATCGGGCATGCGGCGGGATTCTGGGCATCGATCTGCGGCGCGGCGACGAATGCCGATTTCGGTCGATATCCCGAAATTCCCAAACCGGTTGAACCGGGGGGCGCACTCGACCGCCTGATGGAGAAGTATCCGAATCTGTATGGCGATCTGTCAGAACCCGGCGGCGAAAAGGCCATCGCCCGCGACCTGGCGTTCGGTCGCGAGTTTCTGATCCGACGGGCCGATCAATTGCTGTTCGGCACCGACGTGCTGATGCCCGAGCAGAAAATTCCCCAATTCGAGTTGTTCGAATCGCTGAACCTGCCTGCCGAGGTGCAGCGCAAAATCTACCGCGACAACGCGCTCAAACTCCTCAAGCTGGAGACCAAAACGTGAGCGCCGTTGCCGAACGCGTGATTCACGCGGCGCGGACGATTGCCGCCTGCGTGCTGTTTCTGTTGCCGGCGGGCGCTGTCGCAGCCGACGAGCACTGGTCGTTCCGCCCGGTCGTCCGCCCGCAGCCCCCCGTGGTGCGCGATCCAGCCCGGCCGAGCAACGCCATCGACACCTTCATTCTGGCACGCCTTGAAGCCGAGGGAATCGCCCCTTCGCCCCCGACCGATCGGGTCACGCTGATTCGCCGAATCACCCTCGATCTGATCGGGTTGCCGCCGACCCCCGACGAAGTCGAAGCGTTTGCGAACGACGAGCATCCCGACGCCTGCGAGCGACTGGTCGACCGCCTGCTCGCTTCGCCGCACTATGGCGAACGCTGGGCGCGGCCGTGGCTCGATTTGTGCCATTATGGCGACAGCGACGGACACCTGACCGACCAATTGCGACCGGTCGCCTGGCGATACCGCGACTGGGTCGTCCGGGGGCTCAACGAGAACTTGCCGTTCGATCAGTTCACGATCCGCCAGATCGCCGGCGACCTGCTCCCCGACGCGACCCTTGATGACGTCATGGGCACCGGCTTTTTGCGGCAAACCCTGAGCAACCGCGAGGGGGGCGCCGATCTCGAAGAGTATCGCGTCGCACAAATCATCGACCGGACCTCGATGACCGGCACGATCTGGCTGGGGCTGACCATCGGCTGCGCCCGCTGTCACGATCACAAGTACGACTCCGTCACGCAGGACGATTTCTTTCGACTGTACGCGTTTTTCGACAATGCCGACGAAGTCAATATTGACGCTCCGCTGCCGGACGAACGCGCGGCCTGGCTGGCATCGCAGCCGGAATACGAGCGCCGCCGCGCCCTGCTGCGGGCGAACGTCGCATCGCCGCTCCGCGAACTGCAACAGCGCTGGGAAACAAAGTGCCTCGACGCCGCCGCGCATCCCGGCGTCGATCATGTCTGGGATCGCCAGTGGGAACTGCTGGGACTGATCTGGGGCGGACACTTCGGCGAGGGCCAACTGGAGGGGACGCAAATCGCCCGGCTGCCGATTGAAAAACGCAGCCCACGGCAGCACGCCGATCTCGAAGACTACTTCCTGAAGCACGGCTCGATCGTCGACTCGAAAGCGTTTGACGACGCGAAGCTGGGCGAAATTCGCGACCAGCTCGCGGCCCTGCGCAAAGAGTTTCCGCAGGCGACCCGTGCCCCGGTGATGCAGGCGGCGCTCAACCCGCGGCAAACGTACATTCACGAGCGTGGCGACTTTCGGGCGCGCGGTGCCGACGTCGAACCCGATACACCCGCCGCGCTGCCCGCGCCGGCCGAACATGCCGACTCGACGCGGCTGGCGCTGGCCCGCTGGCTGGTCGCCCCGCAAAACCCGCTGACGTCCCGTGTCACCGTCAATCGCATGTGGCAGGAGTTTTTCGGACGCGGCCTGGTGCTGACGTCGAATGATTTCGGCCGTCGCGGCGATCGCCCGTCGCATCCCGAACTGCTCGACTGGCTCGCAGCCGAGTTTCAGGACTCAGGCTGGGATGTCAAACACATGCACCGCTTGATCGTCACTTCGGCCGCCTACCGTCAATCGTCGCAGCCGCGGGACGATCTGCGGGTGCGCGACGCTGAAAACGTGCTTGTCGCCCGGCAGGCGTCTTTGCGCGTCCCCGCTGAAACAGTCCGCGACCTGGCTCTGGCAACCAGCGGCCTGTTGAGCCGCAAGGTGGGCGGACCGGGCGTCCGTCCACCCCAGTCTGAGCGGGTGACGATGGAAGCCTTCGGCGAGAACGACTGGAAAGTCAGCGACGGCGACGACCGCTATCGGCGCGGGCTTTATACATTCCTGCTACGGACCGCCCCCTTCGCCCAGGCGATCATTTTCGATGCCCCGACACCCAACGACGTTTGCACGCGGCGACCCCGATCGAATACGCCGTTGCAGGCGCTGACGCTGCTCAACGATCCGGCGTTCTTCGAAATGGCTCAGGGACTGGCGCTGCGTTTGCTGGCCCAGCCGGGAAAAAGTGACGACGACCGCGTCGCTAAGGGCCTGCGGATCTGCCTGGCGCGGTCGCCCGGCGCCGATGAAATCAAACGGCTTTCGGAATATCTGCAACAGCAACGCGTACTGCTGTCGGCCGACGCAGCGCGTGCCGAGCTGATCGCGCCCGCGACGCAGCCGCCCGTCGCAGTAACACCGGCGGAACTTGCGGCATGGACGAATTTGTCGAGCGTCCTGCTCAATCTGCATGAATTCATCACACGGGATTGAACGGACCGCGAAGCGGTCCTCCATTTCTCCCCCCCTTAGGAAGGGGGGGCAGGGGGGGTCGTGTGGCGCTGTAGACTCGCTTCCATTGCACCGCAAAATTGACAACCAAACAATCGAACTGCACACCCCGTATCAAAGCGCGTCGATCCCGAATCGAGCCCGACGTCGATCCGCCATGACCGAGTACTTCAACCAGTCCGACTACAAACGCAGGCGGCAAACCGCTCGCCGCAGCATGCCGCCTGCGGAAGCGATACTGTGGTCTGTTCTCAAGGGACGGAAACTGCTCGGTTGCAAATTTCGCCGCCAATACGGAGTCGGCGCTTTCCAACTCGACTTCTACTGTGCCGAGTTGCTGCTGGGCATCGAACTCGACGGGGAAACGCACTACGTCGGCGACGCACAGGAACGCGATCGAAGGCGACAAAAGTTTATCGAATCGCTGGGAATCCGCATGCTGCGTGGAGCAGGAAGGGGATAGGTCCATATAACTCGGTTACTCGTCTGTGAATTTGCGCGGTCGACCGCGAGGCCGCAGCGTCGACTCCAGTCCGAGGTGTTTCGCAGTTTGCCAGACCCAGGCGGGCGAGCCCAGCGGTTGCCCGCGAATGACGCTGTTGCGAATCGCGTTCACCTCGGCCTTCGTTTGCGGGCGATTGACATGCTCCGCCCAATGGCGCGGGCGGGGAACGGGCCAGTCACTCAGGATCGCCCGTTGTTCGGTCGTGCCATGCACTCTTCGCCACAGGCTTCCCCAGCGCCAGTCCTCCGCACGCTCGCAGAGATTCGCGCGCAGCGCGTTGCGTTCCACGTACCGCATCAGTTGGTGAAAGTAGTCATCCGTTTCGACCGGAAACGACTTGTACCGAGCCTGATCGAGATGCCCTTCACCCACGGCATGCCGATGCTTTTGCCAGCGCGCCACGTGCGTGACGCACAGACGTTGCATGAACAGGCCCAGATCTTTGTCCCCCTGGGGTCACATCGCGGGGGCCACATCACGAAGTGCCAATGATTGGGCATCAGGCAATAGCCGCAGATCCGCATCGGGCATTTTTCGAGCGTCTCGGCCAGGATCTCTTCGAACGCGGCATAGTCGGCGTTTTTGTCGAACAGGCGCCGCCGGCCGACACCCCGATTCGAGACGTGGTAAACCAATCCGCCGGGCGTGACACGAGCTTTTCGCGGCATAATACCATACAGCTTACCGCATCATGATCTTCACGACAATATATGGACCTGTCCCCTTTGCCGTTTGGGAGATTACTGTGAAATGTACCGATGAGTACGTTCCGCACCACATGCAGCCTGCCAGTCTTATCGGCCCACCGATCGCTACATCGACTGGTTGGCGCGCACTTGCGGGGCAACAGTTCGATTTGCAGTTCATAGACCACGAACCATTTCCGACGAATCCGGGCAACATTTACGTCGGCTGGCATGAGTTCCCGAACGACCATCTGATCCGCTTCGTGCGCCGACAGGGAACCAGTTTCCTGATTACATGGTCGTGCCGAGTCCGCGCGACAGATCATAGCCCGGAACATCCCATCAGTGTCTCAAGCGAATTCGACTTTCGCGAGCTCTGGGTTTGGTCCGACAAGCCCGTTTCATACAAACGGGCTAGCCAATTGGCATTGCGCTATTTTGATCTCGATGACCTGGGCGACCCGCGGCAAGAGCAAATCCTAAACGTGACTCGCTTCTGCTTTCCGATCATTGCAACCAGTTGACTCATTCGCGTGGCATAGTAATCAGGAATCACTGCGCTGCCGCTCGTTTGGCCAGACAAGATTGGCCACGCCTGGCAAGCTGGGCCGAGTTTCGATTCGTCCTGCTCAAGACGCCGAACCGTACTGCCTGTTGAACGTTGCCGCTGAATAACCGTCTGATCGAATTGACCGGCATTCAATCGCTCCGCTACGGCTGGTAAACTGCAGCCATGTCCGCCGCCGCATCATCCGACCCGATTTTCCACGAAACCAGCCGCTTTTCGAGACGACTGTCGCGCTCGCTGCTGGTTTTTCTGGGGATGATCTCCTGCTCTGTGAAACCGGTTTGAGCATGTCCGTTCCCAAGAAGAACAATGGATTCGCTGCGCGGCATCGGTCAAAGATCATCGTTCTGTCGTTGTCAGCGGTCCTGTTACTGGCATTCGTCGCGTTTCGCACCTTTCGACGGGCGGAACTGCCGGATATCCCTGTACCGTTCGACGTTGCGCATTTTGGCCATGTGCCGATTACACCGGCCGACAACGCCGCCGAGTTTTACCGGGAAGCCTATGCCGTCTTCGATCCCCGGAGCGCGGCCGCGTCGCAACAACTGACGATGGAGGTGTTGCTGCAGGGATGGAAGGCGGTGCCGCCCGAGTTGCGTGCCTGGCTGGAACAAAATCGCGCCACCCTGGATCTGTTCCACCAAGGGAGCGAGCAGCCGGACGCACTCGATTGTCAGCCGTCGGAAATGAAACTCACGACACCGCCGACCATGGCGCATGACCTCCGCGAGCTGATTCGGCTCGCTCATCTGGAGGCGCTTCGGGTGGAAGATGCGGGTGACTTGGCCGGTGCCTGGGGTTGGTACCGCGCGGTATTGCGGGCGTGTCGTCACGCTGGCATGCATGGCGGGGCAATCGAACGGCTCGTCGGAATAGCCATCTATGGGTGGATCATGGAACCAATCGTTCGTTGGGCCGCGTCGCCCGCTGTCGACGCCACCTTGCTTCGAGCCGCGCTTGTCGACGTAAAGGCGATCAACAAACTGACTGTTCTCCCTTCCGGACCGTTAAAGATTCAACGGCCCGCTTTTGGGCTAAGAATGCTATTTTCTGAATCGACGGGGAGGGATAAGCTGCGCGCTTCCTTGGGGGGACACAAGGAAGTGAACCGATGCCTCATCGTTGGCCGGAAGGAACGGAGTTTGTGCGGCTGCAATTGGACG